>JAAYAC010000088.1 GCA_012719535.1 Syntrophomonadaceae bacterium | reverse complement strand
GTGCTAAGTCCTATTGAGGTCCGCGACAGGTTGGGCCAGATTATCGAAGAGGCTTACTACAGCGGGAAGCAGTTTGTGATCGCACGCCGGGGAAGACCGATGGCCGCCATCGTTCCCATAAGTGAGTACGAGAAGTGGGAAAAAGAAAGGCAAGAGTTTTTCAACCTCGTATTTAAGGTGCAGGAAACAAACCGCCAGGTTGACCTGGAAAAACTGATCTCAGAAGTGGCCGAAACGATAAGAGAGACCAGGGAGCACGGGGATGCTTAAAGCGGTATTTGACACCAACGTTTTGGTTTCGGGGTTGATCGCATCAAGCGATAGTGCCCCCGCGCTACTTATAAAGGCCTGGTATGAAAGAAAGTTCGAACCGGTGGTTTCTTTCGCCATTCTTAAAGAAGTGGCCAAAGTTCTGGGGAGGGACAAGATACGGCGGTATTACGGTCATATTGACAAGGACCTGCCTCAAAAATACATCACCGGGCTGATGCGTTTGGCTACCCTCGTTCCCGGCGAATTGCAAGTCCGGGGGGTATGTGCGGACCCGGACGATGACAAGTTCCTGGCTGCGGCACTGGAAGCAGAGGCGGACTACATAGTGAGCGGTGATTCGCATCTTTTGGTGCTGAGAGATTACCGGGGAGTAAGGATCGTCAAGCCGGGAGAATTTCTGGCCAAGATTCGAGACATGGAGGGATAAGGTGTGGGGCACGCGTAATACAGGGACGGCAGTGGTGATTGCTCCAGGCCGGACCACAGGCAGAACTTTGTCTTTGCCGCGATAATAGCCTTGAGCGACAAATACATGACCGAGGCAGATAAAAAGCGTTTGCTGGAGGTGATAAAGATGACCCAGATTGAGCGGTGGATAAGGGAAGAAGGAAGAGAAGAAGGAATAGCCATCGGTATGGAAAAAGGACGGATGGAAGGACGAATGGAGAAGAAGGCAACGGCTCGGGCGGCCCTGAAAAAAGGTTTGGCACCTGAAGACGTGGCGGAGATTACCGGGCTTTCGTTCGGGATATAGAGAATTAATGTGACAGGTGTAACCGGTCAAGTGTTTTGGAGAAATTTTGGCCAACGCATTTTCATCACCCCCGCCGACCACCATTAATAAATTTAGGAACCATTATTGGAATGACCTTGAGACTCCAATATTGGCGAGGATAATCAAGGCGGGGTAATGTAGATTTCGATACCAAAACCGGCGAGGGCAAGACACCTTTTAAGTTCGGGAGATTGAAACTTTTCCGGGAGTTTTCGACGTATTCGGTTTTTGCGGGTTACCTTGAATACCACTGACAAGTAGGGACTGTCCCTGCTTGCACGCCGGAACTACTGCTGCATCACGGTGTCTTCGTAGACTGTGACGCTGTCTTTAAGGACTGATTCGACAAATTCGGGTCTAGCCTTGTTCAACATCACTAGATCGACGTGGCAGGGGATGCGTTGACTCTTCCAGGGCTTCCTGGAAGGCGGTTAGGACACCAGTAGCAGGGTGAGAGTGATACCACAGACCGAGATAGAGATCCGAGCCCACAGTATTTGTAGACGAGGCACGCAAACCGAATACGACAATACGGCAATTCTTGAGGCTGGCTTTGTTGGCCGCTTTAGCGACCTCTTCTCTAATGAAATCTATATTCACTCCCTAGCCTCCATTAGCGACAGAACTTCTCTGATCAATGGCGCATAGATTCTGATGTGTTCGAAGACTGAATTTGCAAGCTTCTCATCGTAAGTGTGCACCGTTCTATTACGGTCATCGACCATTTCCAAGGCTTTTACGGTTTGGGCATCGTCGATGCTCCCGGCCTGGTTAAGGCTTCTCACCACTTGTTTAGGAGAACCATACCCTATCCCCTCTATTTGCACTCGGAAATGCTTTACCCCTCTTCCTATATTCTGGTAATATGCTGGTAAGAGCAATTACATATAACACCATGCGAAAGAACGAGTGCATCTGAAATCCCGGGTAGAGAAGCCGGTTAAGGGGTGATGGCTGTAATGGCCGAAATGTTTCTTGATGATCTGGAACGAGAAATTGCTTTGGTCAAAGGAGAAGTTGATAAGGATATATTAAGACGACGTCAGTACCGGGAAAAACTGTACCGTCGCAAGCCGCGCGACGAAGAAGAAAGAAAGATACTTACCCTTATTGCCAGGAACAAGTGGGAAAAGGCGGAAAGAGAAGGGAAAATAATGTATTTCTCGCCTACGGAGTGGTACTATGAGCTGGAAAAATGAGCTGAAACGGCTACAAGATAAGCCTAAATTTGAACGCATGATAGGGGTTGCCGAAATCTTCACCCGGCTTTCACAGGCACGGTTTAGGGTAACCCCTATTATAGTAGGTGGAATGGCGGTAGAAATATACACCAGAGGTGAGTATGTTACTGCCGACATAGATATGGTGTATGTTGACCACGAATTGGCCGACCAGATTCTGAACGATATGGGATTTATCAGGGAAGGCAGGTACTGGTATCACCCGGGCCTCGAGGTGGCCGTGGAGATTCCCAGTGATATTCTGGCGGGTGATATGGACAAGGTCAACACCCTCTATACTTCCCGAAACAAGAAGAGTTTCGTCAGGGTAATAGGGTTGGAGGACCTCCTGATTGACAGGTTGAATGCCTATAAACACTGGAATTCCGTGGCCGACGGGGAATGGGCGGAACGGCTTTATGCTATTCATAAAGATAGACTCGATATACCTTACCTAAAGAAATGCGCGCAAAGGGAGCGGGTTGCAGAAGAAGTAGAGCAACTTATTCACCACGGGCTTTTATTCTAAGGTGATGTAGCCGAGATTAAAGAAGAACGCATTGACTTCCTCTTTCTCCTGGCCGATGAGAGCCTCTTGCACCTCGAATTTCAGACCACGGCTAGAATGGAAGACATGTACCGCTTTGCCGGCTATGACCTGAAGCTGGCGGAAAGGTATCGCAGAAGGATAAGGACGGCGGTTATCTATTCCGGCCGGGTCAGGGAAGGGCCGGAAGGAATAGACCACGGTTCGCTCGTGTACCGG
>JAAYAC010000087.1 GCA_012719535.1 Syntrophomonadaceae bacterium | reverse complement strand
GGAACCGTCCGTTCCTTCCTTCTCTGCAGAATAGATGACCAACCCTGATAATTAAACTTGCTGTTTTACATTTACTGGGAATTGCCGGTTTCCCACGCCAAAAACCTGATGCAGCAGTATTTCACACAATCATCGTCGTACATAACTCCCCGGTTATCAACACAAGCCAACGCTATTTCACGCTATTTCAATCAAGTCTTTTATCTTAAAGTTGTTTTGGTTGTAAGCCTTACATGGACAGTAGCGACCATCAGGGCATCAGTATCAAAGGAGTTATAATAGTATTGCATTTAGGACTAGGTTGGCGAAGGAGAGGGTGATACCGGCGGTCCAGGCTACCTTTATCATCCATCCCAGGCTCATGCGCGGCGAAATGTTGTCGACCACTATCTCCAGAAAGTAGGCCCCCGCAGCAAGTATAGCCCCTATCCACCAGGGATTGGCCCAAAACATAAAAACAATGAAAAGAAAGATGACAGTTTCAATCCAGTGGGTCAGTTCAACTATGGCCAGGTATCGCCCCGAGAATTCGGTATTAATACCTCTTACGATTTCTTGATGGGCGTGTGTCGCTGTGGATATGTCAAACGGGGACTTGCGGACCTTAATGGTCAGTACCACCAGTACAGCCAGAAACAACAACGGGTGGGAAAGCAGCAGCGGGTAATCACTGGCGAAAGCGCTGGCTGCCAAAAAAGTCCCATTGCTGAGGTAGAGGGCAAAGGCTATGAACAGGAGCACCGGTTCAGCGGCTAGGACCTGCATGAGCTCCCGGGTGCTGCCAATATGACTGTAAGGTGAACGGGTGGAAAACCCGGCGAGTACGAAAGCCACCTCGGCTACCGCCAGGGTAAACACAAACACCAGAAAATCCTGACCGGTTACCAACATTATCAGGCTTACCAGCATCCAAATAAAATAGGTGTAGATAAAGAATACCTGGCGCCCGTTGGTGTAAGTACTCTCCTTTGACCATAGCTTGATAAAATCATAAAAGGGTTGAATCACTGGCGGACCCAGTCTTCCCTGCATGCGAGCGGTGAGCTTGCGGTCAATGCCAATAACCAGGCCTCCCAGTAACGGCGCCAGGATTACCGACAACCACGTGCCCGCAACTGCCGTCATAATATGATCACCCCTATCATCACCACCAGCAATACTATGGCAATCCCGTTCAACCACCCGGCCAGACGGTGGTTAATGAAGCCGGTAAAATAGTAGCCTCCAAGGACAACCTCCGCTCCCTGTTCCATCGCCGTAACGAACCGGTGGCTCTCGTCTCCGGGCACGTTTTCTCCACACAGGTAAACGGGAGCGGTCCGCCTGGAATCCGGCCGCCTGAAGGCTAGCCCCAGCATCACCAGTGTTGCCGCCAGAGCGCCGAACAGAAACCCCGTCGGGAAAAGCCCTTCGGGGAAGAAGCCGCTTCCCACATTGGGATTGAAGAAACTGGCCCAGCTGAACAGGGCCACGTCCAGGTTGGAAACCGCCTGAAACGCCAGCGGGTACCACAATAAGACTGCCGGGGCCGCCAGGCGATCTATGACGTAGACCACCGCCAGGCTCAGCAGGACAGCACTTACTCCTAGCATGCCCAGGGGTACGGCATAATAACCTGACAACTTCCCGCGAGCACTTTCCAGTTTGCCGGGATCCATCCGGGACGGCGGGGAGGAAAGCATCCTGCCCAGCCACTTGACCCAAAATACCGTGGTTAGCGCACTGGCGGCTATGAAGAGAACCAACACCACCGGTGAGATGGCGGCTGAGGCCATAGCCGCCCATTTGGAAAACAACATGCCGAAAGGAGGCAGAAACATGGTGAAAGCCCCTACCGCCATGAGCCAGGCCAGGGCAGGCAGTTTTTCGCCCAGCCCTTCCATATTGTCAATGTTACGGGAACCCAAGCGGTGTTCGATAACCCCGGTACCCATAAACAACAAGGCTTTCGATATGGCATGAAAGACTATTAAGAGAACTGCGGCGTTCAGAGCCACAGGCAGGTTGATACCGCAGCACGCGGTAATCAACCCCAGGTTGGCCACTGTCGAATAGGCCAAGACCTCCTTGGCATTGTCATTGCCAACCGCCATAAGGGAAGCAGCAAAAAACGTGAAGGCACCGTATACGGCTACAAAAGTGCTGAGGATGGTACCATCGTAGGCGGGTGCCAGACGTATTGCCAGATAGACACCGGCCTTAACCATGGTACTGGAATGCAACAGGGCCGAAACCGGGGTCGGGGCGACCATCGCTCCCAACAGCCAGCTCTGAAAGGGAAACTGAGCGGCCTTGGTAAACGCCGCTGCCATGAACAGCCCCAGGACCAGCAGGAACAGGGGAGATACGAGCCCGAGCTTGCTGTCAACGATATCAACCAATGAAAGCGCGTTGCCGGTGAAACCTGCCCCCAGTATGACAATTCCCCCCACCATGGCCACCCCTCCCAGCGAATTCATCACCAGGGCACGCAAGGCATTGTTACGGGCCGGCTCGGTGTTATCATGCCCGATGAGCTGGAACGAGCACAGGGTCGTGACTTCCCAAAAGAAATACAGCCACAGAAGGTTGTTGGAGAAAACCAGCCCGTTCATCGCCGCCAGGAAAAGGACAAACCAGAAAAAAAAGCGGTTATTGCGGTTTGTGTCAACCTGTTCGGCGTGCTCCTCCATGTACTGGAAGGGATAGATGCACACCAGAGAACCCACCACGGCAATTACCAGGTACAATACCACCGACAGGCGGTCAATCATGAATGAACCGATGTTTGACAGGTCCGGGCGCAAGAACAGCTCCAGGTAGGCTAAAGGTAGAAGTTGGAGTGCGGCGAGAATAATGAGTGGTTTGTGGCCGCGCTCAATACCGATATAAAGAAAGTAGAACAGCATTAGAAAATCCAGAAAGGCTATCAGGGTTTCCAGCCCGGGTAGAGAGAGGAAAACCGGCTCCAGCACAATATTGATATGCAGCCAGTAAGCGCTAATTCCCAGGGTTGCTGCTATCATGATAATGAGAACCTTGCGTAAGGCTGGATCCCGGCTAAAATAGCATATAACAGCAGTTGCAACCGGCAACAGGAGTGCTAACATTAGAAAGGCCTCAAAGTCGGACACCGCCTGTACCCCTTTCGCAGGGAAACGAAGGGCTCTCAGGCAACGGCGGGTACGCTTAAGTTTCCGGGGATAAGAAAAGTTGCAGGGGAATTCCGGCATAGTCCCGGGCCAGTAAAAAAGCCTCCACCATTCCGGTATCCCGGTACTCGTCAAAAAACCTCAGGAAACTCTGTTCATAGCTGGTGATTCCTTGTGCTTGAGCCTCTAGGTCTACCAGCCCCAGTTGCGCCAGGTATGCCTGGGTAGCCACCATACCCGCCATGGTAATGGAATAGATGAGTTCCTCCGTTTCTCCTAAGATATGTGTGCAGAGGTAGAAGCGACAGATGAGAGTGCGGACTGGATAAATGGAGCAGACACCTTCCCGCAAAAAGATACAGGGAGATGTCCTTAGTCTCGGAATACCAAGTGCCAACTTATCCGTATCGAGGTAATCCCTGGCAAATTCCGCCGGTGATATCTTCAGGTAACTGCTTATTTTTAGCAACGCAACCAGGTCGGGTACGACATAAGCTTGCTTACAACAGTTTACCTGACAGCCTTTACAGGCGGCATAGTTGCCGGCGGCATAAGCTTTATAGATCCCGGTGTCATCACACAGCGGCTGCCACGCCTCCAGGAGATCGGCCAGGGTAGCCTGCTCATCCAGCACTTTAACCCCTACCCCTAATTTCCCATTTTCTTGCCCTTTATATACGCGCACCCTTGCCAAAACTCACAACTCCCCGGCGTACCTGCCTGCTATAATAATTCCCGGATAGCCTGTCGGGCCAGTTCGTCACACCTATCGTTCCAGCGATCGCCGGAATGACCGGCTACCTTCCTTATCTCCACCTGGTTCTTCCGGCACAGGGACAGCAATTCCTTCCAGAGGTCCTGGTTGGCTACCGGCTCACTCTTGCTGTTTCTCCAGCCATTAGCCTGCCATTTCTCCAACCACCGCTGGCGAAAGGCGTTGACTATGTAGGCGCTATCGGAATACACCACCACCTTCCAGCCTTTCACCTTCAAAGCCTTTAGGGCTTCAATTACTGCCGTAAGCTCCATCCGCTGGTTGGTGGTGTTAGGGTCTCTTCCCCGTATTTCCTTGGTTTTGTCGCCGTACAGGAGAACTGCTCCCCAGCCTCCGGGGCCCGGGTTGCCCGAACAGGCTCCATCGGTATATATGGTTACCACTTTATTCATGATGAGGAGACTGGCTGACCAGCTTGACCGCCTCAGCCAGGGCTGTAATAATGTCAAGTTGAAACTGGGGTGCCAGGTATTCCGCCTTGACGATAACCTCCCCTTTGTGCGACACCACGTAACGGGGCTTCAGCCTGTTGAGGGCGCAAGCCGCTATATCAGCCCGGCAACGTTTACACCTGCATGCATGCGGGTGACTGTCCAGCACCGGATCCAGGTTGTGCCAAACCAGGTCCTCCACGATGTTTTTCACCTGCATCATATCCCCCCATGATTGTCCCTACCGGGTAGGTCACAGAATCTCCAAAAGCTCGGTCAGGTGCCTGATATGCCCGTCGCACTCGGGAACGGTCCATTCGGCTTCAGGAGATAGCCACACCGCCCTCATCCCCACTCTCTTGGCCCCAATTACATCGGTAAAACTGTTGTCCCCAATGTGCACCGCTTTTTCCGGCTGCACCGAAAGCCGGGACAAAGTATAGAGAAATATTTGGGGGTTCGGTTTCGCCCAGGCGGTCTCATCGGAGAAAACCAGGGTCCGGAAACAGGCATATATGTGGTTGTCCGCCATTATTTTCCTAAGTACCAGCCCGGGGGTCGCCCCGGTGTTACAGATAACCGCCAGCCGGTAACGCCTGCTTAGTTTTTCCAGCACTTCAGAGGCGCCGGCGTTAAACACGGGAGGCATGTCAAGCAATACCCGGGTGTAGGCCTGGTATAAACGGCCGAAGAGAAAACCGGTCGGAACCACGCCAAGTCGCTCCATAATCAAGTGCACGTGCCCACGTGGTGTGATTTCCCGCCCCTCCACTTGTTGCGCATACCGGGCCCGCCGCCAGCAACTCTGGAACGCCGCCCGTATTGCCTCCCGCGAGCGTTCATGGCCTTCTCTCCTCAGAGCCTCCTGGAAACGATCGATGCGGCGTTCCAAGAGCAACTCCGGCTGAGGAATTCTGAAAAGGGTATCCCAGAAATCAAAAGTGACAGCCTTAAACAAAAAGGTTCACCCGCCCCGAACCACCGTCTCCTCTACTCATTTTCCCCACAGCGCCACCTGCAGTAAAACAAAGCCCCCGTCATGGGGGTATCATAAACCTTCGGCGATTTTCTTGTCAGTCTTATCGGACTGTTCAACAAATTTACCGACATCTCCGTCGAGCAAGGCCTCGTTGTCTACCTGCCGCGCCCGGTTAATCTGCCGGGCTCTATCCTTTTCCCTGGAATCAGTGCTATAGAATCCCGGGCCCTTGAATACAATGCCCACATTCCGGCTGATGAGCCTTTCGACTCTTCCCCCGCACGTCGGGCATTCCTGTAAGACGGGGGCCGTTATCCTTTGCCTTATTTCAAACCTGCCGCAGTTTGCACATCTGTAATCATAAATAGGCATGTTCTCACCCCTGTCATTTATTGTATTTCACCTGATCATTATTAGGTTCCCCGGGGTGGTTGTCAAGTAGTAATCAGGTCTACCGGAGGTAGGCTAGATAGTATATTATACCCATGGCGCCGTTCCACAGCCCGTGGGCTAGCCAGCACGGGTAAAGTGACCTGCTCTTCTCATAAATGACTGCCAATCCAACTCCTCCGAGGGCCAATGGCACCAGCCGCCAGAGATCCCAGTGGGCAACCCCGAAAAACAGCCCGGATAATATGATCCCTGCCGTTACCCCCACCCTCTGGCGGAAAACGGGATAAACGAAACCGCGAAAATACATTTCTTCGGCCAGGGGCGCAAAGACACTGACCAAGACCAGCAGCACCAGGAATTCGCGAAGATCGGTAACGCCCTTCAGCACCTGTTCGAAGGGCTGGGGTGGCAATTCCGGCACCAGGTGCTCCAACAAGGCCCCCATAACCAGTATCGTAATAAATAGAAATACTCCCCCGCCCACACCCCAGTTGAACACGTCCCGGGGCAGGACCTTGCGTAGTCCCAGGCTGCGGAGCGAATCCCGCCTCACCAGCAGGGCAAAAAACAAGACCCCTCCCACCGTCACCGAAAACTGTACAATATAGCCAATAACAAACTCATCTGTCAGTGTACCAGCGATAACCTGGTGATACACCAGGTATGCTACCAGGGGCGGTCCCCAGTAGCCATAGGTAATACCTGCCCCAATAATCAACAACAGTATTGAGAAAACTTCCCCAAAACCCCAACGTGCATTCTCCCCTGGAAACTTCAATCTTTTAACCTCCATTCTCCGTCCTACCGGTTATATTCGCCGCAGGTTGGCAAATCCCTACCGGAGAAAATCGAAACCAAGGAAGCAAAAAGAGCGTCCCCTTGCCTCCAGGCTAATGCAAGGTTTTGTCCAGCTGCTTCATTTTTTCCAGGTAAGCAAGGACAGTTCTGACAAAAGAGGAATGCGACCAGGTCAGAGGGACTACTGACAACGGTTGCCCGGTGAAGGGATGTACCTGTTCAGGCATGGCCCCCGACCGGGAGCTTCGCTGGGCAGCCCAGTCAATCAACTGCCGGGCCGGTTCCAGTTCCTCCCGGCGGGCCGCCCGGTCGATGTACCAATCTGCCAACCACAAGGTGGTAACAATCCATGGGTTCCCCGGCACCTCCGCGATGTTGTCACTGACCTGGTGGTAATAATCATTGGTATACCGCGCCATTCCACCTATCCCGGTTTTCACCCACAGGCCGTTTTTAACTATTTCCATGGTTCGCACCAGCGGTTCATGGTGGGAGTCAAAGGCTCCAAAAGCATGCAAGCCGTAAACGCTCGAATCCAGAGTGAGATCCGGGTGGTAATCCCCCTTCTCGTCCACCATAAACCCGCGAATAAACCTGGCCAGGTTCTCCTGGTAAAGGTGCCTGGTTATCCCTTCACGCAGCATGGCACAGATTGTGTAACACCGTTGGGCCAGTTCACCATCTCCCAGGACCTCCGCCATTCTCGCCCCGGCGGCCAGCGCCCCGTAAACGGCCCCGGAGGTGAAGGCAAAGACTCCCCACCTTTCTTCCCAAAGGTCCCAGCTGGGGAGTGGCAACCGGGTACGGTCATCTATGTAGCCTATCATAAAACTTACGGCCGGCTTCACCAGCTCCGGAAAAACTGAAGCTATGAAATCTACATCGTTGAACAGCCGGAAATGTTCACCCAGGGCCCAGATTACCAGAGCTGTCTCATCTTCCTGAATAGGGGGGCACGGGCGCCCGTGCATTAACCAGGGATGCCAGGTACAGCCCGGGCGGCCATCAGGGTTATAACGTTGCAAAAAATACCCATCATCGGCCAGTAAACCGGCACAGAATTTGTAAAACTTCCTGGTTTCTTCCGCATAGCCCGCCAGGTCTAAAGCATGGGCCACCATGGCCCCGTCGCGGGGCCACAGGTACATATAGTGATCCCGGGAAACCAGAAAGGTGTCGGCATCGGAAGAGGCTACTACAGCGCCT
>JAAYAC010000086.1 GCA_012719535.1 Syntrophomonadaceae bacterium | reverse complement strand
GGGTAACTGTCAGGAGTGATATACCTGCCGCCCACCAGACCACAACCAGCAAGTTTAACAATATCAGAATCCAGACAATAATTAAGTAGTTAGTCTGATTCTTGCCAAACCAACCCTGCACTAAAGCTTTGACTCCTCTCCGGTCAAGTTGGGGTTTACTGCCTTTCCTGGACAAACCTGCAATCCCCGGCCACTACGCATTCCTCGCACCTGGGTCTCAAGGCCCGGCAAACCTCCCGCCCGTGGGCGATTAACAGGTGGTGAGCCTGTGCCCACCAGACCGGGGGTATAAGGCTTTTTAGAACCTTTTCCGCGTCCCCCGGGCGGCGGCATTCATGCCACCCCAACCGGTTAGATACCCTGAAAACATGGGTATCAACTCCCAGGCCGGGCTGGCCAAAGCCGACACTGAGGACAACATTGGCCGTCTTGCGGCCCACTCCCGGCAACCGCAGCAGGGTTTCCATCTCCGGCGGCACCTGTCCCTGGTAATCGTTCACCAAGATCCGGGCGGTCTGGACAAGATTCCGGGCTTTGCTGCGGTAGAGCCCGCAACCCCGAATCAGTGGTTCCAGCTCCTGTGGCTCGAAACGGGCAAAATCTTCCGGGGTACGGTAGTGCTGGAAAAGTTCCCGTGTAACCCGGTTCACCTGCTCGTCAGTTGACTGGGCCGAGAGTATGACGGCGACCAGCAACTCAAAAGGGCTGGAGAACTTGAGCCTGGTTCCGGCGTGCGGGTACCGTTCGGACAGTTTTTTCAAGACCCTGACTGTTTTGCGCCGCTGGCTACCCATCTGCCGTCCCCGCAGCGATTCTTTTTAAGAAATCCGACCTGGTTAACCCTGCGATTTCAACCAGCTTATTCCTGGAAGTCTCTCCCCGAACAACGGCAACATTCTTGCGGGGGACTCCCGCCAGGTCGGCCAGAAACGAAATTAAGGCCTTGTTGGCCTCACCTTCAACCGGGGGAGCGGCAAGTTTAACCTTGAGCGCACCTTGCATCTCCCCGGCAATTTCATCCCTGGATGAGCGTGGTACCACCCTGACTTCCAACCGGATCCCCCTGTCGGTCTCGAGGATGTTCAACTTACCGGCCTCCTTGAGTAAATGCCTGCTGCACGTTTCAACCGTAATTACCAAACCCGGGCCCAGACCACCGGCGTTATCCTTCCCGGCTTCCCGCCCCGGCATTCGCGACCCGGTCTTTACCGGCCACCCGGGACAGGTTATCAAGAATCTCCTTCATGTCCCGGCTGTAAAAGAAGTTGGTGATGTCGTTAATCCTCTTTTCATTGTTATCGATTAGTTCGACCTGCGCCATCAGGTAAGACTTCATCTCGGTCTTAAACACGTGCAATCGTTTAAGGATATCCTCGTATATAGAAAACATCTCAGCTATGCTTTTCTTGGCTTCCTGCAACATCAAGTCCGCCTCTTGGCCGGCTTTAGCCTTGACCTCCTCCGCCGTTTGCTGGGCCAGGAGCAGGCTTTGGTTTAAGGTCTCCTCCATTTTTCTGTATTTGGCCAGCTCGAATTCCAGGCGCTGTAATCTTTCCTTGAGCTCAACATTTTCCCGGTAAAGTTCTTCGTATTCTTCCGCCACTTTGAAGAGGAAGCCGTTTACCTCCTGTTCGCGGTACCCCCGGAAGCCCTTCTCAAACTTCTGGTTGCGCACCTCTACCGGTGTTAGCATCATTGGCACTCCCCCCGTATCATAATCCCTTGATCGAGCTTTTCTCCGCGCAGCAAAGGGTAACGGGTCAATCCGCCGGGGAAGATCTTCAGCAGCTCCAAGTAGTCCCTCTTAACATCCCAGCGGCCCTTGCGCAACTGCTGTAAAGCACTCTGGTACAGGTCGACCACCCGGGCAAGCACCTCTGGGCGGTAATGCTGCCCTTCCACCCTCACACTGGTAACACCTGTCTCCGCCAGAACCGGCAGGTAAGTAAACAGGCAGAGGTCGTGCGGGTAATAGATATGGGTCCGGCACCGGTCATCAGTGCGCAGCGCGTATTCTTGCCCGTATTCGTCCAGCAGAGAATACTCAGTGTTTGCGCAGGCCGCCAGGCAAGGCGTATCATCCGGCCAACCGCAGGTGCTGCGCACGGGGCAGTAATCGGTGATAATACCACATAAAGGCCCGTGCACTACCACCTCCAGCCCTAGAGAAACCCGCTCCGCCATACTCTGGAGCTCAGCAAACTTCAGCTCCAGTGACGCCGTAACCCGGCTTACTCCCATATACCCCAGCTGGCTTACCGCCCGGCTGTTGCTGGTATTCAGGCCGTAACCCGCCCAGACCGGGAGTCCCAGTTCTCTGGCCATCTGCAGGCAGCCGAGATCATTCACCATTACCGCGTGCAAATCGCGCATTTCCGGCCTGGCCAGTAATTCCCCCACCCGGGACAGGTCCCTCTGCGCTATTACCCGGGGGGTTTCCATGACTACCGCTACATGGTTTTCCCGGCCCAGCTCCACCGCTTCAGCCAGCGCACCCGGGGTCCAGCTTTCTTCCTGCCCCCGGAAACTTTCTCCCCCGATTATGAGTGCGTCAATCCCTTTATCCAACACACTGCGGAAAGCATAAATTCCCCCGACTTTTACACTGAGCCGGGGCGGGTTAACTTGGCCGGTTTCCGGCATGTCCCGGTAATCTTCAGGGGTAAGCGGCTTGAGCCTTATGGGCCTGGTGGGGAAATGAGGCTCCCTTTCCCCCGAATAGCCAATCGATTCCTCCCCCGGCACTCCAAAAATACTGCCAGTGGTGTAGTCCCTCACCCGCCGGCGAGAAAGCTCCTGCTCAACACTAAAGTTGCGTTCCATGTTTCCCGCCAGTACCTCATCCAGAGCCTGCCGGTACTGCCTTATCAAGAAACCCACGTATTCCGGCTCCCTCATCCTTCCCTCCACCTTGAAAGATGTCACCCCGGCAGCAACCAGCTCGGCCAGGTAGGCTGCCAGGCAGAGATCTTTGTGGGCCAGGAAATAGTGTTTCCCCAGGTATTTTTCGCCAGCAGGACGTATCTCGTACCGCCACCGGCAAGGCTTGCGGCACCGGCCACGGTTACTACTCTCGCCAAAGATGAAGCTGCTCATGTAGCACTGGCCGGCATGCGAAATGCAGAGATCCCCGTGGACAAAATACTCTAGCCCCAGCGATGTCCCCGCGTGAATCTCGCCAACCTCTTGCAGGGAGACATTCTTGGATAGTATTACCCTGGAGAACCCGTGCTTCTCCAGCAGCCTGGCTGCTTCCAGGTTGGCCACTCCCATTTGGACGCTGGCATGCAGGGGGACATTGATAGCAAGTTCCCTGACAAGCTGAACCACGGCCAGATCCTGTACAATAAACGCATCGACCCCGGCTTCCGCGAGAAACGCCAGGTAATCGGATAGCTCATCCAACTCCGGCTCAAAATACAGGTTGTTGACGGTTACGTAGACCCGGACTTCATGCTCATGGCAGAAGCTTACCGCGTCCCGTATTTCATCATCCAAGAAATTAAAATCAGGCCGGAGAAGGCGCATGTTGAACCTCTTGCCGCCCAGGTACACCGCATCCGCTCCGTTTTCCACGGCCACTTCAAGTGTTTCCCATTTTCCAGCCGGAGCCAGAAGTTCCAGCTCTTTAACCTCCATTTTCTAAACCCCTTAAATCACAAATGACGGGCTGTATCAGCCCGCAAATCCTCTAATAATATCGACCACTAGTTTTCTGACCAGTTCAATAACCAGGATGACAACCACCGGTGAAAAGTCCACGCCGCCCACACCGGGCAGTAGTCGCCGGAAAGGCGCCATAACCGGTTCGGTGACATCATAGACAAACTTAAGTAATGGATGGTAAGGGTCATGCCTTACAAAGGAAAGGATACAGCGGAAAATAACCAGGTAAATCAGCACCTGGAACACAACATCTACTACCTGGGCCACGCCGAATACGCTCACTAAACCGGACTCCCCTCTTGTTCATTACACTAAATCAGCTTCCCGCCTTCCCCATCTCGAGCGAACGCTCGTAAGCCCGGCGGATAGCCTTGAAAAAAGCCCCGCGCAACCCGTTTTCCTCCAGTTGCCGCAGGCCGGCTATCGTCGTTCCACCTGGCGAGGTGACCTGCTCCCTCAACACCGCCGGGTGCTCTCCCGTGGCTTCCAACATGGCTATACTGCCTCTTATCGTTTGGATAACCAGGCTGCGCGCCAGGTCCCGGGGCAATCCAATTTCCACCCCGGCATCGGTCACAGCTTCCGCTACCAGGTAGACATACGCGGGACCGCTACCCGATACTGCCGTTACCGCATCCAGGTAGGATTCGGGCACAACCACCGCCTTGCCAACGGCAGCAAACATCCTGCTTCCCACTTCAAGGTGCTCGCTGGTGGCGAAACGTCCCGGGGACACGGCTATAGCCCCCTCCCCCACCAGACAGGGGGTATTGGGCATGACCCGCAGGACTGGCAAGTTCTTTTTCAGTCGGGCTTCAATAAACTGGGTCGTGATACCTGCGGCTATCGAGACAACTAACTTGCTCTCAGCAAAATCGTCCCGGATCTCATCCAGTACGGAGGCCACCTGGTTTGGTTTGACCGCCAGGAGCACCACATCCGCCTGTTTGACCACCTCGCGATTGGACTGAACAGGTTGAACGGACAATTCCCGAGCCATAAGGGTGGTCCGGGAATCGTCCACATCAAAGGCTATTACTTGCTTGTAGCCGTGGTCGCTCTTCACCAGCCCCGCCAGCAGAGCAAAGGCCATTTTCCCGCAACCGATCACTCCCAGGGTCTGGCGGGGGTTCATACTTCGTGTCCTCCGAAGGGACCAGGACGGGTAAATATGTACGAACTGCGGACCAGTGGACGGGGATCCTTGGATATTTCCACATTACTGGGAGCGAACAGAAAGATATGGTCCCCGAGCTTCTGGGTGTGGCCGTCCAGAGCATAGGTGGTGCCGCTTATGAAGTCTATAATCCGTTGACGTGCCTCGGGAGGCGTGTGTTCCAGGTTGATTACCACCTGCCGCCGGTTTTTCAGGTTGTCGGCTACGGCCTGGGCTTCTTCGAAACTGGAAGGCTCGCTCACCACCACCTTTATTGTCTTGGCGGTGTGAATACTAACCAGGTTGTTCCTGCGCTCCGCTTTTCTCTCCTCCGGTTCCAGGGGCATCTCAAGATATTCTTCCTCGACCTCGGTCTCAACCCCGAAAAAGCGCCAGAACTTGTCAACCAAACCCAACTGTAACAACCTCCTATCTTCTCGAACCAAAAATGGCCCTTCCTACCCTGACCAGGTTAGCCCCTTCTTCAATGGCCACTTCAAAATCCTGGGTCATTCCCATAGAAAGGTACTGCATCTTGGTGTTGCTAAAATTTTTCTGTTTTATACTTTCGAAAATTCGGTGCAGATCCTTGAATACTGTTCTGGTTTCTTCCGGGTCATCCACTTCGGGCGCCATAGTCATTAAACCCTGAATGCTAAGGTGGCCCAGGTCCTGGGCAGCTTCCAGAAAAGACATCACCTCGGCCGGAGCCAGCCCGTACTTTGACTTTTCGCCGGATACGTTGACCTGAAGTAACACCGGGACTCTGACCTCCAGGCCCCTAGCCCTATCATCAATATACTCCGCCAACCTCCATCTGTCCAGCGAGTGGATCAGATAAGCCTTACCGATAATATCCTTGACTTTGTTGGTCTGCAGGTGGCCAATAAAATGCCAGTTAACCTGGGGGAAAACGGCCTGTTTGGGCACAAATTCCTGAACCCGATTTTCCCCGAAATGCCGAACCCCGCACGCGATGGCCTGAGCTACCTTATCCTGGCCGACCGATTTGCTGACGGCCACCAGGGTTATCTCTTTCTCATCCCGGCCCGCCCGTCGTGCTGCTTGCCGGATCCGCTCGCGCACTTCCCGGACGGCGTAGGCTAGATCACGTATATCGTTGTGTAAATCGTTGCTCATTTTCCCGTCACCATCCCCTCATCTACCAGAGCCGGAGTAGTCACTACGTAATCACCGGGCTTAATCCCTTCCACGACTGCCCGGTCACCCCTGGTTGCAACAACCTTTACCTCTTTGAAATGAACCGTTTCATTGCGCAGGTAGTAGACCCCCGTACACCCATTCTTCTCCGTAATTGCCCCCCTGGGGATCAGCACCCCGTGGTACTGTCGGGCAACCAGGTCGACATCAATTACCCGGTGATAAATCAGGTCATCACAGAAACTATCCAGAACAAGCCGGAGGATGACCCGGTCACGTGCCCGGCCCAAGCCCGTTACCGTAGCAGTACCCAAGTTTTTACCCTGCCAGCGAACAACCAGGGTCTGCCCTTTATGTACCGGTTTTCCTGCTGTATGTACCGGAAACGTCGCCAGCAGGACAGTTGGGCTAAGGTTGTCTATCACCTTGAACAGGGGCTGTCCCTGGTGATAGGACATGCTTATCCCCGTTTTCCTGGCCGGCTGAAGAGAAAACACTTCCATATCCGGCTCATCCAGCTGGAATGCGGCGAGTGCATCCTCCAGTCCATCCGGCCGGTAGGATACGACCCCGGAAACGGGAGCCCTCATAACCTGGTACTCTTCTCCCTGCTCCGGGTAAAAGTAGCCAAGCACGGCCCCTTTGCGGACCCTTTCCCCCTCCCGGGTGAGGTTTTCAAACCGACCTGCGCCGGGAGCCGGTACCAGGGTCTCCTCCCGTAGGACCACAGCTCTAGCCTTGACCTGGTCCTCCAGGTATCCCTGGCGGACACCTTGCACCTCCACCATCAGGTTGGTGACCTTGCTGGTCAGGCCCCGCCAAGCGAACCACCAGCCAAGGAGCCCCACACTACCCAGGGCCAGAACTACCATCAGCCGGGCCACGCCTTTCTTTTTGGCTTCCTTTACCAAACGTTCTCTCCGGCTGTTCACCTTACCACCCCAACCACCCGGCGCCCCGGTCAATCAGGAGGGGCCGGGCTTTACAACCATACCTTGACGTACACCTGGCCTGTCGGCGATGGAGTTGCACCTGGCGATCTAGGCCACCCACAAACTGAAACCGAAGGTAGACCCCTTACCCAGCGTACTCTCCACAAAAACCTCTCCCCCGTGCGATTCAACAATATGCTTGACAATAGCCAACCCAAGACCGGTCCCCCCTAATTCCCGCGAACGCGCCTTATCTACACGGTAAAAGCGTTCGAAAAGCCTTGGCAGACTTTCTTCGGGTATCCCCGGCCCCGTATCGGTTACCGACGTGATGATCCGGTCTCCTTGTCTTTTAACCCTAACTATTACCCTGCCTCCATCCGGGGTGTACTTGATGGCATTATCAATGAGGTTTATTAGCACCTGGCCGACCAGGTCTTCGTCCGCATTTACCGGCGGTAAACCGGGCTGGGTGATCATTTCCATTCGCAAAGATTTTTCCGCTGCCTGCGGACCCAGAATATTGACAACCTGGAGGATAGCATTCGGCATATGGATGGGCTTCAGCGTCAGCCTTCTTTCTTTGGACTCTATAGCGGAAAGACTCAAGAGATCATCGATAAGCCGAGTAAGCCGGTTAGTCTCACCGTCAATGATGGTGAGGAAACGCCGGCAAAGCAGTTTGTCTTCCAGCGCACCATCCAGCAAGGTTTCAACAAAGCCCTTGATGGCAGTAAGAGGGGTCCGCAGTTCGTGGGACACATTAGCCACAAACTCGGATCTCATCTGGTCAAACTTACGGGCATCGGTTATATCATGAAAAGCCAGCACAGCTCCCTGGATATCCTGCTTTGTCCCGAATACGGCCACGATGTGTAGCCTGAACACCGATAAGCTGTAGCACGACAAACGCGTTTCGGTAAATATTTCCCTACCGGTATCCAACACCTCCTGCAACATATAGTTTATTTCCCGCGATTCCACGAGGTCGGCGAAAACCCTGCCCACCAGGCCCCCAGGAGTCGTGTGGAAGATATTTTCCGCCGCCTTGTTAGCCAGGATTATTTTCCGTTCCATGTCAACAGCCATTACCCCGTCCACCATGCTGGCCAGGATGGCCTCCATCTTATTCTTATCTATACCCCCGTCGTTCCACACCTTCACTCCACCTCGGCATTAGGACTTAGCTTTTACGTTACCCGGTGCCAGCGTTACCCGCCACCACTATCAAGTCTTTTTCTAGAACTTGCGTTCTTGTGCTCGCCCAGTATATTCCCTGGATAAATTTTATTAAGCCGTCATCGTCAACTCTTTTCCCGGAACTTGTACCCTACCCCCCGGACCGTTTCAATATACTGGGGGGAACTGGAGTTTTCACCCATCTTCTGGCGAAGGTGCCTGATATGCACATCCACCGTCCGGGTGTCTCCGGTAAACTCATATCCCCAGACTTTTTCCAGGAGCAACTCGCGGGTAAATACCTTTCCCTGGCTCGCGGCCAGCAATCTCAGCAGTTCGAATTCCTTGGGAGTCAGATCCAATTTGCGGTCCCCGATAAAGGCCTCGTGCTTGTCCGGGATCACGATCAAGTCTTTAAACACCAGAGTTTTCCGCCCTAAAGCTTTCTCTCCTTCGAGAATCCACCTGGCCCTCAACCTGGCCTTGACCCTGGCCACCATTTCCCGGGGACTGAAAGGCTTTTTGATGTAGTCATCTGCGCCCATCTCCAGCCCTAGAACAGTGTCTATCTCTTCACCTTTGGCAGTCAACATTATTATAGGAATATTGCTGAACTCGCCATCCTGCTTCAGCCTCCGGCAGACCTCCAATCCATCCAGGTTGGGCAACATTATGTCGAGAATTACCAGGTCGGGGCGGGCTTCCTTAACCATTTTAAGCGCACTCAAGCCGTCATAGGCCACCGATACCTGGAAGCCCTCCTTTTCCAGATTGAATTTTACCAGTTCGACAATATGAATTTCGTCGTCCACCACCAGGATATGTGCATTGTTCAAAGCTATCACCCCTGTACCATTCCTAACACAACTGCCATGCGCCCGGTTTTCCCCCGCGAACCCCGGTAGGAAAAGAGCAGATCCTGGTTACAGGCCGTGCAGAGTTCGCAGGTAGTGATATGCGGGGCAAGCAAACCTGCCTGTTCCAGGATAAACCGGTTGGTGCCGGGAAGATCCCAGTAAAACCTTTCGTCATGGTCAACAAGAACCTGGCCGGGAAACTTCCGCCGGGCAGCTCGGGCCAGGTCACCGCCAATCTCGTAGCAGCACCGGCCAATCCCCGGACCTATGAAAGCCAGGATATCAGCCGGTTCACAGCCGAAACAGGACATCATGCAGCGTACAGTGCGTTCTGCAATCCTGGCCACAGTTCCCTTCCACCCACTGTGAGCCATACCTATTACCCTTTTCTTTGCGTCAAAGAGCAAAACCGGGATGCAGTCGGCATAGAAGGTAACCAGGAATATCTCCGGCCGGCTCGTTACCATAGCATCCGTATCAGGCAACCCTGACGGATAATCAAATACTCCCCTCCCCCGATCGTTCTCGTCCACCACTCTAACATTCGCGCTGTGAACCTGGCACGCACAAACCATCCTGGCCAGTTCAACCTCCAGAGCTTCCGCCCACCGTCGCCGGTTCTCGAAGACTGCGGCCGTCTTGTCCCCTACGTGAAGGGCCAGGTTAAGGGAAGAAAACTCCCCGGTACTGCAGCCTCCCATCCGGCCGGAAACGGCCACCTTAACCCCCTGTTCCTCCCAACCGGGAAGGGTTATGAACGAAATTCCCTTGCGCTGGCACCACGTCCATGCCGTCATTTGCTCTTCCCGCCTTTATGCATTAAACTCTAGTTATAGAGGAGGGTAAGCTATGCACTGCCCCGTATGTAAGCACCCCGTTTCCGCAGAAAGCCCCCACTGTCCCAACTGCGGGTATCCCAACCGGGCCAGAGAGGGCAAATGGACGGTTTTAAAAACAGTGTATCCGCCTGAGGACCTGCTGTTAAAGAGCATGCTGGAGTCCTTCGGCATCCCGGTACGGTTACAACGTGAGGCCATCGGACCTGTCCAGGGATTGACTCTGGGCCCGCTCGCCGAGGTCAAGGTTCTGGTCCTCCACCACCGGCTGGAAGAAGCCAGGCAGCTTCTGGAAGCACTTCCCGGTGAGCCTTAGTCATCTGACTATGAAAAACCTGGCCACAGATTCACACTGATGTATTAGGATGACCACTGACCATCTATTTTGAAGCCGCAGGTGTTCACAACCGTTGAGGTGATATATACCTTTCAGGAATTGAGAATTCAGAATGAAGAATTAAGAATAAAAATCAAGAGCAAGGAATTCCCAGCTGTTCCTGAAAATGCACCCGTGTTTTTCATGCTCAGTGGTTCATAAGGTCTGCCGCCCTGTAATAACTTCGGCATCGCTCCCGGCTTTCCCTGCAGGAACCCCGGCCCCTGTACAGCCGCCACCCTTGCATCCTATCCGATGTGCAGTTCCACGATTTCGCCTTTTTCAAGAGAGCGCGGGACATCAATGATCCTCTGGTTGGCTGAACCACGGAAGGGCAAGGTAAGATCTCGCGCAGACAAAACAAAAGGGCCATCAACCAGAACATCAATCAGCTTCATTACGGACAAGTCTTTAACCTGTTCAAAAGTAAAACCGGTATAGACCCATATGTCAAGATGCGGTTTTCTCTCCTTGAGTATGGTAATAACCTTTAGTAAGGCTTCGGGTTGAATCAGAGGTTCTCCACCACTGAAGGTTATTCCCTTGTGCAGGGGAGTTAATTCCTGCAGCAGCCTCTCCGCAAAATCTTCTTCGCGGGCTTCCCGGCCACCTTCCAACGGTTGCAGGGCAGGATTGTGGCAACCCTCGCACGCGCGGGGACACCCCTGCAGGAAAGCAACTACCCTGATGCCGGTTCCGTCAACTACCGAATCCCGGATTATGTCAGCGTACTTGATCACCGTAGTTCTCCTTTCCGGTACAGCCGCTTCACCACCATCACGCCCGACCATCACTACATCGGAACTGGTGGTTACGTCACCTGCGGCTGCCAATTGCATAGACTTTGAAACTGCCAGCCCTCACAGCCAGCAAGAACCGTCCCCGCTTGCCCCCCTTAGAACCTGTGGCTTTTCCGGTCTCGCAGCTCGGCTACTTTGGCGTCGTTGAAGCGGTCGACGGTGGAAAGGTAGCCGGTGATGCGACGTACCCGCTTTATTTCTTTGCCACCGCAATTGGGACAGGTAGCAGTCTCAATAACTCCCCGGTGATAACAACTCTCACAGAAGTCAATGGGGAAGTTGATACCGACATAGCCCATGTCACAGGCCCGCATATGGTTTATGACCGCCTCCAGGGCCTCAAGGTTGTGGACCGGAGGAGACGGGAATTCAATATAGCTTATGTGTCCTGCATTGGTGTACTTATGGTATGGACCTTCTCTGGTTATCTTATCAAATATGCTGATATCGTAATCCACCGGTATATGGAAAGAGTTGGTATAATACTCCTTGTCAGTCACCCCGGGTATTTCTCCATACCTCTCCCGATCCATCTCCACAAACCGCCCGGAAAGCCCCTCCGCCGGGGTGGCCAGAAGGGTGTAATTCAAATCGTATTCCTCGCAGGCCCGGTCGATCATGCGCCTCATATACTGGATGATAGATATACCCATCGCCTGGGCATCCTCGGACTGGCCATGGTGTTTGCCGGTAAGAAAGGTCAATGTTTCAGCCAGGCCAATAAAGCCCACCGTCAGGGTACCGTGTTTCAAGGCAGGCTCAATGCTATCACATGCTTGAAGTCCCTCTGAACCCAGGTAAAGGTGTTGCCCCATTACGAATGGCATATCCTTCACCTGCAACTCCGTCAATACCTTATAACGATGGTACAGTTGTTCGCAGGCCAGTGACATCATGTCTTCCAGGAGCCGGTAGAATTCGCCAATGTTACCCCGGGATTTAATGGCCAGGCGGGGCAGATTCAGGGTAGTGAAGGCGATGTTACCTCGTCTTTCAGTGATGGAGGGCCCGTGCCGGTTGGCAATAACCCGGGTGCGGCAGCCCATATACGCAACCTCGTTGCCGTATTCATTATTGAAGGAGGTATCCATAAAGCTGAAGGTGGGGTTCATCCGGGTAGCTGCCACCCGTAAGGCCAATAGAAGCAGATCATGATTTGGATCCTGGGGCCGCAAGTTAACCCCTTCGCGGACCCTGAAGATGACGTTAGGGAAAATGGGGTTTTCGCCCCTACCCAACCCGGCCTCGTAGGCCAGAAGCAGGTTTCGGGTAACCTTCCTGCCTGCTTCACTGGTATCACAGCCCAGGTTTATAGAGCTGAAAGGCACCTGGGACCCCGCCCGGGAGTGCATGCTGTTAAGGTTATAGACCAAAGCCTCCATTGCCTGGTACGTCTCGTCCTCACTGGCGTTTTCTACAAAAGGAGCCATGTCCCGGTCAAAGAAGGGGAAGGATTGCCCCCCGTACATGTCGTTCTGCGAGCTTTGCAGGATAATGGCGGCCAGGGCCGTGGCCGATGCGGGACGCTTGGGAGGCCTGATATAGCCATGCCCGTTGTTGAAACCGTTGGCCAGTATATCTCCCAAAGGCAATTGCAGGCAGTTTAAAGTTTTCTTATAGAAGTCGAGGTCATGTATGTGTATGTCTCCTTCCCGGTGGGCCTGAGCAAAATCAGGCGGTAAAACCCGGTTCAGGTAATACTGTTTGCTGGCCGCACTGGCGATTTGTAACATCTTGGCCGAAGGGCTGTTTCCCACGTTGGCGTTTTCCCGGCTGGTTTCCTTGAGTATTTCTTCGACCACGTCCATGAGGTCGGACTTGCCTTCCCGGTAGCGGGTGCGCTGGTCCCGGTAGAGTATATAGGCCTTGGCAGTACGGGCGTGACCGTGCTCGATCAGCACTTTTTCCACTACATCCTGGACGTCCTCTACCGTAAATATGTCACCCTCATATTTTTCACCCAGAACTCTCATGACCTCCAGGGTCAATTCGAGGGATTTCTGGCGGTCTTCCCCCCCGACTGCCTGGGCCGCTTTAAAGATGGCCTCGGTTATTTTAGAAGGATCAAAGGGTACCTCCCTTCCGTCCCTCTTCTTGATGGTGGTAAACACTTCACGCTTCCTCCTCTTTTGATGTTTCCCCCTTGAGCTGGTTGATGGTCATGATAAAGCTGTCAATGTCGGTAAATTGGCGGTAAACGGAGGCAAATCTTACATAGGCCACTTCATCCAGGGAACAAAGCTCGCCCATAACCTTTTCACCAACCACCCGGCTGCTAACTTCGCGGTCAAAACCATCCCTTAGTTCCCTTTCGATCTTTCCTACCATGGCTTCAATTTCCTCCATGGTAACCGGTCTTTTTTCACACGCCTTCATAATCCCGGTTATCAACTTGTTCCGGTTGAACTGCTCCCGCCCTCCCTCTTTTTTGATAACAAATAGGGGCCTTTCCTCAATGCGCTCGTAGGTGGTGAACCGCCTCCTGCAGGCAGCACACTCCCTTCTCCTCCTAATCGCCTCACCGTCCTCGCTGGGACGGGATTCGATCACCCGGCTTTCTGTCTCATAGCAGTACGGGCACTTCATGGTGGGTTCCCCCTATATATTGTGTGCACACCAAACCTAAACCCTATATCTATTATTAGCTTTTGGTTCCCGGCTGGCAAATGACGATACGGTTGATACACTCAATTATTCTTCTCGCTCAAGGGATTACAGGGTCTAGTTAACTCGCAGGCAGAAACTTTAATATTTCGAGTCCCACCATGCCCGGGCCATCCGTCCCGGGACCGGCAGAAAAAGTGAAACTGTAAGAGTCATTAGGAACCATCGATGCACATTGATAAACACTGGTAACACCGACTATTCATAATTGGGACCTGCATCGTGATAGGAATTAAGAATTGAATGGAAGAATTCTCGGTTGTTACGGACAACGCACGCGCACTTTCACACTCCTGCTGGTGCACGCGCGCAGGGCAGGGTGTTTCTGCCTGCTACCATAAAAATAACGTGACAGAGAACCGTCCCCAGTCACGCGGAAGTTGTCCTTATCGTACAGAGAGAAAAAACACCCGTAAGGCGTTAATTCAGTCGCGGGTGTTGCCAGGTTCGAGCGCAGGGACCTCCACCAGTATTACATCACGGCCGATCTTGTTTATCTTGTGCCACGGTACCACCACGTCCTCCCGGCGGGAAAAGAAACTGAACAACCGGTTTGGTCCGGGTAGGACCAAAGCCACTATCTTCCCTCTTTCCACATCCAGGTCTATATCAATGATATTACCCAGTTTGCTTCCATCCAGAATATTGACGACCTCCCGGGTTCTCAATTCAGAGATCTTGACCACGACTCTCCCCTCCTGGTATCTGGTGCTGGTTACTCTTAATATATGAAAAACAGCAATATCATGTGAAAACAAAAATAGACAGAAAAAAAGCCAGCGCTGATGAGCGTGGCTGTTCCTGTCGACTACTGGTCTCGACTTTTACTTCCGGTGTTCCAGGCGTGTCGTTCAAAACCAGACAGAACCCTTTCCTTGAGGAAAAGAGGAGGCTTATCACCCTGGTAAACCAGGGCACTGTCGCGACCTTCCTGGAAGCAGAGCGGTGGAAATACAACACACCACCAATTCTTGCCCTCGCCTTCTCCCAGCACCACTTTAAGAGCCCGGTACTGACCCTGGGGCAAAGTCAAATCCCCGTAAGACCTGGTGGGAAACTGGAAGGTTCCAAAGGCTACCTTGACACCGTAGTGGTAGTTGTGCCTGCGCAGTTCATCCTGAGCTTCCTTCTGTAGGCTATCCAAATTTGCCTTAATAATGGCCTGGCACTCCCGGCTGTCCTCCACACCGGCCAGTTGCGGCGTTAGATAACCCACAATGCGGTCCCTGACTTTAAGCTTTAACTGTTGGTCCCACGGGCTATCGCTATTGGCAATAATGTGAACTCTGATGAGGTTGTAAGGAGAAAAGGCCTCCTCATTCTGGTATAACCGGGCCGCCAGGGGAAGAGCCATGGCCATGAGCAGTGTCACCATCAAAAGTATGAGAACACTCCTGCGCGTGTTGAACCCCTCCTTTCATACATTCAGATATGCTTCTTCATGTGTTTGAGAGCAGCTTTTTCCAATCTTGACACCTGGGCCTGGGAAATACCGATTTCGTCGGCCACCTCCATCTGGGTTTTCCCTTCGAAGAAGCGCAGGGTTAAAATCAGTTTTTCCCTGTCGGACAGCTTTTTGAGCGCCTCTCTTATGGATATCTCTTCCAACCACAGGTCGTCAGTGGTTCTTTCGTCACTTATCTGATCCATCACCAGGATGGGATCTCCCCCATCGTTATAAATCGGTTCAAACAGGGAGACCGGTTCCTGAATGGCATCAAGCGCGAACACCACATCTTCCTGTGGCACATTCAGCCGCTCTGCGATCTCGGTAATGGTAGGCTCCCGGGAGTTCTCCCCCAGAAGCTGTTCACGGACCTGGAGCGCCTTGTAGGCAATGTCCCGCAGAGAACGGGAGACACGGACCGGGTTGTTGTCTCTAAGGTATCTCCTTATTTCTCCTATTATCATAGGCACCGCATAGGTCGAAAACCTGACGTTTTGGTCCAGGTCAAAATTGTCAATAGCTTTTATCAGGCCGATGCAGCCCACCTGAAACAGGTCGTCGACGTATTCTCCCCGGTTGCTGAATCTTTGTATTACACTCAGAACTAATCTGAGGTTACCACGGATAAGTTCCTCCCGGGCCTGCCGGTCATTTCGCTTGATGCGCAAGAACAATTCCTTCATCTGTTCATTTTTCAACACGGGGAGATTTGAAGTATTTACTCCACAGATTTCAACCTTGTTCAGCAATGGCGCACCTCTTCCCCTGAATTGCTTTATTAGGATTATTTACTTTCCCGTCCGAAATTATTCGAAATCGGTACTGGCATAATTACCAACCTCTAACATAGCCTCCACTATTGGAGTAAATTGGCACAAAAAAACAAGCCGCAATCTGGCTGATCGCGGCCCGTTTTGGCCGGTTTACAGGCTAAGTTTCGGATTGTAATAAGAGCGTGACGATAGCCGGAATGTTTCGGAAAAAGCGGTAGCGGCAAAAAGAAACCAGTTGGCGACAGAGGCAGGCATTTTGAGCAAAAATCTTCGCAGGCTCGTAAGGATGGTGTCGCGGGCATGCTGGAATCTGGGCAGCAAAATCCAGAGAAGAAGAGATACGGGCTGTAAACAGGAAGCGCAAAGATAGCGGCATATGTACACTTGGTAGCAGCGGTGTCCAACCAGGGCATTCCGGGGATAAAATCCATGGCTTACCAGCCTAACCCCAGCTCCATAACCAGGGGACACCTCTCGATAACTGGAAACACAACCGAGTACCGGTCCTTGGCACACGTTGATAGCTTAACCGGTAAGTTTCAAATAATAAGCAAAGTACCGCGAACCTCCCCAAATAAACTGCCAACATTTTAGCAGATTGGGAAGGACAAGGACTTATTTTTCCGGACAATTAATCTGCAAGCGGGCTCGGGATTTTTGGCCATGGATCTTGAAAGATAACAGGTATCGAAATAGTCAAAAAGCAGTCAAGGGAATAACCTGGGACTCGTGAACCCCTACACCTGAGACTCGGAAATTCCTGCGGTTAAAGCCAAATTATAACCGCTGTTACGAGCAATACCGTTATCAGAACCAGGTAATCACCCCAGCTAAGAGTCAGTTCTTGTAAGTAAGTTCTGGGACCCGGTTGATAGCCGCGGGCTTCCATAGCGTTGATGAGTTCTTCGCAACGTCGGAAAACACTGGTGGAAAGAGGCATAACCAGGCAGGATATGGTCTGGATTCTTCTGCGCAAGCCTCCGCTATTGAATACGGCTCCCCGTGCCAGTTGGGCTTCTTTGATGGTGGTTGCTTCTTCCAGCAAAATTGGTACAAACCTCAAAGTAAGGGAAAGCATCATGGCCAATTCATGAGAAGACACTCCCATGAAACGGAATGGCCGCAGCAGCCTTTCTATACCCATGGTAAGTTCAGAGGGTGAGGTGGTCATCGTGAGAACCGACGCAGCGATAACCAACAGCAAGAACTTCCCCACAAGAAGGAGGCCTAGGTAAAGCCCCTCGCGTGTTACGCTTACCAGTCCGACCGGAAAGGGGAGCAGCGGGGTGCCCCGGGTAAAAAGCAAGTGCAGTAAAAGAAGAAGAGCGGATAAAGGCATTACTGGTTTCAACGCTCTGAGTACGTATACCAAAGGTATCCTTGCGATCCAAATCACACTGGCCATGGCGACAGCAACCAGCGCCAGGCCAACCGCCTTGGTATGCAGGGTTATGACACTCACAGCTACTACTGCTATAATCTTGACACGTGCATCTCTCTTATGGACGGGGGACACCCCAGGTAAATACTGTCCCAGCTTATACATAACGACAAACCTCCCCTCCAGGGCGTACAACGGCTTGCTGCCGCAAACGATTAGTCAAGGTTGTAATCTCTGTAACTGCGTCAGTTACCGTAAAGATGTCGGTGCGGACATCCTCGCCCATGCGTTGAAGATAGTACATTAGTTCGGTAATCCGGGGAGGAGCTAGACCTAACAGCTTGAGCTGGTTAATGTTACTTAGCACCCTGGAAGGCGGTCCATCAGCAACCACCGTGCCCTGGTTCATAACTATAAGACGATCAGCAATTGCTGCTTCTTCCATGTTGTGCGTGACCTGGATAATGGTTATACCTTTCCGATGTAACTGCTTCAGCATGAGCAGTACGTGTTCCCGGGTAATTGGGTCCAGAGAGGAAGTTGGCTCGTCAAGGACTATATACTTGGGGTGCATGGCCAATACACCGGCAAGGGCCAGGAGTTGTTTCTGGCCTCCGGAAAGATGGTGGGGAGGCCGGGTGGCATATTCCTTAAGGCCCACGGTAGCAAGAGCTTCGTCCACACGCTGCCGGATTTCAGTTGAAGGGAGCCCTAGATTGCCCGGGCCAAAGGCGGTGTCCTCTTCTACCGTCATTCCTACAATCTGGTTATCCGGGTTCTGGAAAATCATACCTACCCGGCGCCGAATTTCTCCCACAGAGCGGAAATCCCGGGTGTTAAGCCCGTCAATCCATACCTCGCCCGCAGTGGGCAAAAGCAAGGCGTTGAAGTGGCGGATAAGGGTAGTCTTGCCACAACCGTTTGGTCCAATAATCGCCACATATTCGCCTTCCTCTATGCACAGATTTATTGCATTAAGCACGGGAGACTGTTCTCGTCCGTACCTGTAAACCAGGGCTTCGGTTCTTATCATGGTTGCTTGTACCTCCTAGAGCTTGATGAGTTCTCTGAGTTTAAGAGTAAGAAAAGCAGCAACCAAAATCTTCAGTATGTCCCCGGGCAGAAAGGGAAGAACGCCAACGGCCAGAGCTTTGGCTGCCGAAAGATGAGCCACTACGGACAACTGTAAAGCTCCCAGCCCATAGATCACCACGTGGCCAACCCCCAGAGCCAGCACTATCCATCCAAAACCAGCCTGTTCTCTTCTCTCAATCATTTTGCCCATGAAGTACGTTCCAGCAATAAATCCAACGAGGTATCCTCCCGTGGGTCCCAGTAACACACCCAGGCCTGCCTTGCCGCCGGCAAAAACAGGTAGCCCCATTATTCCGAGCAGTACGTAGACAAGCTGACTCAGCGCACCCAGGTAACCACCTAGTAGAGCACCTGCCAAGTTAGTAAACAACGTTTGCAGCGTGATGGGTACTAGTTGAAGGGGAATAGTAATATAAGCACCCACCGCAGTGAGGGCTGCGAACATGGAAGCGTACACCATGCCCCGTAGAGAAATTTTTGCAGATTTCACAGTAGTTGTCCCTCCTTTGTTTCTGCATTCAAGCCCAGATCACGCAACATCGATATGTCATCCTGGAGGTTACGGCCCCTAGTAGTAAGATAATTGCCTATCATTATTCCGTTAGCTCCAGCCATCAGAGCCCACGATTGCAGGTCTCGTAAAACCACTTCCCGGCCGCCGCACATAATAAGGATCTTGTCGGGAAGCAGAAAACGGTATAAGGCTACTATTTTCAAAGCTTCCAACGGCTCGAGCAAGGGCCGTGTCCCCAAGCGAGTACCGGGAATGGGATTAAGCAGGTTCAATGGAACCCTGTCGACATCGAGGTCTCTAAGGGTGAGAGCCAGCTCTACTCGCTGTTCCCATGATTCGCCAAGCCCGAAAATGCCGCCACAGCAGACTGTAAAACCGTGTTTCTTGGCGATAAGAACAGTATTAACGTCTTCGTCGTATGAATGAGTAGTACAGATTTTGGGGAAAAAACTACGAGCCGTTTCCAGGTTGTGGTGGTACGTTTGAATCCCCACCTCACGTAGCTGGGCAGCCAAATGTTCAGTTAAATTTCCCAGTGAAGCACACAGGGCAAGATCCGTCTTGTGCTTGATTATGGTGGCAGCTGCTTGGATGACCTTGATATCTTGTTCACTCGGCATATAACCGCTGGTAACAAAAGAGAAAAAGCGGGCACCGCCTTTATGCAAGTCTATGGCAGTTTGGGCCATTTTTTCTGCACTGAGGAGAGGATAAATTTGAATATTGGCATGGTGGTAACGCGACTGGGCACAGAAAGCGCAATCTTCACTACAGGTGCCGGATCGGGCATTGATCACCGAACATATATTTACCCACTTGCCGCAATACTTGAGCGTTATGCTCGCGGCACAGGCGAACAGCACATGAAGGTCCTCCCACGGAGTGTTAATGACTGTGGAGATTTCATCGCTGGACAAAATGTATTTGCGATCTGCCATAATTTTAGTAGCTATGTCAATCAGCTTGTGGTTCTTCATTATTTTTTTCACCTCATGCTTATAAAACTAAAGTACCGGTCTAGCTGTAACTAAACGCAAAAATGCCTTTTTTATCCCTCCTCCCGGATCATGGTAACGGTTCTCGGCTGGCTTATATATATATTTTTGTATATCCGGAACCAAATTGTCAACCTGTTTACCATAACAGGTTAACATTTCCTTGGTGTTTTAACCAGTATTAAGATTGTGTTTGTGTCTAAATGGGAAGCCTTCCTTATGCGTGCAAGAGGTGGCAGAAGAAGCTGAAAATGGCAACTAGGGATGAACTGGCGATAAGAGAGAGTGCGGGTGAGGCAAGATGACCGGGCTCATCCGTTTTCTTTTAACATCTACCGGAACAGGATATTTCCCCTAGATAGTGTAAAGTTACTGTAGGAATTTTGCAGGATTTTGAGGAGAAACCGGAGGCATTCTGGCGAAACTTTTGTAAATCATTTGCCTGCCTACGCTTAAACATACCTATTGCCTGTTATGCTCCAAGACCAGCTATGAGTGGTTGGCTAGACCTTGCTCGGCGGGAGTCCCACCCGCTGTACAACACGACCTTATTCGGTCGCTCCTGATGACACTGACTTAACTAGTGACTTAACTAATGATAAACACCGGCATTTGTCTTTATGAATCACGTTAAAAACTATACTAATCCAAACGATGAGTGTGTTGAGCTGGCGACCTGGCACTCAGTCTTGGCTAATTCCAAATCGCCTCCAGCACGCTAGCCGAAGCTGAGTGCCGGGCCATAGGGGTCTGCGGTTTCAGGTATGGTCTGCCTTACTCGATCTTTCGCATCTCCCGGCGGAGCCGCCGTAAGATACGTTTTTCCAGGCGGGAAATGTACGACTGGGAAATACCCAGTATGTCGGCCACTTCTTTCTGCGTCTTTTCACAGCCGTCCTCCAGGCCAAAACGCAGTAGTATTATCTTCTTTTCCCGCGGAGTAAGCCTGAGCATAGCCTGGGACAGCAATTTCTTTTCCACTTCGTCTTCGATCTTCTTGTAAATCATGTCCGCTTCGGTCCCCAATACATCGGAAAGTAAGAGCTCATTACCATCCCAATCCACATTCAGGGGCTCATCCAGGGAAACCTCCACCCGGGTTTTGATATTGCGACGCAGGTACATCAGAATTTCATTTTCAATACAGCGCGAAGCATATGTAGCCAGCTTGATGTTTTTCTTGGGCTCAAAAGTATTGACCGCTTTAATCAGCCCTATGGTTCCTATGGAGACCAGATCTTCGATGTTAATACCGGTGTTTTCGAACTTCTTGGCAATGTATACCACCAGCCGCAGGTTATGTTCTATCAATGTACTCTTGACACAAACATCACCCTGTTCGAGCCGCTGAATCAGCAAGCTCTCCTCTTCCGCACTCAAGGGAGGTGGTAGGACTTCGGTGCTGCCCACATAGAAGACACTATTGGGAATTCGCCTGGCATGAAGTACTTTGACTAGCCATAATCTCCACCGGCTTATCATTCCAGCAAGGAACTGTTTCATCTCCACATCCCCCTATCCTTTAAGCAGAATCTCGGCTGGAAGCAACATTTGAAATTTGCCTTCCGGGCTCAACCGCTCTTGGTAGACGCCGATGACAATGTTTTTACGATTAACCGATTCATAACCGGTGTCTATCACCACCTCGTCACATCTCAATCCGAGCATCAACCCATGTGGCCTACCAATGGAGGTGAAGGGAATCACCCGCAAGCGGTGAGCCCAACTGGTAGTGGTCATAGCCTGGATACAATCACCGTCTTCACCCGCAGCATCCAGCACCTCCCTGACATCCTCGGGCAAACAGTCGCGGATAAGACTGTACTCCGCCACCACCACCGGGCGGCGGGTGAGTGGATCCTGTAGAGTATTCCCGGTGTCCACAAAACCTTCCCCTTCACAACTGACCCCGTCAAAAACTACCCGGACCGGGAAGCCCATCATCCCCGGGACCAGTTTCTCGGCCAGGATTCTTTCGCCCCACTTACCCAGGCAAAAAGCACAGAAGATCCCGCCCAGGAGCCATGCATAGGAAAACCTGAAGATAGTACCGGGTTTGAAAAGGTAGGCCGAACTCATTACGGCCCCGGCAACAACAAAACTAACGCCGTAAAAGTACATGAACAGTTTCTTGAAGTCATCCCACCCCGCCGGCCAAAAGGCGAAGATAACCAGAATACAAGAGAATATCACCTTGATCGGCAACGCGTACCAGTTGGCCAATTGGGGAAAAAGATAACCAACCGCATACACGGCGCCCAGCAGCGATGCTACCGCTATTCTCCGGTAGACAATCCTAAACCCCGCCAGTTTGGCCGTTGCCCACAGGATGACAAAATCCATAACCAGATTAACCAGAAAAGTTACGTCGGCGTATACGCAGTTGCCTATCATACGGAATCACTCCCGATTCCAGTCCCTGCGGCCAATACCTCACCAGTAAATACCTATGAGTTTCACACCCAATAAAGACCTGTCAGGGCGTTAGGTAAATTATACTAGATCTGACTTCCAAAAATTGTCATTCTATGCCGAGGATTGTGCATAGTACAACCATCCCCTCTCATAAGTTTGAGAGGGGATTATTTTGGGCAGACAAGTTGTCGTACACTTTATTGCAGAGAACAACGACTGTATCCGCCAAGTGATACGGTACCTGCTCTCTCTTGAAGGGGGTCCTGGCAAATGCGTGCAATCACCTATGTCAGAGTCTCAACAGAAGACCAGGCCAAGCATGGATATTCCATTGAGGCCCAGCGAGAAGCCTGCAGAAAGAAAGCCGAAGACCTTGGGGCAATCATAGTTGAGGACTTTGGCGATGAAGGTGTGTCTGGAAGCATCCTGAACCGCCCCGGACTGGATGATGCCCTGGCCCGGCTAAAAGAAACCAAGGCCTCTTTCTTTATCTGCATGGATCCTGACCGTCTGGCCCGAAACCTGGCCCACCAGTTAATCATAACTGATGATATCGAGAAAACCGGTGCCAAGCTCATATTTGTAAACATGGATTTTCAAAACACTCCTGAGGGGCGTCTGTTCTATGCCATGCGGGGAGCTATCTCTGAATATGAAAAAGAAAAGATAAAGGAAAGATCCCGACGGGGCAAAATTCAGAAAGCAAAACAGGGTAAGTTGACACACAACCCTAGAATATACGGCTACGATTATGACAAAGAGAGTTCCACTTTGATCGTTAACCAAGAGGCAGCCCGGGTAATCACGATGATGTACCGCTGGATGGCTGAGGAGCGGATCAGTTATTACGAAGTTACACGCCGCTTGAACTCTATGGGAATACCCTCCCCCCGAAATAGCGTCTGGCAGAAAGCTACGGTGAAGCGTATCCTTCAGAATCCTGCCTATACTGGCACCATCTATTTCAATCGGTACAATACAGAAGGAAGGAAATACAATCGGTACCGCTCTGAGAAGGAAAAGGTAAGCACCACCATCCGCCCGGAGGAAGAGTGGATACCTATCCATATCCCGCAGATCATCCCTGACAAGCTCTGGCTAGAGGTTCAGGCCAGGCTATCCAATGCTCGTCGCCTGCGGCCGGGGAATACCTTAGGTGAATACCTGTTATCCGGCCTGGTTGTTTGTGGTCTCTGCGGGTCTCCATGCTCTGGCGTCCAGGCAAAAAGCAAGACTGGTGATAAGCATCTTTACTACTATCGCTGTGCTGGCCGGACAAGACACAAGAACGGTTGCACATTACCCTATATCCCAACCAAAGAAATAGAGGAACAGGTCTGGGCGAAAATATGTGAATGGGTATTAACCCCCGCCCTATTCCTTGAGGAAGCAAACAACAGCAATCAAAAAACAGAGTTAACAAAGGAATTGCATCAAGTTGAAAAAGCTATCCGGGCAGCACAGCAAGAAAAGCAACGCCTGACCTACCTCTTCCAAAAAGGCTTGATAGGCATCGATGACGTGGAAAGAAACCTTTCAGACATACAAGAACGGATAGGTATTCTGAAATCCCGGGGACAGGAAATAGAAAGGGAACTGGCCCGGGGCGATATTACTCTGGAGCAACTCTCGTACTTGGAGGATATGGGGACTTATCTGGGCAACAAATTAAACAGCCTCACCTTTGCAGAGCGCCAGCGAATAGTGAGGATGGTTGTATCCCAGGTAGTAGCAACACCGGACATAATAGAGGTGTTTGCCAGACTGTCACAAACGATCGACACTAGTTACAACCCTTCATGTGGTAGACCCGCGCTACCCGGGGGCGGTGGACGAGATTATAAATCTGGGAGAATACTGGGATGAGGGTAAGCTCGTACAATCCAGAGAAGAGATTACCACGGCCACGAACCTGAACAGCCGCTACTTCGCCCTGGCCTACAGCCTTTTGCAAGAGGCCCGGGTGGTCTTTGACAGGTGGTCCTCCTGTTATGAAGAAGTGGTGGAGCCCCTGGAAAGAAACCGGGTGACCCGGAGTCTGGTAGAAAGAATCTTTCACCGCACACCCGACAATCCCCCCAGGTGCCGCAATAACCCCCGCCACCTTTTTGCTTCAGCCATTACCCCCGGTGGAATTACCACCCACCTGGCATCCCTGGTGGATAAAGGCTATACCCTGCACCAGGTCAAGGGCAACCCCGGTACGGGGGTCGATAAGATACTTTCGGCCGTCAGTAGCTTAGCAGAATTCCTGGGTATGCAGGTTCAGAATTACCACAATCCGTTCATCCCCGAGCACCTTGAGGCCGTAATCTTACCGGACATAGCCGTGGCAGTGGTTGATACCTCCGGTTGGATTGTAAATACCGCGGAGCCCCTGACCGTTCACCCGAGCAAGTCCTGCATCTGCCTGGACGACCTGGTGGACTCAAGCCGGCTGGCTCGCTTTAGCCACGAGATCGAAGATGCCCGTACCAGGTTTTCCGCCTGCCTGGCGGGTGCTATAAGTTGTATCCGCAACGCGAAGGAAGTCCACGATCGCCTGGAAGAATTCTATATACCGGCGATGGATTTCACCGGGGTTGAAATCAAAAGGCGGGAAACCAGGGAGCGCATACTGGCACTTCTCTAAAGGGCCCCGGGGCCGGGCAGCCATTTTCGCCGTTAGCTGAGCAACCGGGTAGTGATCCGGGCGGCCTCTGCCAGTACCCGGCTTTCATCGATAGTGGTCAGACGGCGGTCTTCCATGAGGACTTGCCCGTCCACCATGACTGTGTCCACGTCGGCCGCCTGGGCAGCATAAACCAGGTGGGCAATTACGTCATGGTGGGGATAGAGGTGTGGTTTTTCCAGGTTAACCAGGATAATATCGGCTTTCATGCCCGGTCTGAGCACCCCCACCTCACTTTCCAGTCCCAGGGCTTGCGCCCCTTTGGCAGTAGCCATTTCTATCACCTGGTAGGCAGGCATAATCTGGGGATTCATGGTACTAACCTTGTGCAAGAAGGCGCAACTCCGCATCTCGTCGATCATGTCCTGGTTGTTATTGCTCGAAGCACCGTCCGTCTCCAGGCCCACCGTCACCCCTGCCTGTAGCAATTCCGGTACCCGGGCTATCCCGCTGGCCAGCTTCATGTTGCTTTGCGGGTTGTGCGCCACTGCTACCCGATTGGCGGCGAGAATCTGGATGTCCTCGTCGGTGAGGTGCACACAATGCGCGGCCAGCACCGGACGGCTGAACAACCCCACTTCCTGCATGAGAGCCACCGGGGTCTTGCCGTACTGCCGAAGAATGTCTTCAAACTCGCTCCGCGTTTCGGCCAGGTGGATATGAATACCTACCCCCAGTTCATCAGCTAGGGTCATTACTTTTTGCAGGTAACCGGGCGGGCAGGTGTAGGGAGCGTGGGGGCCAAGCAGGAACCGGATTCTCCCCTGGGCCTTACCGTGCCATTTTTCCACCAATTCCCTGCTCTCGGTCAAGGCCAGCTCGTTTTCAGGTCCCACCCCGATCATACCCCGGGAGAGGCTAGCCCGGATGCCACTCTCCTCCACAGCTCTAGCTACCTGGTCCATATGGAAGTACATATCAGCAAAAGTTGTAGTGCCCGACTTAATCATTTCAGCAATGCAAAGCATGCTTCCCCAGTAGATATCTTCTCCCGTCAGGCGGGCTTCCAACGGCCAGATACGTGTCTCCAACCATTCCATCAGGGGCAGATCATCGGCGTAGCTACGTAGCAGGGTCATCGCTGCGTGAGTATGGGTGTTAATAAAACCCGGCAAAGCTAGTTTACCCCGGCCGTCGATAATCCTGTCAAAACCTTCCCGGGTAACGGGGTTGCCTGCTGCCACACGCATGATGTACTGCCCTTCCACTACTATGTGACCGTGGGAAATGTATTCACCTGGCCCGGTCACGGGTACTACTATTACGTTTTCAATGAGCACACGGTCCCGCTGGACCCCTTGGGCAACCTGCATTTAAAGCACCTCACTTATTCGCTTACCAGACTTCTGCCCTTTAAGCCTGACTCCAGTATACGTGCGTAGATAACCACCCGGGCGGTTTTTTCGGCTACCTGGCAAGCCCGGAGAGCGCTGGCAGCGGTAGCGCCTACTCCTACCAGGCCGTGATTGGCCAGCAGGACCGCATTGTTTTGTCCCAGGGCGGCTACGGCCTGTTGGGCCAGGCGGTGGGTACCGTATGGCGCGTAGGCAGCTACTTGTACCGGCCCTCCGATAAGGTGGACCGTTTCCTCCAAAACCGCGGGAATGCTTATACCAGCCACGGCAAAACTGGAAGCCGCGACGCTGTGCACATGCACTATGGCTCCCACATCCGGACGTCCCTGGTAGATGGCAAGGTGCATCGGCACCTCCACCGATGGCTTCCACTCTCCCCACAGCTTGTTCCCGGCCATGTCCACAATAACCATGTCCTCGGGGGTTAACCGCGCATAGTCCATGCCACTGGGGGTTATAACTATTCCCTCGGCATCCGGAAGGCGTACACTGACGTTCCCCCAGGTCCCTACTACCAGCCCCTGGGCAAACATCTCCCGGGCAGTGTTGAGCACTTCTTCCCTTTCATGGCGGAAATTCATACTACTCACCTCCTGCCGGCAGTGAGACCAGTGAACGCGTATAAGGTGGCCTGGCTACTCCCCGGTCGGTAATAATGGCCGTAATCAATTGGCAAGGGGTTACGTCGAAGGCCGGATTAAGCGTTTGCACCTCTGGCAGCGTGATATAGTGACCCATCACCTTGTGCACCTCGTCTGCCGCCCTGTTTTCTATAGGTATGTCGTGTCCTGAGGGGAGCGAGAAATCAATCGTGGTCAGCGGTGCCGCCACATAAAAGGGCACCTGGTGGTAATGGGCCAGAACCGCCAGGGAATACGTGCCTATCTTATTGGCCGTATCGCCATTGGCTGCAATGCGGTCCGCTCCCACGACTACGCCGTCAACCTGCCCCGCCTGCATCAAATACCCAGCCATACCATCGGTAATGAGTGTAACCGGGATACCGTCCTGTTGAAGTTCCCAAACGGTGAGACGGGCGCCCTGTAAAACCGGCCTGGTCTCGCAAGCGTAAACCATGTTCAGCTTGCCTTTGGCAAAACAGGAACGAACGATGCCCAGGGCGGTGCCATAGCCGCAGGTGGCAAGGGTTCCTGCATTACAGATGGTCAATATCCGGACACTCCGGGAAAACAGTTTTTCCCCGTAATCGCCAATGGCGCGGTTAGCCGCAAGATCCGCAGCAAACATTCTCTCCGCCTCACCCAGCAAAGCCCTGGCCAGAGTTGCAGGCGGCTTGTCCGTGTTCTGCCGACACACCCTCTCCATCCTCTCCAGCGCCCAGAAAAGATTGACCGCGGTTGGCCGGGTATCTTGGAGAAGCCTGAACACGTCCTCCAGATACTGCGGGAGTCTTTCCCCCGGTCCCCGGTAGTTCCAGGCGGCCAGGACCACTCCGTAGGCAGCCGCCACCCCGATAAGGGGAGCCCCCCGCACTACCATGTTACGAATAGCTAGCGCCACCTCCTCGGGCGTAGTGCACAGTATATACTTTACAGTGGCGGGAAGCAGCGATTGGTCCAGGAGATACAGTTTCCCGTCCTCCCAGTACAGTGTCCGTATCACTGTCCTACTCCTTTCCCTGCCGGCGCAACTTCTCGATTTCTTGCAGGATATCGGCACAGCCACATTCCCGGGGACCCGCCAGCAACCCTAGCGTACCCATCAGTATTGTTCGCATGTTCTGGACATTGGTGGCCATGATTTCCAGGACTTCGGTATGAGTAAGTTTAGCTGGCGATATACCCGCGGCGTAATTGGTTACCATAGCTACGGTAGCGTAGCACATGCCGGCTTCCCGGGCCAACACACACTCGGGAACGCTTGTCATCCCTACTACATCACCGCCCAGTTGTTTGAACATCCGTATTTCTGCAGCAGTCTCAAAGCGCGGCCCCTCAGCACAAACGTACACTCCCCCCTGGTGTACTTTCCAGCCCCTGCTGTCCGCAACCCGGGCCAGAACTTCGCGCAACGCCGGGCAATAGGGAACAGTCATATCACAGTGGACTACTCCCGCCTCCCCGCCGTCGTAAAAGGTGGCCGGGCGGCCTTTAGTAAAGTCCAGAAACTGGTCAACCAGCACGAAATCACCCGGTTTCATATCAAGATTCAGAGACCCCACCGCTGCAGTGGCGACAACTCTTTCCACTCCCAGTTCTCTCAGAGCCGCAATGTTGGCCCGGTAGTTGACCAGGTGAGGAGGAAGGGAATGCCCGGCACCGTGACGTGCCATAAAAGCAACTTCCAATCCTTCATAAAACCCTACCGCCACCTTCGCCCGGCCATACTTAGTGGTGACAACCTCTTCCCTGACATCGTCCAGAATACCAGGTTGGTAAACCCCGGTACCTCCAATAATAGCTAACTTAGGCATGGCACTCTCCTCTCTGGTTATTCGGCAAACAGTGCATCAACAAATTCGCGGGCCGAAAAGTCCCTCAGGTCTTCCAGTTTTTCCCCTATGCCCACCAATTTCACCGGGATGTCCAGCTCCCTGGCAATGGCAATGACAATTCCGCCTTTGGCAGTGCCGTCCAGTTTGGTCAGAGCTATCCCGGTCACTCCGGTAGCCTTCTTAAACAGGTTGGCCTGGCTGATGGCATTCTGACCGGTGGTAGCGTCCAAAACCAGCAGCACTTCATGGGGTGCATCCGGATACGCGCGTTGAATAACCCGCCTCACCTTGGCGATCTCTTCCATCAAGTTGACCTTGGTATGCAGCCGTCCGGCTGTGTCAATAATCAGGACGTCAGCTCCCCGAGCTCGGGCTGCATTCACCGCATCAAACACCACGGCTCCGGGGTCCGCCCCCTCCTGGTGTTTGATTAACTCCACGCCGGCCCGCTCGGCCCAGATTTGCAGCTGCTCAATGGCGGCAGCCCGGAAAGTATCCGCTGCAGCGATTATAACCTTTTGCCCCTCTGCCTTGCAGTGGTAAGCCAGCTTACCTATGGTCGTGGTCTTGCCCACCCCATTGACTCCCACCACCATAATGATAGTCGGTTTAACCGGCGCGATGTTCAGGGAGGCGTCCTTTCCTTTCATTAGGTTGACTATCTCGTCCTTGATAAGACCCTTGACTTCTTCAACCTGGGTTATCTTTTTCTGCCTCACGGATTGTTTCAGGTTTTCCACCAGTTCCAAAGTGGTATTGACACCTACATCCGCCTGAATCAGTATTTCTTCAAGTTCCTCGTAAAACTCCTCATCGAGCTTCCGGGTGTTCTTTACCAACTGCTCAATTTTCCCGGTAATGTTTAGGCGTGTCTTGGACAAACCCTGTTTAAGACGGGCAAAAATACCTTGTTTTTGTGGCTCCGGGGAAACTTCATCCCCAGTTTTCTTGGCCGCATCGCTTTCACCCGATCCCGGTTCCCCGGTTATACCTTCCCCAGGTGCGGGTGTGTGTTGCTGGGGTATCTCCGGCTCCTTTTTACCCCTGTTTCTCGCAAATTTGTCGAGAAATCCCACGTCAATCCCACCTCTGCAAGTTGTTAGCCCGCCAGTTCCTCCGCTTCCCGAAGCGTTACCGAAAGTACCCGGGAAACCCCTTCTTCGGGCATAGTTACCCCGTAGATGTTCTCCCCTGATTCTATCGTGCCCTGGCGGTGTGTGACCACTATAAACTGGATGCTTTGGGCCAGCCGGCGTAGGAAAGAGACAAATCTGCCCAGGTTGATGTCATCCAGAGATGAGTCGATTTCATCCAGCAGGCAGAAAGGCGCTGGTTTCAGGCGCAGCAGCGCGAAGATGAAGGCGATACAGGTCAGTGCCCGTTCCCCCCCCGATAGTAGGTCGAGGGGCTGTTTCCTCTTCCCCGGCAGTTTAACCATGAACTCGACTCCGGATTCCAGCCGGGCTGCATCCCCATCCATAACCAGGCAGGCCTCACCACCGCCGAATATTTCGGTAAAAGTCTGGTTAAAACTATCGCTGGCCATTTGCAGAAAAACGGCGAACTGCTGGGACAGGACTACTCTGGTGTCGTCCAGGAGCCGGTACAGGGAATCCCGCGCCTTAATAATGTCCCGGTGTTGCTCCTGCAAAAAGTCATACCGGTTCTTGACTTCACGGTATTCATTTTCGGCGCCCGGATCAACCGCTCCCAACTCTTCGACTTGCCGGTGCAGGGTACTAATACGAGCCCTGATTTCCTTCTTCTCTTTTTCTCCCAGCACCATGGTATCATCCGGTATGCCGGCGGGGCCGAACCGCTCTGCCCAGGCTGTCGTGTGGTTCTTTAGCTCGGTCTCCACCCTGGCTGTTGCAATCTCCATGCTCCGCAAACGGTCTTCCCGGTGACGGAACAAATCCTTCTTGGGTGCCAGCCAAGTGCGGAGCTTATTCATTTCATCTTCCCGTTCCGCGACAAGCCGTTGTAAACCGGCCAGCACGTCCTCCAAGCGCGCCAGTTCCTGCTCGCGTCCCTCGATGGTGGAAGCCAGCTCAAGTCTACGAGCGGTTTCCCGTTCGATGTCCGCTTGGAGACGAATTTCCTGCTCTTCGCACCCCCGGAGGGCCCCCAGGTAAGACTCCCGCACCTGGTAAAACTGCCGGTAATTATCCCTCAGCTTCTGCAGTTCTTTTTCCTTGGCCAGTACGTACTCTGCCAAAGACGCTCTGCGCTCTTTGAGCACCTCATACTGCCGCAACGATTCCTCGCGTTCCTCACGCAGTCTCTCCATGCGGGCTGAAATTCGTTGCGCCTCCCCAGCCACTATCTGGAAGCGGGCCCGCAGGGAGGCAACTGCTTCTTCCAACCCCAGGATTTCCCGATAGCATTGACTATCCTCCTCTTCCAGGCTACGGATCTCCTCGTTTAGCTTCGCCATAGTGCGTTCTAAATTGGCTACTTCTAAAGCCTGCATTTTCTGCCGCAGGAGCAGGTCATTCTCCTGCACAGTATCGTCTGCCAGAGCATCCTCCACTTCTTTTAACGCTGCCTTGAGCCGGTCAATATTCGCTCCGCACCGGGCATACTCTCCTTGCTTCTGCTTTAAGAGAACGCTCTGTTCCTTTATCCAATTTTTCCTTTTCAGAAGCTCCGGGCCGCGTGCCCGGCTTTTCCCCCCTGTCATAGCTCCGCTGAAATTGATTACCTCCCCTTCAAGGGTAACCAGCCGGACCGGCAGTATTTTCTCCCGGAAGACGTTCACGCCCGCTTTCAGGCTTTCTACCACGACTACCCTGCCCAGTAGGTACTTGACTGCTTTGGCAAATTGGGGCTGGTAAGTCACCAGTTCCCAGGCCCAACCCACTACCCCGGGAAACCTTGCCACCCTTTCCCGGACACCCGGCTCCAACTCGGAAACCCGGAGGAGATCCAGGGGCAGAAAAGTTGCCCTTCCCAGGGCTCTTTTCTTCAGGAATTGTATGGCCTTACGGGCATCGTCTTCCCCTTTCACTACCAGGTTCTCTATACCGCGTCCCAGAGCAGTTTCAATAGCGGTCTCCAGGCCGGGAGGAACCTCCAACAGGTCCCCAACCACACCCAATATACCGGTCAGGTGACTTGAACCGCGTGCGGCTTTTAGAATCGAACGAACACCCTCGGAATATACGGTATACTCTTCATCCATCTCCCGGAAAGAGGCAAGTTGGTGCTCGAGCTTAATTATCTCCGCTTCCAGTCCTCGCAGCAAGGTTTCTTCCTCGTGTAGTTTCGAGGTGATGTCCTCACGCTTCTTTTCCAGGCCAGCTTTCTCCCTCTGCAGGCCGGACAATTCATCCGTGAGTAGGGCCAACTCGCGCTGCAACCGGGTCAGCGACTCGTCACACCGGGAAACCGCAACCCTCCTGTCCTCCACTTCCCGCCGGCAACGTTCCCTTCTCTCGCTTAACCTTCTGATGCGTTCTTCTTCGTCGGCCAGTTCGTTCTTGAGGGATGCTTCTTCTTGCAGTTTGTCGATCAACTCTGTCTTAGTTTCCTCATACAGCTCCTGCTCGTGCTGCAGCGACTCGTCCATCCCGACTATCTTATCTTCGAGACTCCGGAGTTCTTCCGCCTTGGCCCTCCACTGTTCCTCCTCCCCGAACAGGCTTTGTTCTCCGGCCCGGAGATCCTCCACCAGCTTGTCCAACATTTGCTGGTACTTGGCCCGGTCCCGGGCCACCGTTTCCAACCTCTCCCGGGCATTCTTGATGCGCTCCTCGGCAAGCTTGTATTCTCCCGCCAGCCGGTTAATCTCGGAGCCTACCCTGTACTTTTCCTCTTTGTAAGCGGCTACTTCCGCCTTACGATCCTCGACCTCGGTGGTACGCCGCACCAGTTCCTGTTCCCGGGAGGTAATTTCAGCCTCCAGTTCGGCCATCTCTTCCCGGCAAATACCCGTTTCGCGCCGCCGGGACGACACCTCCCGGGCAAGGGTAGCAATAGTCGAGGCCAGGACCATCTTCTCGAGATTATCAATTTCCCCCCGCATTTCCCGGTAGCGGGCTGCTTTCTCCGCTTTGCGGCCAAGTTCGTCCAGGCGTTCAGTCAATACCTGGAGGAGATCGCTCACTCTTACCAGGTCCTGTTCAGTCAAGCTTAAACGCTCCTGGGCATCCTCCATTTTATGCCGGTACTTGATAATTCCTGATGCCTCTTCAAGTATCAGGCGTCGTTCAAAGGGCCGGGCATTGAGTACCTGGTCCAACTCTCCCTGCCCGATGATGGAGTAGCCTCTCTTCCCCAACCCGGTCCCCGCAAAAAGGTTGTGAATATCTCTTAAGCGAACCGGAACCTTATTGAGATAGAACTCGCTCTCGCCTGAGCGAAAAACCTTGCGGGATACCGTGACTTCAGTGTACTCAACCGGCAGGCTCCCGTCCTCGTTATTGATGACTATGTCCACTTGGGCCAAACTCAGAGGGCGCTTGTTGTCGGTCCCGGTAAAAATGACATCCTCATTCTTTTGCCCTCTCAGGCGCCGCACATTAGACTCCCCCAGAACCCAGCGAATGCTATCGACAATATTGCTCTTGCCGCACCCGTTCGGACCCACGACCACGTTTAGGCCCGGTTGAAACAGTATTTCGGTCTGTTCGGCGAACGATTTGAACCCTTTTATGTCAAGGCGTTTCAGGTACACCTGTCATCCCCCGCTAGTCGAAAACAACATCGCCAGCCGAAATACGGTAGAGGTCACCTTCAGCCGTTTTCAGCCTGAGGCAGCCCCATTCATCCACTCCCATGTCCGTTCCCGATAGTACCTTGTCCCCTTGCCGTATGGTAACGCACTGCCCGTAATGGATACACTTGCGGGTGAACCGGCGGCGAAAAGGAAGCCATCCGGAACGCAGAAAACTATCATAGGCCTGTTCCATGCAGAGCAACATATCGCGCAGCACCTTGTCCAGGGAAAGCCGAACACCCATCTCGTTCATCAAGGAGGTTGTAGTAGCCCTCAACTCGCCAGGCATAACCTCGGGAAGAACGTTTACATTAATACCGATTCCAGCGATTACATACTCTATTTTATCAAATTCTCCTTCCATTTCCAGCAGGACCCCGGCCACCTTGCGGCGGTTCACCAGTACATCATTGGGCCATTTTACCCTTACCTGCCCGGGCAAATACCGTTCCATCCCGTCAGCCAGAGCTACAGCAAACACCAGGGACAGCTTGGCAACTTCCGTGGCGGTCAGTTCCGGACGGAGAATTAGAGAAAACCATAATCCCCCCACCGGGGATTGCCACTGGCGGCCTCGCCGGCCCCTTCCCTGTGTCTGGCTCTCAGCTACCAGCACAGTTCCGTGCGGCAATCCATCCTCCTTCAGCAAACGCCTGGCTACGGCGTTAGTTGAGTCAACCTCCCCCAGGCACAGCAGCTGCCGGCCAAAGCCGGAGTCAGGCGGCCCTTCGGGGTTCCCGAGCAGCCGGTATCCGCGGTTAGATACTCCCTCGATGCGGTAGCCTTCCTTTTTTAAACCATCGATATGTTTCCACACTGCGGTACGGGTAATGCCAAGTTCCCTCGCCAGGTCTGCTCCGGAAACATATTGCCCGGCGTGTTCCTGCAGTTTGGCCAGAATTCGGTACTTCACACCCACCCCCCCAAAAAACAAAAACTGCTGGCGAAGCAGTTATTCATCCCTTACCTACCCTGGTTACAACTTTTCCGCCGGCCGGTTCCCCCGCCGGCTTTAAAGAGCCCACCAGTTCCTGCATGGAGTAAAACTCTTCCCGATGCAGAACCCAGCGGGGAAGGTCCTGCCTGCTTGCACCAAGCCCCACCCAGTCTCTCTCCGGGGACTCTATCCCTACTATTGATAGCTCTCCTGTTTTCCAGTATTCCTTTAATCGCTTTCGGTTCCGACCCCGGTGTCCGATCATCTTGGAAGCATCTCTCTGGTTGACAAAGAGGCAGAGGCTATCAGGCAACCGGTCACCGTAGGCGTGGATGGCCGCCAGGGCCTGGCGCAGAAAGACTTCCGCTTCCACCAATTCCCCGAAACTGGGATGAAAAGGACCAGCTACCAGGGCCTCCCCGCCGGTGAGGTCAAGGGTGGGCTGCAGGCCCATGCGAATTACTTTAGTCCCGGCCCCTTCCAGTATGACAAACATATCTGCCGCTGTTACCACTGCCTCTTCCAAGCTCAAGGGCCGGTAAGTCCCCTTCCGGTACATTACTGCCAGGCGGGTATCCCTGATAACCAGAGCCGGGTACAGCCTGGCCATGTCGGGTTTCATCCCTGTCACCGCCCGGGCAGTTTGCACATCCTTTTCCCGGGTATCACCAGGCAGGCCGAGCATGAGCTGGATACCCAGGGCAAATCCTTCGGCCTTTACCAGGGCAACTGCCTCCCAAACCTGGTCTACCGTGTAGCCCCGCCCCGCAAGCTGCAAAACCTCGTCGTCCAGAGACTGGACGCCGAGTTCAATACTGCCCACCCGGTAGCTGCGCAAAAGTTCCAGAATGTCAGAGTTAATGGCATCCGGCCGGGTGGAAACCCGAACCGAAGCTACCTCCCCGCTTTCTATATACGGTTGCACGACCCGCAGGTAACGTTCCTGAACATCCATTCCCAAAGCCGTAAAGCTCCCCCCGTAGAAAGCAACTTCCACATGGCCACCCCGGGGGACTGCTATTGTTTGCAGGTATTTTTCAATCGTCTCCTTTATACCGGCATCGTCGGGAACCTGTTCCTGCCCGGTGATGCTTCGCTGGTTGCAGAACACGCAGGCATGGGGGCAACCGTAGTGGGGAATGAAGATGGGTATTATCGTGCAATTCATACCGGCTTATCCTTGAACATGTTTTTTTTCAACACCTTTTCCGCGGCATTCTGCTCGGCTTCCTTTTTGCTCTTGCCCACACCCCGGGCCAGGAGCTTGTGCTGGAAGAACACCCCGGCAACGAAGGTCTTATCATGGGCTGGACCGCTCTCTTCCAGAATGGCGTAGGTTACATTGTCCCTGCTCCGGCTCTGCACCAGTTCTTGTAACCGGGACTTGTAATCATAGAAGTTGCCTTCAGCCACCTCCTGAATCCGCGGCGTCAGGTGCCTTAAAATGAAATTCCGGGTAAACCCCAGTCCTTGGTCAAGGTAAATAGCTCCCACGACCGCTTCCACCGTATCTGCCAGAATGGAATTCCGTTTTCGCCCACCTGACAACTCTTCACCTCTACCCAGGAAGATGTATTCGCCCACTTTCATTGCGGTAGCCACTTCCACCAAAGCCTTCTCACAAACCACCTTGGCCCGTATCCGGGTTAGATCTCCTTCCGGCTTGTTGGGGTAATTCTTGTACAGGTACTCGGCAACCACCAGGTTCAAGATCGCATCCCCCAGAAACTCCAGGCGCTGGTTGTTTTCGGCGCCGTTATTTTCCTGGGAAAAGGACGGGTGGGTCAAAGCTTTTGTCAAAAGACCAGTATCCACGCCTTCAATCTGGTTTAATTCTTTGAAACGCTCAAGCATCCTTTTTCCCCCGGTCATCCTTTCACCTGGCTGCCCGGTATCCACCGCCCTGCTAGCAGCCGGCCAATTCCGCCTTTAGCCGGGCAACCATGTCGTTTTCCACACACCTGATGGCCATTTTAATTCCATTGGTGACGGCTTCCCCCCGGGAACTCCCGTGACAGACAATGCTGACTCCTTCAACTCCCAACAGGGGAGCTCCTCCCACCTGGTGATAATCGAAGCTTTTCAAGGCCCCCTGGCCTCCGTCAGCTAAAACTCCTTGCAACTGTCCCATCACCAGGGACATGAAACCTTCCACGGCCTTCAGAACAATATTGCCGACAAAGCCATCACAAACCACGACTTCACTTCGGCCGTTAAATATATCACGCCCCTCGACATTTCCTACGAAGTTCAGTCCCCGCATCTCCTTAAGCAAGGCGTGGGCTTCCAGAACCGCCTGATTGCCTTTGGCCTCTTCCTCCCCATTGGACAGCAAGCCTACCGAGGGACTCGGGTTGCCGGTCACAATTGCGGCGTATGCCCGGCCCATTACCGCAAACTGTACAAGCTGCCGAGGTTTACAATCCACATTGGCGCCTATGTCCAGCAGTACGGTGCAGCGCTCTCCGATGGGAATAATGGCGGCGATGGCCGATCTCTCCACTCCATCAAATCTCCCCAGTATGAATGTCGCCGCAGCCATCTGTGCCCCGGTGTTACCGCAAGAAACCAGCGCGTCTGCTTTTCCCGCTCTTACCAGGCTGGTTGCCACGACGATTGAGGAGTCTTTCTTCTTCCGGAGGGCCAGGGCCGGGTGTTCGTTCATTTCAACCACCTCAGTGCAGTGCACAATTCTGACCCTGTCTGCCGGATATGTATACCTCGATAGCTCATTTCCCACCCTGTTCTCGTCGCCTACCAGTAATATCTCTACTCCGGTCTGGTTAACGGCCCCCACCGCTCCCCTGACAACCTCCCCGGGGGCATAATCCCCACCCATGGCGTCAACCGCAATCCTCACGGAAACACCTCCTCATACCTCTAAAAAAGCAAAAAGTAAGCTAATCGTCATACCTGACTCTTACCTTACTTTTCTTTCTCACCACGGGACTTATTTTAAAACCGCCTGCCCCTTGTAAAAACCGCACTTCATGCAAACCCGGTGGGGCATCTTCAGTTCGTGACACTGAGGGCATTCCACCAATCCCGGCTGTTCAATTCTTCTCCATTCGGAGCGCCGCATATTCTTCCGTGACTTCGATTGCCTGCGCTTGGGAACTCCCATGCTCCTACCTCCTTCCCCTATAGCAGTTTCTTGAGCACTTCCCACCTGGGATCTGTCTCTTCATTCTCACAGCGGCATTTCTCCTGCCTCAGGTCTACCCCGCACCGGGGACAGAATCCCGGACAGTCCTCACTGCACAGCCGCCGGAGCGGCAGGTTAACCAGTATGTTTTCCACGATAACCGGGTCCAGGTCGACCTCATTCCCCTTGAAAAGGATAAAATCCTCGTCTTCCTGCAAGCCTTGGGCGAGGTTCTCTTCACAAAGCTGGACGTTAAAGTCAGTAGCGAGAGGTAAACTATACGCCTGCAAGCACCGGCCGCACTGCAGGCCAAGTACTGTCTGAATATCTCCCGAGCCCACTATCAACCTGCCCGTATTGGTGAGAACCAGGTGAACTGTAATCTTGTCTTTAAAAATGATCCGTTCACCGGCTAGGGTGAGATCATCTACTTCCTCTTCCAGGTAAAACTCCTGGGTTTCGTTCGGATGGTTCTTGAGCCACCTCAAGTCAAGCTTCATAATTTACACACCCCGAAAAATAACCAGACTTAATTATATTATCCCCTTATTCCGTTGTCAAGAATACCCACGGCCACCACCCAAACCCGAATATTGCCCGTCCGGGCCCGCCAACCGCCCGCAAAAGACACCAAGGGCGTCTCGCTTACTCCACCTCCAATAGTACCGTGTTTCGGTACGGGCCTTACGCCCCCTGGCAGGGTCCTGCCAGGGGGCGGCTCGCAAATTTCACAATTTCAAGCCTGACCCCATGGTAAAAGAGCCGGGCTGGCGCCCGGCTCTGACTGTGGAACCCTTTTCGGCGAATCTTACTTGGCCAGGTTATAGGTATCCCGGGCGATAACCAGTTCTTCATTCGTGGGAATAACAAAGATCCTGACCTTTGAATCACTCGCAGCTACGTCTACTTCCCTGCCCCTGACCTTGTTCTTCTCAACATCCAGCTTAATTCCCAGGTAGTCCAGGCCCTCGCAAATAGCCTGGCGGATATCTATGGCATTCTCACCCACACCAGCAGTGAAGACCAGGCAGTCGCAGCCATTCAACTGGGCCATGTAGTTGCCGATGTAGCCCTTAACCCTGGTGTAATAAACATCCAGAGCCAGCTGGGCTCTTTGGTTGCCAGCAGCAGCCGCTTCCAGGATATCTCTCAGGTCGTTGGATACGCCGGAGAGCCCCAGCATACCCGACTTCTTGTTCAGGTAATTATTGACTTCACTGGTGGTAAGGTTAAGCTTCTCCATGATGAAGAAGACGATGGCCGGGTCGATATCACCGCTACGGGTTCCCATGACCAGGCCTTCCAGCGGGGTGAAGCCCATGGAGGTATCGATAACCTTGCCGTCGGCAATGGCCGCCATGCTGGCGCCGTTACCGAGGTGCAGGGTGATTATCTTACACTCTTCATAGGGTTTACCCAGTAGCTCGGCGGCACGGTGGGACACATAGAAATGTGAAGTCCCGTGGAAACCGTATCTTCTCACCTTATACTGCTCATATATCTCGTAGGGTAGGGCATACATGTAGTTCTTGGGCGGCATGGTCTGGTGGAAAGCAGTATCGAATACCGCCACATGCTTGACATTCGGCATCAGTTCCTGGCACGCATCAATACCCATCAGGTTCGGCGGGTTGTGTAAGGGAGCAATGTCGAAGCATTCCCTAATAACTTGTTTTACCTGGTCGTCAATAACCACCGAGGCAGCGAACGCTTCACCACCGTGAACCACCCGGTGACCTACTGCCCCGATTTCATCCATGCTCTTGATCACACCGTATTCGGGATTGACCAGCACATCCAGGACCAGCTTCATGCCCTCAGTATGGTCGGGCAGATCCTTCTTGATCACGACTTCGTCCTTGCCCAGAGGCTCGTGCTTGAGTACCGTGCCGGGGATACCTACCCGATCCACCAGCCCTTTGGCGAGTACAGATTCATCAGTCATATCAACGAGCTGATACTTAATCGACGAACTGCCGCAGTTTACCACCAATACCTTCATAGATAAACCTCCTCAACAATTAATTACAGAATCTTTGACTTACCAGGCGATGCAGAGCTCATCCCCAAAAAGGTATGCATCCACCTCCCCTTATCCCAGGTTAATCTGATTATCCTGAGAGGAAAGCCCACTAAGCGCGAACGGCGGTCATCGCCACCACATTTACGATGTCTTCTACACTGCAACCACGGGAAAGGTCATTAACGGGCTTGCCAATTCCCTGAAGGATAGGACCGATAGCTTCTGCCTTAGCCAGGCGTTGCACCAGTTTGTATCCTATGTTACCTGCCTGCAGGTCCGGGAAAATAAGTATGTTACATTGTCCTGCCACCGGGCTGCCCGGAGCCTTGGAAGCTCCCACCTTGGGTACTAGGGCGGCGTCGGCCTGGAACTCACCGTCCACTTTCAGGTCCGGGAACTTCGCCCTGGCTATCTCGGTAGCTTTAGCAACCTTGTCTACCAGTTCATGGCTGGCACTCCCCTTGGTGGAGAAAGACAGCATGCCAATCTTGGGTTCCTTGATCCCGCAAAGGTTGGTAGCAGTCCCCACCGAAGCTGCTGCAAACTCGGCCATCTGCTCGGCGGTAGGATTGGGCGTTACCGCACAGTCGGCAAATACGAAAATCCCGTTGTCACCAAACTCGCAGTCGGGAACGATCATAATAAATGCACCAGACACTGCAGAGATGCCGGGAGCAGTCTTGATGATTTGCAGAGCAGGTCTCAAGACGTCGCCGGTGGTGTTTTCTGCGCCGGCCACCTCCCCGTCGGCTTTGCCCGTCTTTACCATCATGGAACCAAAGTAAAGAGGGTCGGCCATAAGGGTTTTCGCCTTGTCCGGGGTCATCCCCTTGTCCTTCCGCATCTCATAAAACTGCTGCACAAAGTCATCAAAAAAGGGAGCATCCACTGGATTAACGATTTCAGCTCCACTGATGTCGGCACCTACCTTGGCAGCCAGATCCTTGATCGCAGTTGGGTTCCCCAGAAGGATCGGATTGGCTATCTTTTCCCCTACCAGGGTAGGAACAGCCTTAAGGGTTCTCTCTTCCGTGCCTTCTGGCAATACGATCGTCTTGATGTTTGCCTTCGCCTTCTCCCTGATTTGTTCCAAGAGATTCATTACAAATGCCTCCTTTTATGTTTTTGATATTTATAAGCCGGAATACCAGCCTGGAACCTGTGGAAACTTATTGCTGATTCTGTTACAAAAACCCCGGTAGCCCTGAACATAAGCACTGTATTTGGTGGCGGGAGTGCTTACCAACACCATATACAACCGGGCTGTGTCGCAAGCCAGGTTTCAGTTGTGAAACCATTGTTATTTTTATCACATGGCGGTTAACTAATAGCCTGTTTTTATGCTAAGGTACTAGTATAATCACCCGGCTATGGTTCGCACCGGGACGGGCCGGTGAATTAGGAAGGAGGTTAATCCTTGCCAGTCGTCGGGATAGTTGCGGAATACAACCCGTTTCACAACGGCCACCTTTACCATCTCCACCAGGCTAAACGGCTTACCTCCGCCGACGGCGTCGTCTGTGTCATGAGCGGTAACTTTGTCCAGAGGGGGGGACCGGCAGTCGTAAGCAAATGGGCTCGCGCTGAAATGGCCTTAAAAAGCGGAGCCGACCTGGTTTTTGAACTTCCCTTTTGTTTTGCTGTACGCAGTGCGTACCATTTCGCCCGCAGCGCCATCCAATTACTAGAGAGAACCGGGGTAGTCACCCATGTGTGTTTTGGCGCCGAAACCGAGAACCTGGGCCTCCTGCAGCGGATTGCTGCGGTGTTACAGGACGAACCCGCTGAATTCCGGGCCGCCATAAAAACCTTTCTGTCCCGTGGCGACAGCTTCCCCCTGGCCAGAGCTAAAGCCATGTCCCAGTATTTCCACCGGCAAATCCCCGATATTGACCCTGAGGCAGTCTTTCATACCCTGACCGGTCCCAACAACATTCTGGCCGTGGAGTACCTGAGGGTCTTGCAGGAAACAAAAAGTACTCTCCAGCCTGTCATCATTCCGCGCCGGCAGTCCAGTTACCACGGCCTGCAACTGACCCGGTACGCCAGCGCCACCGCTATCAGACAAACCCTGGCCCAGCCCAATTGGGAAGATATGGTATCTCACTGCCTTCCCAGCACCAGCCTGAATATACTGGGGAGAGAGTTTGCCTGCGGCAGGGGCCCGGTCTTTGAAAATACAATGGGTCCGGTAATACTCGCCCTGCTACGGCGTTCCGCGACCGACGAGATAGCCCGGCTCTATGACGTCACCGAGGGGCTGGAAAACCGCATTAAAAAGGCTGCTCACGAATCAAACAGCCTGGCCGAGTTGAAGAAGTCTATCAAAACCAAAAGATATAACCTGACCCGAATCAACCGTATCCTGCTGTATGTACTAACAAATCTCACCAAGGAGAAGGTTAAGGTCTTCGATGAAACGGGTCCGGTCTACTTGCGTCTTTTAGGTTTTTCTCCATTTGGACAAAAAATCCTGCAAAAAATAAAAACAAATCAGGGAATTTTTCTGGTAAATAGAGTGAAACAGGTCCAGCAACTCCTCCCGCACAACCGGTACCCGGTAGCAAGACAGATGCTCGACCTGGACTTCATGGCCACCGACCTCTATTCAATCTTTTTGGCGGAACCCCATCGTAAGGGAGGAAAAGACTATACCACCTCGCCCGTGTTCTTATCCTGAGCACCACAGACCAAGGCCGCTTGAATCTCCGGCAGCTTGGCCAGAGCAGCTTCCCGGCCCGCAAGAATGCATTCCGCCGCCCTTTCAAAGTTGGCTGACCCGATATTCCCCAGGCGGGGCTGAATAAGAATGTCGGCCCGTGGCTTGACTAACCCCGTAAATATCTGTCTTTCCAGTATCTCAATCGAAGCCAAAATAACATGAATGGCGTTGTTGACCCGGGGCTGTTTTTCCTCCGCAAAAGTAACGTCTACAGCTATAACCCTCTCTGCCCCCATGTCCCGGGCCACTTCAATCGGAAGGCGATCCGTGACGGCGCCATCCACCAGCAGCATTCCGTCCCGTTCCACCGGAATAAACACACCCGGTATGGAAATACTTGCCCTGACTGCCTCACTGACCACGCCGGTATTCAAGACCACCCTGTTCCCGGAACGGACATCAGTGGCCACTACAGCAACGGGGAGACTGAGTTCTTCAAACCGTTTCCCTTTGGTAAGCAGGTGGATAAGTTCCTGAACTTTCCTCCCACTGATGAAACCCATGCGCGGAATCCGCACGTCCAGCAAGGAATTGGGATTCATGTGCCGGGTCAACTTCTCCAGCAGGTAAAGGTCCGAACCCGCCGCGTACAAGGCTCCGACGAGGGCCCCCATACTGCTTCCCACAATGAAGTCGAAAGGAATCTTTTGTTCGAGAAAAACCTGGAGAACCCCTATGTGAGCCAGTCCCCGGGCACTCCCGGCCCCGAGCACCAGCCCGATACGCGGCCTTTTCCGGGGGGTTTCCTTCCCGGCCATATTCTTACTTCACCTCCGGTTTCATATATATTAGGGTAGGCCTGCAATTTAAAGAGCCCCCTCTCTTTTGCGGCCTGCAATATCCGTTCCTGTACAGGAGTGTAACCGAATGAAAAAGAACACCGGTTGCCTGTTTCTGGTGTTTGTCTTATTTTTAACCGGTTTTATGATTATCAACCCGGGCCTGGCGAGCAAGGCTTCCCTGGATGGGTTAGACCTCTGGTTTCGCGTGGTCCTGCCCGCCCTCCTGCCCTTTTTTGTTGTATCAGAAATGCTGGTACAGCTTGGTTTGGTGCATTTCCTGGGAATTCTTCTCGAACCGGTTATGCGCCCTCTCTTTCGCCTGCCAGGGGTTAGCGCATTCGTAGTGGTAATGGGGTATACTTCCGGATTCCCGATCGGGGCGATCCTAACCCGCAAGCTCTACTCAGAAAAGCTGTTGGACGAGAATGAAGCGGAAAGGCTGGTATCATTCACTAACAACGCCAGCCCCCTTTTCATACTGGGAGCCGTGGCCGTAGGCATGTTTGCCCTGCCCTCCGCGGGTTACCTGTTGGCCTGTGCTCATTACCTGGCTAACCTGTCCGTAGGCTTTCTGGCGGGGCGACTTGCTCCCCTCCGGTACGCCTCCGTCTCCGCTACCTGTAATGTTAATCCGCTGAAAGCGGCTGTCGCCCGGCTGTTGGAGGTAAACCGCCAGAACTGCCGCGGTATAGGCGGAATGCTGGGGGAATCGATTCGTAACAGCGTAAACAACATCCTGACCGTGGGAGGCTTTATCATAGTCTTCTCAGTAATCACCCAAATGCTTCGCACCTGGGGTGTCATCGACCTTATGGCCCATACCATTCAGCAAGCCCGCCTCATTCCTGGCATGTCCCACTCCCTGGCGTGTGGCCTCAGTACCGGTTTCTTGGAGATGACCCTTGGGGCCAGAACCATAGCCGCCTCGGAGGCATCCCTCCATTACCAGTTGGTGGCCACCAGCGTGGTTCTGGCCTGGAGCGGTTTATCGATTATTGCTCAGGTAATGAGTATTGTCGCGGAGATTCCGGTTCGACTTTCCTTCTATGTCTTATCTCGTTCGGTGCAGATGCTACTTGCTGCGCTGTACACCATACTCGGGTACAGGTTTTTCCTGCACCGGTACCTGGCCGACACCATTTCCCTATACGGCCACGCTGCGATTGTGCCTCATGCCGCTCCCTTTTCCACAGTTGGTCTGTGCATTGTTCCCTTGCTGGTAAGCCTCTCCGGGGTCATGCTACTGGCACTAACTGCGGTAGTACTGGCAAAGTTGCGCTGTTAATGCATATGTGCATTACTTTGTCACTTCTTATAATCCCGGTGCCGGCCATCTCATGGCTCGCCACCACCCACCCCTCCGTTGTAATGCTCTAGTGCATTACCATCTAATGCTTGGCTGCATTAACCCGGACAGCTTGCCCACATAAACCGGCGTGCAACCTAACCGGCCTTCTCCCCAGAGAAGCCGGGCTTCCTGCCGTCATCAATTCCAGCAAGGTCCACCGCCTGGCATGGTTATTGCACTCCTGATAAGTATCGTACTTGCAGGCTAGTCCGAACCACAATACCGGAGTACCAATTCCAGTTTAAGCTAATTCATTCCCGGATACCAGCCTACCGAACCAACCTTACATTAAAGTTTTTCCAGCCAGTATGGAAGGAGGTGGAACGTACCGGTTATAATATCCGTTGTTGGAAAACTGTGACAGGAGGTTAGGAAAAGAATGGACATCAAGAAAATCATGGTACTCGGAGCTGGTACCATGGGCGCAGGCATTGTTCAGGTTGCTGCCCAGGCCGGTTTCGACGTGGTTGTCCGCGACATCAAGCAAGAGTTTGTGGACAAGGCGATCAAAGGTATTGAGAAGAACCTCGCCAAGATGGCCGAAAAAGGGAAGTTATCCGCTGACGACAAGAATGTCATTATGGGACGCATCAGCGGGACGGTCGACATGGCAGCAGCTAAAGACTGCGATGTAGTAATAGAAGCTGCAATAGAAGTAATGGACATAAAGAAGGCGATTTTCAAAGAGTTGGACGAGACCTGCAAGCCGGAATGCATACTGGCTTCCAACACCTCCGCCCTGAGTATCACGGAAATCGGTGCTGCCACCGGCAGGGCAGATAAGGTTATTGGCATGCACTTTTTCAACCCGGTTCCGGCCATGAAACTGGTTGAGATAATCAAAGGAGCCTCCACCAGCCAGGAAACCTTCGATATTATAAAGAACCTCACGAGCAACCTGGGTAAAACCCCGGTGGAAATTAATGAGGCTCCCGGCTTTGTGGTTAATCGCTTGCTGGTACCCATGTTAAACGAAGGGATGTATGCCCTCATGGAGGGGGTTGCCAACGCCTCCGACATTGACACTTCCATGAAACTCGGTGCGGGCCACCCGATGGGCCCCCTGGCCCTGGCGGACATGATCGGTCTCGATATCGTCCTGGCTGTTATGGAAACACTGCACCGGGAATTCGGCGACGACAAGTACCGTCCTTGTCCCCTTCTGATCAAGATGGTTCGCGCCGGCAAGCTGGGCCGCAAGACCGGGGAAGGGTTTTTCAAGTACTGAGTTCCAAAGTGTTTAGGTTCAGTATTGAATTAAGGAGGTAATTCAATGAGAGAAGCAGTTATTGTGAGCGCCTGCCGAACAGCCGTTGGCACCATGCTGGGCTCCCTGAGCAGCTTTCATCCCAAGGAGTTTGCCATTGCCACTGGTAAGGAATGCATCCAGCGAGCCGGCATTACCCCGGACATGATCGACGAAGTAGTCGCCGGTTGCGTTATTCAGGCCGGATTAGGGGGGAACATAGCCCGCCAGATAAGTTACGGCCTTGGTATCGACCCCAAGGCGGGGGCTGTTACCGTCAACCAGCTCTGCTCTTCTTCCATGAGAGCCTTCGAAATTGCCTGTCAAAACATAATGAGCGGGCATACAGATATAGCTCTAGTGTGCGGGGTGGAAAGCATGAGCGGGGCCCCGTACCTGGTCCACAAAGGACGTACCGGCTACCGGCTCGGACCCGGCAAGCTGGAGGATGCCATGTTGTATGACGGCCTTATCTGCACTATTTGCGGGTATCACATGGGAATAACCGCTGAAAACGTTGCTGAGAAATATGGAATTTCGCGCCAGGAGCAGGACGAACTGGCCTTGCTGAGCCAGCAGCGTCTCGCTGCCGCCCAAGCCGCCAATAAGTTCGCCGACGGTGAAATAATTCCCTTTGAGATAAAAACCAAGAAAGGGGTCACCTGGTTCGACAGGGATGAACACGGGAAACCCGAAACTACCCTGGAATCGCTGGCCAAGCTGGCTCCGGCTTTCAAGAAAGGCGGTACGGTAACCGCAGGTAACGCTTCCGGAATCAACGACGGCGGGTGTGCCGCCATCGTCATGGCTCGTGAAAAAGCCGATGAACTTGGCATTAAGCCGCTAGCTAAGGTTCTCTCCACGGCTACGGCCGGGGTTCCTGCCGAAGTCATGGGATTAGGTCCCGCCCGAGCGATGCCCAAGGCCCTCAAATTTGCCGGTCTTACCTTTGATGATATTGAGTACTGGGAAATCAACGAAGCTTTTGCCGCCCAATGGCTGGGGGTAGGACGGATGTTGAAAGAAGAACAAGGCTGGGTTATCGATATGGATAAAGTCAACCACAACGGTTCCGGTATTTCCATTGGACATCCCATCGGCATGACGGGCCTGCGCATCATTATTGCCTGCCTGTACGAACTACAAAGAATGGGAGCCACCGTTGGGGGAGCTTCTCTTTGTGTCGGAGGCGGCCCGGCCATGGCTACGATTATCTCCCGGGACATTTAGGTATTGGAGGGAAATAGCGCAGAAAGACCTTCCGCGCTATTTCCCACCCTCGGATTAATTAATTCCACATATTAAACGATATCACATATGTAGTATTTCGTAGGTCTCAGGAGGAGGTATTTAGGGTGTCATTTACAGAGGAATACCAACGCAAACTAGTCCCCGCCGAAGAAGCAGCTAAGGTTGTCAAGTCCGGAGACTGGGTGGAATATAGCCATTTTGCCTGCGCTCCCCCGGTTATGGACGAGGCTCTTGCCCGTCGCAAGGACGAGCTTTTCGGGGTAAAGATCCGGGCGGTAACCACCCTTTTTCGCCCTAAAGTGTGCACAGTAGACCCGGAAGGAACTCATTTCATCTACAACAGCTGGCATATGAGCGGTGCAGAAAGAAAGCTCCATGACGAAGGCCTGTGCACCTATGTCCCCATATTCTACTGCGAGGTTCCCCAGTACTACCAAAGGTACCTGGAATCTGACGTGGCCATTATGCAAGTAGCTCCGATGGACAAACACGGTTTCTTCAATTTCGGCCCCTCCAACTCCTTTCAAAAGGCCCAGTGCGACCGAGCCAAGACCGTTATCGTGGAGGTAAACGAACAAATGCCGGTGTGCCTGGGGGGTAGCCACGAGTCCATTCATATTTCGCAAGTCGATTACATTGTCGAGGGAATAAGCAAGCCGCTGCCCCAGGTACCTAACCCGGTAATCACAGAAACGGATAAGGTGATCGCCGGCCTGGTAATGGAAGAAATCGAAGACGGTGCTTGCCTGCAGCTGGGTATCGGGGGAATGCCCAACGCAGTGGGCAAAATGATTGCCGAATCAGATTTAAAAGACCTGGGCGTTCACACCGAGATGCTGGCCGATTCCTACGTAGACATGTACGAGTCGGGACGTATTACCAATGCCCGCAAGACCGTGGATCGCGGTAAAATGGTATACACTTTTGCAATGGGCACCTCCAAGCTCTATGAATTTCTGGACAAAAACCCCATGCTGGCATCATACCCGGTGGACTACACCAATAATCCTTTTATCGTGGCGCAAAACGATAAAGTGGTAGCCATCAATAATGCCCTTGAGGTAGACCTCTACGGCCAGGTGGCCTCTGAATCCTCCGGTACTCGCCATATCTCCGGTACGGGAGGCCAGTTCGATTTCATTTACGGGGCATTCCGTTCCCAGGGAGGCAAAGGATTTATCTGCCTGACTTCCACCTATACGGATAAAGACGGTAACCTGCAATCACGCATCAGGCCCACCCTGACCCCGGGTACCATAGTCACCTGCCCCCGGAGCGCAACCTTCTACGTGATAACGGAATACGGCAAAGCCATGCTCAAGGGCTTATCCAACTGGGAACGGGCAGAAGCCCTTATCAATATTGCCCATCCTAAATTCCGGGACGAACTGGTGGAAGAAGCCCGGAAAATGAACATATGGAAGGCAACCAATAAACTCAGAGCCTAGTTGCGAGTGTCCGCAGAGGGGATAATCCTGCTCGCCGCGGTTGAACCCCGGCCCGGGGAGGTGGTTAACAGCCGAACTGAACAGTCGTTTTTCTTCAAGCGAAGTAATTGGGGTTAAGATTTAAAAGGAGGCAGGATAAAAGTGGATTTTAACTATACCGATGAGCAGCTAATGATTAAAGATATGGCCAGAAAGTTTGCCGAAAATGAACTGTGGCCGGTAGTAGGCGAATACGACGAAAAGGATATCTATCCCGAGCACCTGGTGGCCAAGATGCAGGAAACCGGCTTGATGACGGTCGGTGTACCGGAGGAATTTGGCGGGCCCGGTATCGATTATCTGGGGCAAGCCCTGGCAGTTGAAGAACTGGCTCGCGGGGATCTGGGCCTGGCCACGGTGGTTGTCGCAAGTTGCCTGCTGGCCTCCGAGCCGGTTGTGGTAGCAGCCAACCAAGAACAGGCCGAGCGCTGGTGGAAAGGATTGCTTGACGGCAAGGTAGCGGCCTTTTGCCTGACTGAACCGGGAGCTGGCTCGGATGTGGGGGGTATGTCCACCAACTGCAAAAAAGTGGACGGTGGCTATATCCTGAACGGGACCAAGTGTTTCATCACCAACGGTGGGGTAGCCGGGCAGTATACGGTTTTTGCCACGCTCGACAAGAAGATGGGATACAAAGGAATATGTGCATTCATGGTAGATAGAAATAGTGAGGGCATCTCCACTGGTAAGAAAGAAAACAAAATGGGTATCAGAACCTCCAACACCACGGAGGTAGTATTCGACAACGTGTTCGTACCGGAAGAGAACCGCCTGGGCGCCGAAGGGACAGGTTGGATGACTTGCATGAAGACGCTAGACCTGTCCAGGCCCATGATCGCGGCACTGGCTGTGGGAACGGCCCAGGGAGCCTTTGACCATGCAGTAGAATATGCCAAAATGAGAGTCCAATTTGGTAAGCCGATCGCCTCTTTTCAGGCCATCCAATTTTTACTGGCTGATGCCTTGATGGACATTGAAGCCGGGCGGTTGCTCTATCACAAGGCCTGCTGGCTCAAGATGGCAGGAAAGCCTTTCTCCCAGGCGGCTTCGATAGCCAAAGGTTGGTGCGGCGATATGGCGATGAGGGTAACTACTGACATGGTTCAGGTATACGGAGGTTACGGGTATACCAAGGAATACCCGGTGGAGAAGTATATGCGTGATGCCAAGATACTGCAGATCTATGAAGGAACCAGCCAGGTGCAGCGAATAGTGGTAGCTAATAACCTGCTCAAGGGATTGAGATAATCCTTCCTAAACTCATACTTTATTACCTCCTAATAACAATATGATGTTGGCGGTAGGAGTACCTACCGCCATTTTTAACTTTCCAGCTGTATTGTAGGTTATCAGGTGGTACGTTCACGTTGTTTGAGCCCGTATTTAACAGCTTTGCGGAAAACGGTAGACTGGTTTACTCCCAATACCCGGGCAACCTGATAGGTAGAATCATAGCGGGCGAAAGCCTTTTGCAGCAGTTTGCGTTCGGCGTTCTCCACCGCCCGGCGTAACGGGATGATCTCAGATTCCGGATTTGCTCCCTGCAAGTTCCCTTGCGCCCAGGCAGGCAAGTCGTCCGACGTGATAACATCACCAACCGTGATAACTACCAACCGCTCGATAAGGTTCTCCAACTCCCTGACGTTACCCGGCCAGTCGTATTCTATCAGGCGTTCTATTGCGTCCGCCGCCATGCGTTTAGTCATGCGATACTTTTTATTAAACCCCTGCAAGAAATGCTGGACCAGCGGCAGAATATCTTCTTTACGCTCACGTAAGGGAGGCACATGTACCGGTACTACGTTCAACCGATAATACAAGTCTTCACGGAACTGTTTCTTGCCGATCATATCGACCAGGTTACGGTTAGTTCCTGCCAGCACCCGAACATTAACCTTGTGCGACTTAATTCCCCCTACCCGGGTTATTTTCCTGTCCTGCAGAACCCGGAGCAGCTTGACCTGCAAGTTTAGGGGCATTTCCCCGACTTCGTCCAGAAACAGGGTACCCCCGTTGGCAAGCTCAAAAAGACCTGCTTTACCCTGTTTGCTGGCTCCGGTAAATGCTCCCGGTTCATAGCCGAAAAGCTCCGATTCCAGTAGATTCTCAGGAATGGCCCCGCAATTGATCTTGATGAGGGGGCCATCCTTCCGGCTGCTATGGGTGTGAATTATCTCCGCTATTAATTCCTTGCCTACCCCGGACTCACCCTGAATCAGCACTGTGGAATCTACCCCCGCCAGCCGGGTAACAAGGTTGAGCAATTCTTTCATCTTGGGTGAGTTTACGACCAGGCGTTGGGAATTCTGGAGTCGCAATTGCTGCAACTCCGTTTGGTAAAGCTGGCTTATCTGCTCCAGTTTCTGCTTGAGTTCATTTAGCTCAGTAACGTCACGCACGTTGGTAACCACGCGAAAAATATTGCCCTCATCGTCGTAGATGGGGTTGCTGGTCACCAGCACCGTCTGCCCGGTTCTTGTTTCCAGCGTGGTTGTAACCCTTTCTTGTTTTTCCAGCGCCAGCAGGGTACCAGAACGTGAATAAACCCCTTCCTCAACCAGCTCCCTCATATTGCGGCCGATGACTTCCCCGGTAGGTACCCCGGTTATGCGCTCGGTAGCTTTGTTCACGCGCAAGGTATTACCTTCACCGTCCGTCACATACAACCCGTCGAAAGAAGACTCGATGATGGCGTCCAGCTCTTGGTTGAGGCGTTTGGTGTAGGCCAGTTCCTTAGATACCTCTTCTAGCTCCGAAATTTCCTGCAACACGGCAACTGCCCCTACTATCCGTCCTTCTTTAACAACTGGGGTACGGTTGGATAGAAACGTCTTATCCCCGATGACGATCTTTTGTGTTGACTGGGTTTGCCCGGTTTCCATAACCTCAATCAATTTGGTGTTGTAAACCAGGTCTTTGATGTTGCGTCCACGGACTTCGTCCGCTCTTAGCCCCAGAAGTTTCTCCGCGGCCTTGTTAAACACTTGAATGTTTCCGCTGGTATCTATTGATACCACGGGGTTATACATACAGTCAATAGTTGCTTCCAGTTCCTTCCCGGTTTTTTCCATCATGGCAAAAAACGCGGTCATCAAATCGGAACGGGTAAACATGCCTACCAGTTTGTCGTCTATGGTCACCGGCAAACGACCCCGCCGGCGCTTTTGAAACTCCCAAACGTTATCGTCCGGGTCCACAGTTTCCACTTCGGTAGTCATCAATGTTCGTGCCGGGGTATCGGCCGGCAGGCCGCGGGCGATGACCTGCATCAGATGGGTCTTGGTTATTAGCCCCACCAACTCACCCTTTTCGTTAAGCACCGGTGCCCCGTCGATCTCGTTTTCCAAAAATAACCGGGCAACATCAGCGACTGTTTGTTCCAGGCTAATAACCGCGGGATTGACCGTCATCAAATCACGAATCTTCATAAAAGACCACCTTATAAACGTGTGTTTGGCGTTGCCATCCACCACGCGGCAACTCTGGTTAGCAGTTCTCTTGCTTCATTATCTCCTTAAGTTCACTCCTGCCCTTTTGAATACTGGCCAGGCCCTCTCTTAGAACCCGCTCCATATGTCCCAGCATATCCTCGGCATACTGGTTGGCTTCACTTCTGATCTCCCGGGCCAGGCTCTCGGCCTTGGCTACAATTTCCTCCGATATACTCCGAGCCTGCCGGATGATCTCGTTATTGTCCACTATACGGGCAGCTTGGTGCTTGCTCTCGTCAATAATTTCCTGGGCAGCCTGCTGGGCGTGAGTAAACAGTGCCTGCTGGTCCTCCAGTAAGGATCTGGCCTCCTCTATCTCCTCGGGAAGAACGGCACGCAACCGATCAACCTTTTCCAGAAAATACTCCGGGTCAATCACTACCTTGCCGGACAGTGGAATCTTGGTGGCACTCTTGATTACCTCCTCCATTTCATCAAGTATCTCGTACAGTTCCATCCTGATCAATCCCCCTATTCCGGTGCTGGTAATAGACCAAAGTGGACTCACCATAACTGTCAGAACGAAAACTCTCCAGTTTTCGCAGGTCTGGTAACGGCTCCCCACGGGGTACTCGGATAATCATTACCCCGCCCGTAGCCAGCACCGGGACGTCGTCAATTACCTGTATAACAGCAGGAAACAGCTGGTGCTGGGTAAAGGGCGGGTCTACATAAATGTAGTCAAAAACCAGTTTTCTCTTGTTAAGAATGGGTATAGCCTTGAAAACGTCGTTTCGATAAACCTCGAAGCCGGACTGAAAACCACAGTGTTTCAGGTTTTCACGGATGACGGCTACGGCAGCTGGGTGGTTGTCTATAAAGATGACGCGCGCTGCTCCCCGGCTAAGAGCTTCGATGCCTACCGAGCCGCTCCCCGCGAATAGGTCGAGGAAACTGGCTCCCGGTATATCATGGCCGATAACATTGAACAAAGCTTCCTTGATACGGTCAGTTACAGGCCGCGTTGGCGAGCCCGGTGGAGCTTTCAGTTTCCGGCCCTTAGCTGTACCTGCAATCACCCGCACCGGTTATTCCTCCATTGTTCTTCTTCATTCGACGGTGTCTTTCCTTCTTCTGGCATAGTTTTAAAAGAATTATAGCATGGAAAAAATTTTTTTCGGATGTGTATTTTTTTTACTCGTAGTGGAAATGATATTTAGTGCCAGGATAAAAT
>JAAYAC010000085.1 GCA_012719535.1 Syntrophomonadaceae bacterium | reverse complement strand
GGTCCCATCGCCATGCGGATGGCCAAGAAGTGTATCAACTACGGGGCGAATGTGGACCTGCCTTCCGGGCTGGTGTTCGAACAAAAAACCTGGGCCTTCCTTTTTGCCACGGAAGACCAGAAGGAAGGTATGCAGGCGTTTCTTGACAAGAGGAAACCCGATTTTCGGGGTAAGTAAAGAAAGCAAGCCAGAATACAAGGAGGTAGAAGAGGATGGATTTCAGGTTTACGGAAGAACAAGAAATGATGCGCAAGATGGCGCGTGATTTCGCCGACAACGAGATAGTCCCTTATGCTCAGCAATGGGATGAAAATGATGAATTTCCCTGGGAAACGGTCAAGAAAATGCATGAAGTGGGTCTGATGACCATCGGAGTTCCCGCCGAGTATGGGGGGGCGGGTTTGGACCACGTGGCTCAAAACCTGGTCACCGAGGAGATTGCTCGGGGGGATGCCGGCATATGCACCACCATGGCGGCCAGTACCTTGCTGGCGGCTGACCCGGTAATAATCGCCGCTACGGATGAACAAAAGAAATGGTGGTTTGGACGCGAGCTGGAAGGCTGCATAGGGGCGTTTTGCCTGACGGAACCAGGAGCCGGTTCTGACGTGGCCGGCATGTCCACCAGGTGCCAGAAAGTGGGGGATGAGTACATCCTGAACGGCACCAAGCAGTTTATCAGCAATGGCGGAGTTGCGGGGCAATACACCGTATTTGCCACCCTGGACCGGAAACTGGGCCACAAAGGCATCTGTGCTTTTATGGTGGATCGCGATACCCCCGGTATAAGCATCGGCTCCAAAGAACACAAGCTGGGGATTCGCAGTTCTAATACCACCCAGGTCATTTTCGAAGATGTCCGGGTACCTGCCAAGAACCTGCTGGGCAAAGAAGGGGACGGGTTTAAGATCGCCATGAAGACTCTGGATGTTTCCCGGGCCTCGGTCGCAGCCATGGCTACGGGGGTAGCGCAGGCGGCCTTTGAGGCTGCGGTTAAGTATGCCAAAGAACGGTACCAGTTCGGTAAACCGATTGCCAGCTTCCAGGCTATCCAGTTCATCCTGGCCGATATGGCCCAGTACGTTGCGGCCAGCCGCTTGTTGTACCTGGAGGCCTCCTGCAGGCAGGACCAGGGATTGCCCTACACCGAGGCTGCTTCCCTGGCCAAGTGCTTCGCCGGTGACACCGCCATGAAGGTTGCCTGCGACGCGGTGCAGGTGTTTGGCGGTTACGGGTACACTAAGGACTATCCGGTCGAGAAGTACTTCCGCGATGCCAAGATCATGCAGATCTTCGAAGGCACCGCTCAGGTGCAGCGTATCGTAATTGCCGGTGACGTGCTGAAACAATATTAGACAGAGAGAGCCCCGTAAGTGTGCAGATTCTGGTGCAAAGGAGGAGTTGAGCTTGAACTACAGCGAGGAGTACCGGCGGAAGCTGGTTCCGGTTGATGAAGCATTGAAGGTGGTAAAGTCCGGGGACCTGGTGCATTACGGTGAATTTGTTATGAACTCCCGTTACCTGGATGAGGCCCTGGCCAGGCGGGTGGACGAACTGGAGAATGTCAAGATTAGAACCGTCACCTGTCCCTTTCCTCCCCAGACAGTTTTGGCCGATCCGGAAAGGAAACACTTCATTTTTAATGACTGGCACTTCAGTGGGGCCAGCCGCAAGCTGCACGACAAGAACCTGTGTAACTATATTCCCCTGACCTACCACGAGGGTCCCACGTTCTATGAGCGCGGC
>JAAYAC010000084.1 GCA_012719535.1 Syntrophomonadaceae bacterium | reverse complement strand
TCCCAGCATGGCATCAGTTTGCCGCACAGTTCACGCGCCCAGGCAGGTTTGGGCGTACAAGTGGAGAAGTCTGAGTTGCAGCCTGGCGACCTGGTGTTTTTTGCCACGGGGGAGGCCGGCCATATTAACCACGTTGGCATTTACACCGGGGAGGGTAATTTTATCCACGCCAGCACCAACCGGGGCATAACCGTCACCGGCCTCGGTGAGTCCTATTACTCCAGCTGTTACATCTGCGCCCGCAGGATTCTCCAGTAAGCGACCGGCCCCTGTTAAACCCCGTCGGGTTACGATCTATACGGGGACATTCCTGCCGGAGGCAGGTGTGTCCCCCTACCTTTATACGGGGACATTCCTGGTAGAGAAACTCGAGTTTCGCAATTTCAAGCCCCGACCTGGGAATTAAAATGCGCCTCCGGGAAAAAGCTAGAGTAGAAAGGAGGCGTGCTAAGAGTGAAACATGAAAATGAATTTGAAGGCAAAGGCCGGTTCCCCCCCTGGAGCAGGATACCTTCGTTGAAGGAAATGGCCGAGGAGATGGAAATTGACCACGATGCGCTGGTAGACTGTTTTGCGCAACAGTATAGTGACGAAGAAATCGCGGCACGGTTTAACATAAGCTCGCAGGTGGCGAATAGCCTGAGGGAGCATTTTTTGAAATACGGTATCGGATCGGTCATGGGCGGAGACTAGTTCTCCGCTCTTTTTTTGGTCGTGTCAGGTCCGCGTGTGTTATAATATAAGGCAAAACTTTGGCAAGGAGGGCCGACATGGAAGAGAGGTTTAGTTCAATAAGGGAAGGGCTTACATTTGACGATGTCCTCCTGGTACCCGGCTATTCCGAAGTTTTACCGCGGGATGTCGATGTTTCGACACGCGTGACAAGAAAGCTTACATTGAATATCCCCATTATGAGTGCGGGGATGGATACGGTCACCGACTCGCGCATGGCCATCGCTATAGCCCGCGAGGGGGGTATCGGGGTCATCCACAAGAATATGTCAATTGAGGCCCAGGCGAGGGCAGTGGACCGGGTGAAAAGATCCGAACACGGCGTCATAACCGACCCTTTTTCTTTAAGTCCACAGGACCGGGTCAAGGATGCGCTCAAGATAATGGAGGAGTACCACATTTCGGGGGTCCCTATCACGGAAGGGGAACGCCTGGTGGGTATTTTAACCAACCGGGATCTCAGGTTTGAGGACGACTTTGAACAGGAAATCGGGAATGTAATGACCAGAGACAACCTGATAACCGCTCCGGTTGGGACTACCCTGAAAGAAGCACGGGAAATACTGAGAAAGCACAAGGTCGAAAAACTGCCACTGGTTGATGAGAACTTCAAGCTGAAAGGGCTTATCACTATCAAGGATATTGAGAAGGTGCGCAAGTATCCAAATTCGGCTAAAGACAGCCGCGGGCGGCTGCTAGCGGCTGCTGCAGTAGGGGTAAGCGCCGATACCATGGAGAGGGTGGAGGCCTTGTGGCAGGCCAATGTCGACTTAATCGTCGTAGACACCGCCCATGGCCATAGCCGGGGGGTTCTCGAGACGGTGGCCGCTATCAAGCGGCGATGGCCGGAGTTGGAGGTTATGGCTGGTAATGTCGCTACCGCCGAGGCTACCGAAGATCTTATCCGGGCGGGAGCTGACGCAGTCAAGGTGGGAATCGGCCCCGGCTCGATCTGTACCACCCGGGTAGTGGCCGGTATCGGGATGCCGCAGATTACGGCGGTTTACGACTGTGCCCGGGTCGGTGCGCGTCACGGGGTGCCTATTATCGCCGACGGGGGTATCAAGTTCTCAGGGGATATTACCAAAGCGCTGGCCGCAGGGGCAGATGTGGTTATGCTGGGTAACCTGCTGGCGGGGACGGAAGAGAGTCCGGGTGAAATCATTATTCTGCAGGGGCGCAGTTATAAGCTGTACCGTGGTATGGGCTCGCTGGGGGCGATGATCCAGGGAAGCAGCGACCGCTACTTCCAGGAAAACGAACCTAAACTGGTACCAGAGGGAATAGAAGGCAGAGTACCTTACAAGGGCCCGGTTTCCGAAACCATTTTCCAACTGGTGGGGGGCCTGAAAGCAGGTATGGGCTATTGCGGAGTTCGCAATATTGCAGAGTTGAAAACCAAGACCAGGTTTGTCAGGATTACCAATGCCGGGCTTATCGAAAGTCATCCGCACGACGTGACTATAACCCAGGAAGCTCCGAATTATAAGCTGTAGTGCTTTGAGGGCAAGGTGGTGCGGGAGATGTTTCATGAAACCTCGTTACGGGTAAGGTACGCCGAAACAGACAAAATGGGAATAGTCCACCATTCCAACCACATTATCTGGTGGGAGATGGCTCGAACCGCATTGCTCAGGGACATAGGTTTGCCCTACAGTGAACTGGAGGCCCGGGGGGTAGCGTGTCCTGTCATCGAGATCCACTGCCGTTACCGGCACCCAGCGCATTTTGAGGACGAACTGGTGGTGAGAACTACCATTATGGAGGTGAGTCCCGTCAAGATAAGGTTCGCCTATGAGATCATCAACCCGCGCACCGGAACTGTAGTTGCGACCGGCGAAAGCCTCCACGCCTTTACGGATATGGTTACCGGCAAACCGACGCGGTTAAACAAGTCGCATGCGAGTGTCTGGCAAACTCTTTTATCCGGGGGTAAGGCGTATTTCATGGAAAGCCAGGGGTAGTAAATGGGTCTCAATTTCATTACACAGGTCCTGGTGCAGATGTTGATGTGCGTGGTGGTAGGTGGAACTATAGGCATAATAGCCAAAGAAAAGACCAAGGTAACCGGGGCGCGAACCTTTATTCTAGTCACAGTGGGTTCCGCTCTGGTTACCATCGTATCAGTAAATTTTGCCAAGCAACTGAGCAACCCGTGGCTCGCTGACCCGGGTAGAATAGCTGCCCAGATCGTGTCGGCCTTCGGTTTTATTAGCACGGGGGTTATCTGGCTGGCAGACGACCCCAATCGGAGGGGGCTTTGGACTGCCGCTGCTTTATGGGTGAGTGCCATCCTGGGGATGAGCATCGGTTCGGGATGGCTCGGTACCTCGACCATAGGGCTGGTGTTCACAGTGGTGGCCTTGTTGGGAATTGAACACTACCTGTCCCGAAGGAACCGCTGATAACACACTGATGGACGCAGACAAAACGTTAAGGTCATTGATGTTAATGATTATGGCCCTTGGTGATACCGCCGGCATTTCATCCTCTAGTGGTTACCCTGCTAGGAGTCATGAGTGTTTGTCTGTGTCCGTGGTTTCACAAATACCTTCGCTTCCACCTTTCTGTTTACCTGTCATTTCATACTATCTCATCCCCAAATTCCCAGGGAAGATGTGCGGTTGGCCTGGACAGAATACGATAAAGAAGGCTGTTAGTGGAACACTCTAATAACACACGGCAAGTCTGTCAAATTTGACGAGTTTCTACAATGGTGAATGCGTTCCAGGAAAGGGGTATTACCTATCTTTTTCCGCAAGAAGTCGTTAAATCAAAGGGCGAGCACCGGACCAAAGCAGGTTCCCCTGCCCCATGACTACAAAGAGATAAGTACCAGCCTTAAGGAGAATGAAGCCTACCTGAGGCAGGAGTTCGCCAATACCACCGATATCGTATTTCGCGAGTTCTACATGGGAGAAACCAGGTGCCTGGCGGTGTGGGTGGACGGTCTTATAAACAGCCGGGTCAGTCACGATCTATTTCGTTCCCTAATGCTGGATGTGCCGCCCGAGGTGAGCAGGAAGATACCATCCCGCGACCTGGCCGACTACCTCAACCGGCACTTCCTGCCCTTCTACTCCACTATCCGGGTGGAGGACATGGTGGAACTGAAACGCTGGGTACTGATGCACAAGATGATCCTGTTGGTGGACGGGTCGCCGGTCGGACTGGTGCTCGACGCTGAAACCCCGCCCACCCGGGGCATGACCGAGCCGGTACTGGAGTCGGTGGTAACCGGCCCTCGGGACAGTTTTCTGGAACCATTACGGATTAACACCGCCCTTATCCGTTCCCGGCTTGGGGATATCCGCCTGAAGTCGGAGAACTTCATTGTGGGCCGCCGCTCTAATACCCTGGTAACCTTGATGTACGTAGAAGATCTGGCCAATCCCGAGATAGTGGAGGAGGCCAGGCAGCGCCTGAGCCGGGTGGATATTGACGGCCTGATTGACAGTTCAATACTTAAAGAGCTGATCCAGGATCGGAGGTACAGTCTCTTCCCGTTGATAAAGGTTAGCGAAAGGCCCGACAAAGTGGTGGCTGATCTGCTGGAGGGGCGATTTGCTATAGTTGTGGACGGAAGTCCCCAGGTTCTTACCGCTCCTACGCTTTTTGTGGAATTCCTGCAAACCGCCGAGGATTACTACATGAACCCCATCGTGGTTTGGCTGGTACGTTTATTTAGATACCTGGCTCTGTTCGTGGCTACCAACCTGCCCGGCCTTTATGTAGCTGTAACCACCTTTCACCAGGAGATGTTGCCCATTCCCCTGGTTTTTACCGTTGCCGGGGCCCGGGAGACAGTTCCGTTTCCTGCCTTCATCGAAGCTCTCAGTATTCTGATAACTTTCGAGCTGCTGTGGGAAGCCGGTATCAGGCTGCCGCGGATAGTTGGCGGGGCGGTCAACATTGTCGGGGCTTTGATACTGGGGCAGGCCGCGGTACAGGCGGGCTTGGTGTCACAGGCCATGGTGATAGTCATTGCCGCGACCGCGATATCCAACTTTGCCCTGGGTTCCGGTTATGAATTGGCCTCGGGCATAAGGCTGGTGCGGCTCATTAATCTTGTGGCCGGTTCAGTGTTGGGGTTGTACGGAATAGCCCTGGGTTTCCTGGCCTTTATGGTCCACCTGACGGCGTTAAGGTCGTTCGGGGTACCGTATATGGCCCCCCTGGCTCCCTTGCGGCTGCGGGAAATGAAGGACGTCATTTACCGGGCTCCCTGGTGGGACATGACCCGGCGGCCGGCACTGATTGCGGGAGAAGACTTGACCCGCTCCAAAACGCCACCGCCCGCACCGCCGCCGGAAAGACCACCCAGCCAGTCAAGGAGGAAATAGCTTGGAACCGGGCAAGATATCAGAACGCCAGCTGGCTTTCTTGATGCTCACCGTGACCATATCCACGGTAATTTTCTTTATGCCCCAGATAGCGGCCCGTGCCGTGGAGCAGGACGCGTGGCTCACCTCCGTTATCGCTACCGTCTGGGGGCTCATCGTGGCCGTGGTTATCGTAGCCCTGGCCCGGCGGTTTCCCGGTCAGACCTTCATTGAATACCTGCCCTCGATACTGGGACGGCCGCTGGGTAAACTGGTGGGGCTCCTGTATGCCTTCTGGTTTCTCAGCGTGGGGGCGTTCATAATCAGGGAGTTTGGCATGTTTCTCAATATAACCATCATGCCGCAGACACCGGTAATGGTATTTGTGGTTACCATTACCGCACTGGCCTTTTATGCGGTCCGCAGCGGTCTGGAAACCTGGGCCCGGGTAAACGAAATACTGCTTCCCCTTATTCTCCTGGGGGTGCTGATGGTCATCTTTCTTCCTTTTGAACACATGGACCTGAGGAGATTGCTGCCGGTGGGAGTTCATCCCCTGGGTACCATGCTGGTGTCTTCCTTTACCTCGGCTTCCTGGCGGGGGGAGGTACTGCTGGCGGGCATGTTTATACCGGCCCTGGTTTCCACCTGCCATACCTCCCGCAACCTGGCGCTGGTGGTGATAATAATCGGCGTTATCCTGGCGGCGGTGGAGATGGCAGTGGTGGCGGTTTTCGGGGGGGTGGACGCCGGCCAGCTGGAGCTGCCTGTCTTTTCCCTGGCCCGGATGATAAGCCTGGCCAGAATAATCGACCGCCTGGAGGCCATAATTGTCATCATGTGGGTGCTGGGCAACTTTATCAAGGTATGCGCTTTCCTGTACTGTTCCGTGGTGGCCACCGCCCAGGTGCTGGGTTTTCGCGAGTTTCAGTTCCTGCTCCTGCCGGTGACGGTGCTCGTTATTGCCCTGGCCGATAACGTCCTGGAAGACGTGGCTGAGTTCACCGACTTTCTGTCCAATGTCTGGGCCGGTTATAGCTTATTGTCTTTCGAAATGATAGTTCCGCTCTTGCTTTACCTGCTCGTACTGGTCAGGCCGGCAGAGAAAAGAGGTGCGGCATGAGAAAGGTCGTGGTGACGCTGCTGCTGCCGCTCCTCCTGGTGACGGGAGGTTGTTGGGACCAGAGAGAGATCAATGATCTGGCCATGGTGGTGGCAACTGCCGCGGATGTTGTCCATGAGGCGGGAAACGAACAGGTCAGGCTCACCCTGCAGATAGCCAACCCGATAGCCTTGGTTCCGGGCCAGGGAGGTGGAGGTGGTGGGGGCGGCCCGGGAGCACCGAAGGCTTTCTGGACAGTGGCGGGAACCGGGCGAACCGTCAGGGCGGCGTCGCTGTCCATAGTCGAGAGAATTCCCAAGCCGATCTTCTTCGGGCAAGACCGACTGACACTCGTAGGAGAAAGGGCAGCACGCTTGGGCATAACACCACTTCTGGACCGGCCCCTGCGTAACCGAGAGACCCGGCGCAGCATGTACCTGGCTATAGCCAGGGGGGAAGCCAAAAGAGTGCTGGAGGTAGAGATGCCTACTTTCCGGGCTACCGGGTTGGCCATCAGCAACCTGTTTGACCTGGAAGGCGGCCGCCAGGCCATCATGCCCGTAGATTTCGGCGAGTTTGCCTACAACTTAAGCACGGGAACGACCAGTCCCGCAGCCCCCGTAGTGGAAGTGGTCCCGCAGACCAGCATCAGCGCCGAAGACCGGAAAAGCCTGGGCGCCGTCCCCCAGGCTATCAAGGTGTCTAGAGTGGCGGTCTTCAGCCCGGGGGGGAAATTGGTGGATTTCTTTGATGAAAAAGAAACGTTGGGGTTAATGTGGGTATTAAACAAGATTAAGACCCGGGAAATAATTGTACCCTGCCCGGTTGAAGGTCCTGTGGAACCTGTGGTCATGGGGCTGGTGCGCAGCAAAAGTCGGATAATTGTTCACCTGGAGAAGAACGGGCTGCCCAGCTTCGAGGTCAAGGTCAGGACCACCTGTGACCTGTGGGAGCATTTCGGTACGCACCCGGGTTTGCTTACCCCGCAGTATTATGAGAGCCTGGAACGCCGGGTTAACACCAGTATCGAAAGAGAAATAATGCACACCGTACGCAAGGCCCAGTCCTTGCACGCGGACGTGTTTGGGTTCGGCGAGGAGGTTAAAAGGCAGCACTACCCGGAATGGAAAAGGATGGCCCAGGACTGGCCGGAGATTTTTCCTGTAGTCAAGGTGACGGTAAAAGCTGAAACCGGGTTCCGCCACCGTGGGTTGTCAGTAGAGCCCGTCACAGCCCGAAAGGAGCACAGGTAATGGTTGTTGTTCTGGTTGCTATCGTGATACTGGGCTTGGCCTGTGTAGACGGTTGGCACCTATGGCGTGACAAAAAATGGAAGGAATTGCTGGCCTATTCTGTCCTCTTACTGGCAGGTATGGTGATTATTATCATGGACATGGTTAGTTACGGACCTTTCCGCTTTACCACTATTATTGATAATATCTTCCGCCCCTACTTTAATGCAGTAAAAACGCTCTTAGGGGGTCAGGCCTGATTGAAATTTAATTGAAATTTTGCTTCACAAAACAAGGAGGCTCACGCCCCCTTATTTCTTTTCAGCTTGTTCATTAAGTTCTTTGAGGAGTTTATCGACATCCACGCCATGCATTTGAGCACCCTGCTCAACCGTCTCAAAGAGAGCGCCCATTCAACCCAGACAATGGACTCCGTGCTTAAGGAAGATCTTATCCGCACCGGGAACCTCTTTCAGCACATCTTTAATGATGGTATTCCGATTAATCAAGCGAGTTCACCTCCCAGTCTTAATCACAAGCTAATTATAACAGTAAGTAATAACAAGTGCCAGGGGAAAATCCCCTGGCAAGGGCGAGGGTTAGTACCTGTTGGGAGTAAACTGCGGGGCCACGGTCCTTTCAGCGCGTTCGATGGCCAGCTTGACGAGGTTACCGCAGTTCCGGGCAGTTACCTCGCCCCAACCCTGGGAGGCCACGATTTGATCAACTCCCAGTTCCCTGGCCAACTCGTACTTTAACTGTTCAGACATGATTCCGCGGTTTCTTGCCATTTGGAACCCCCCTTTTTTGCCCCTTCGCCCCGTTATTAGTCTTTAAAAAATCTGGTCAGCTTAAACAAGGATAATCTTCACGCCAGCTAATCTATTTCCCAAAATTAAAAAATTTGTGTAAGATAATAGAAGGCAAAATACCAGGACCCGAGGTGTTTTTATGAGGTACGAGGGGAATGTTTATCGGCCTCCCAGTGAGGCCCGGAGTTATATATTGCAGTGTACTATCGGATGCTCACATAACAAGTGTACGTTCTGCGGGATGTACAAGGATAAGAAATACCGGGTAAGGTCCCTGGACGAGATCAAGGCTGATATCCGCATGGCCAAATTGTATTACGGTGATTTGTACAAGGTTTTCCTGGCTGACGGTGATGCCCTGGCCATGGATAGTGGTGACCTGCTACAGATACTAAAGGAGCTGTGCCGCCAGTTCCCCAGCCTTAGCCATGTTGGCATATACGCCGGCCCCGGGAGTATTCTGAAAAAGACCGATGAGGAGCTGCGGGCTTTACGCGCGGCAGGGCTCACCATTGCTTACCTGGGGGTGGAGACGGGTGATGAGCGTCTCCTGAAGGAGATCAACAAAGGGGTTACGGGCCAGGAAATGGTGGAAGCCGGGCGCAAGGTAATGAGGTCAGGTATAAAGCTGTCAGTAACCGTCCTGTTGGGTTTGGCCGGGAAAGGGGAAAGGTCTCAGGAACATGCCCGGGAGACGGCCAGGATCTGTAGCGAAATCAACCCGGATTTCGTGGCGGCTCTCACCCTCATGCTGGTGCCCGGAACTGTGTTGCACCGTCGTATGATGCGGGGGGAGTTTGAACTTCCTGAACCCTTCGAGATACTGCAGGAACTGAAGGTATTGATTGAAAACCTGGAAGTGGATAACTGTGAGTTCAGGAGCAACCATGCGTCCAACTACCTGCCCATAAAGGGTACCTTGCGCCGGGACCGGGAAAAGATAGTGGCATTGCTCGACGGGGTCCTGCGCAGTCAGGACAACCGTTTCCTACGGCCCGATTACCTGCGAGGACTATAATTCTGCAAGGAGGATGCCGGTGGGCGTTAAGATTGTCACGGACAACTGTTGTGATCTTCCGCAGTCACTGATTGCCCGGTACGATATTAAGATGATTCACATGCTGGTCAGTTTCGGGGTAAAGGAATACCAGCCGGAAGAACTGTCCACCACCCAGTTTTACCGGATGATGGTGGAATCTCCCGATTTGCCTACGACTTCGCAGCCTACCATGGAGGAACTTCTGGCCATCTACGGGGAATGCCTGGCGGACGGTTCCGAAGTTATTGCCATCCACCTGTCTTCCGGGATGACCGGGACGATACAGAGCGCTGAGATGGCCCGGGACATGCTCCAGGGGAAGGAGCGGTTGACCATCATTGACTCCCTTAAGGCCTCCGTGGGACAGGGTTTGCTGGTCCTGCGGGCAGCTCGCCTGGCGCAGGAAGGCAGGAGCGCACCGGAAATTGTCCGGGAGATTCTGGCCCTGCGGGAGAGAATGAGGTGCGTCTTCACCATCAATACGCTGGAGTACCTGGTCAAGGGGGGGCGCATTTCCCGGACCAAGGGGTTTGTGGGGAGCGTTCTGGACATTAAACCGATTTTGTGGGTCAACCCGGAGGGCTATATCGAGCCGTTCGACAAAGTCAGGGGGCGCAAGAGCGCCATTCGCCGATTGGTGAAGATAGTCGAGGAGATGGGTGACAATCTGGAAGGGAAAACCGTGGGGGTAAGCCATGCGGCCTGCCTGGATGATGCGCTTGCCTTTCGGGATGTTTTTGTCAAGGAATTCAAGGCCGGGGAAGTCATATTAAACGACATCGGGCCGGTAATCGGGTCCCACGTGGGGCCGGGCACGCTGGCCATATTTTTCGAAGCTAAGGAGGCGGCGATTTGAGGCTATTTGGCAAGAAGGACGACCATATCTTCAAACTGTTTGCCGAGAGTGCCCGGGTAGTGGTACGGGGGGGAGAGATCCTGCAAGGTGTTGTCCAGGATTACACCAACCTGGATGCCAAGATGGCCCAGTTGACCGCTATGGAACACGAAGGCGACGCCATAATTCAGGAGTTGGTCGAGAAGCTCAATACCAGCTTTGTGCTGCCTTTTGACCGGGAAGACGCGTTTCAACTGGCCCAGAAACTTGGTGCCACCCTCGACTATATAACCGGCATCATCGACCGTATGATCTTGTACAAGGCCGCCCAGCCCAATCAGACAGTGCAGGAGATGGTAAGCCTGCTCTGTGAAGCCCTGGACGAACAGGAAAAGGCTTTTGCCATGTTGAATGATATCAATCGTAAGAAGATGGATATTCTCAAGTCCTGCGAGACTATTAAGAATCTAGAACGTAAAGAGGATACCATGTACCGCAATGCCGTGGCCTATCTTTTCGAGAGTGAACAGGATGCCATAAAGATAATCAAGTATAAAGAAGTGTACGAGCATATTGAGACCGCCATGGACTATTGTGAGGACGTCAGTGAACTCATTAGCAATATCTGCATAAAATACTCCTCTTGACAGGGAGTTTGGCGGGATTTACAGCGCGTGACTCTACTGTAAAAGACTCATTGTTCGGCCTGTTGCTGTATTGGTAAAGGGCTCAGCATGGCCACCAGACCCAGGATATCTGATAACGAATGGAGGTTTCAGCAGCGGAATCGGTTCGTGAATAGCCCGGATTTCTGAGCCTCGCTCCGGCAAGCGGGGCTTTGGCGTGATCAGTTTGGGCGGCACAGTAACAAGAATGAAATGGAAAGACTCCATAGGAAGATGGTCCATAGCAGAAGAGAAACCACCATGGACACCCCGAACCAAATCGGTTTGACCCTGTTAAAAAAGTACACGGAATTATCCTCCTTTCGCGGTTATTATTGCCGGAAAACCACAGGGGTATACAGGGCAAGAAAGTGGAACCCTCACCGCCCACGAATGAATAAACTGGCAGTAGACGAGTAGCTTAGGGCCAAAAAGAAGCTGGCTTGACCTGCAACCCCGGGAGGCGGTCAGGGCCCCCCGCCGCGATGGGAGGAATGATGCCATGGGAAGTCTCGAGGAATACCTGAACCTTGACTTGAGAACCTCGTCGGGGCTGCGGCCCCAGGACCTGGATGCGTTTCTACAAGGTGCGCCATTGTCCGGGCTGGGCAGCGCTTTCATTCAGGCAGAGCGACGCTACGGGGTGAATGCGCGTTACCTGTGTGCCCATGCCGTCCTGGAGTCGGGCTGGGGCACCAGCAGGATAGCCCGGGATAAATACAACCTGTTCGGGTTTGGGGCTTATGACAAGAACCCTTACAAGTACGCCAGGTCGTTCGATTCATTTGAACAATGCATTGACGTGGTGGCCGAGTATATAGCCAGGCACTACTTGAACCCGAATGGGAAGTATTATAACGGGCCCACCCTCCCCGCCATGAACAAAAACTATGCCACCGATCCCAACTGGGCGAGGAAAATAGCGCAATTGATGACCCAGATAACTGAAAAGGCCTCGTCTCAGCCCGGAAAAGAGGTCCCGCCATCCGGAGACGAACAGGCGACGGAAGTCCCACCAGAAAAACAGGTGTCCGCCCAGCACGCCCGCCGCCGTCCTCAGGAAGCCAAAACCCGCCGGCACAAGATGTTTCACTTATTCGGCCTCAAGCGGCGGTAGAAACAGGAATCGAGCCTGCGGTGTCGGGCTTATTTTTTTGGCACGCAAGCGGTATAATTATAAAAGCCATTAAAGGAGGGAATTGGTTGAGGGAAGTAGTTGAACGTCCCAAGAAATACATTACTTTGACCTACGGCTGTCAGATGAACGAGCGCGACAGCGAAACCATTGCCGGCCTGGTGGAAAGAAGCGGCTACCAGGAGGCCTCTTCGCTGGAGGATGCCGACCTGGTTATCTTCAATACCTGCAGCGTAAGGCATTCAGCCGAAAACAAGGTATACGGGAAGCTGGGCCAACTTAAGAGGCTCAAGCACGAAAAGCCGGGGCTCCTGGTGGCATTCGGGGGGTGTATGGCCCAGCTGGAGGAAGTTAGAAACAAGCTGCAAAATATCGGCGTGGTGGATGTTGTGTTTGGCACCCACAGCCTGCACGAATTGCCGTACCTTCTGGAGAAGGCCGCGGCCGGCCTGGAGAAACCGGTGGTCGATGTCTGGTCCGAGCCCGGCAAAGTAGTCGAGCACCTACCAGCCCGGCGCCGGGGAGGGATAAGCGCTTTCGTCAACATCATGTTCGGGTGCAACAATTTCTGTGCCTACTGCATTGTCCCATACACCAGGGGGCGAGAAAGGAGCCGGCAGCCGCAGGATATCCTGGTCGAAGTACAGCAGCTGGTGGAACAGGGAATCAAGGAGGTTACCTTGCTGGGGCAGAACGTGAATTCCTACGGCCGCGGTCTGGAGCAGAAGGTGGATTTTGCCGACCTGCTCCGGATGGTCAACGAAGTGCCGGGCCTGAGCCGAATAAGGTTCACTACCTCCCATCCTCGGGATATGTCGGACAAGTTGATTCACACCATCGCCGCCTCGGCGAGGGTATGCGAGCACATCCATGCCCCCCTCCAAGCGGGCAGCAACCGTATCCTCAGGGCGATGAACCGCGGCTATACGCGGGAGGATTACCTGGAACTGGTGGCAAAAATGCGAGCCACCATACCGGGAGTAGCGATTACTTCCGACCTCATCGTGGGTTTCCCGGGTGAAACCGACGAAGACTTTCAGGATACCCTGGATATGGTGGAAAAGGTAAGATTTGATGCGGCCTTCACCTTTATGTTTTCCCCGCGCAGCGGGACCAAAGCGGCAGAAATGAAAGGCCAACTGCCGTTGGAGGTAAAAAAAGAACGGTTGTTGAAGCTGAACGAAGTCCAGTACGGCATTGCTCTGGAAGCCAACCGCCGGCTGGAGGGGCAAAGGGTAGAGGTGCTTGTGGAAGGACAGAGCAAGACCAACCCGGAGAAAATGACCGGTAGAACCCGTACCAACCGAATAGTGGTGTTCAATGGTGACGAACAACTGGTGGGAAAACTGGTCGAGGTAAGAATCCTTGCCGCTAAGACTTTCACGATGTTTGGGGAGATCTAAGGTAGGGGGACACACCTGCCTTAGATCCGCCACCGGCGTTGCCGGTGGCGGCGGCAGGAATGTCCCCGTATAGAGGTAGGGGGACACACCTGCACTTGTGTCGAGCCTTTATTCAGGGAGGGCCATGTGTGTCAAGGTATACGCCGATGATGGAACAGTACCGGGCGATCAAGGAGCAGTATCGTGATGCCATCTTGTTCTTTCGCCTGGGTGACTTCTACGAGATGTTTTTTGAAGATGCCGAGGTGGCTTCCCGGGAGTTGGAGATCGTACTAACCGCCCGCGATGGTGGAGGGGATACGAGGGTGCCCATGTGCGGGGTGCCTTTCCACTCGGCCGACACCTACATAGCCAAACTGATCGAGAAAGGATACCGGGTGGCCATTTGCGAGCAGGTGGAGGACCCGCGCGATGCCAGGGGGCTGGTAAAGCGTGAGGTGGTAAAGGTCATTACTCCGGGAACGGTCCTGGACGAGATAATGTTGGAAGAAGGCCGGAACAACTACCTGGTAGCCCTGGTGGAGAACCCGGAAACCGTTGGGCTGGCGGTAATTGACGTATCCACCGGTGACTTTCGGGTGACGGAGGTTACCGGAGCGGAGGCCCGCGGCTGGCTGTTCAGCGAATTGTACCGCCTGGGTCCTGCCGAATGCCTGGTTCCCGCCTGGAAGAGTGAAGAGTCGGCCATACACGAGTTCAGTTCACGGTATCAGAGGGTTGTTATCACCGAAGTTGATCCAGCTTACTATGATTATGTCCGGGCCGAACAAAAACTTAAGGATTACTTCGGAGTTGACTGCCTGGCCGACCTCGGGCTCGATTCTTACCGAGCGGCGGTTATCGCCGCCGGGGTTATTTTAGCCTTTCTCGAGTCCACTCAAAGGGTTCCCCTCCAGCACATCAAACAGGTGAAACCCTACTCCACCCGGGACTACCTGGTTCTGGATGTGACTACCCGGCGCAACCTGGAACTGACCAGGAATGCCAGGGACGGTAAGCGCGAAGGGTCGCTGCTGGCGGTTATCGACTGCTGCGTCACTTCAATGGGGAAACGCTTGCTAAAAGCCTGGCTGGAGCAACCTCTAGTGGACGTCGCGGCCATCAACGAGCGCCTGGACGCGGTAGGAGAGCTGGTGGAAGCCCTGGTGCTGAGAGACAGGCTGCGCCAGGAACTGAAAGGAGTCTACGATTTGGAGAGGCTGGTAGCCAGGCTGGGGAGCGGTACCATCCAACCCCGGGAACTACTCGCCCTGAAGGTATCTCTTGGGGTTTTACCGGCGCTCTGTGCGCTAGCTGCTGAAGTAAATAGCCGGTATCTGGGTGAAGCATTGGACGTTGATGATATGCAGGATGTTTACCGCCTGCTGGACAGTGCTATCCATGACGAGGCGCCGGCTACCGCCCGGGAAGGGGGCATCATCAAGACCGGGTACCACCCGGAGGTGGACGAGCTGAGGAAACTGGCGTTTGCCGGCAAGGAATGGCTTCTCGAATTTGAGAAGCGGGAGAAGGAGCAAACGGGCATTAAATCCCTGAAAGTCGGTTTCAACAAGGTCTTTGGCTACTATATCGAGGTAACCAGGGCCAACCTGGATCTGGTTCCTCCCCACTACGTGCGCAAACAGACGCTGGTCAATGCGGAAAGGTTTATTACCGATGAGCTAAAGAACTACGAGGATAAAATACTGGGAGCGCGGGAGAAGTTGTATGCCCTCGAGTATGAGGTCTTTCAGGGCATACGGGAGGAACTGGCCCGGCACATTCCCCGGCTACAGGCGATAGCTGCGGCCCTGGCCCGGCTGGATGTCCTGGCTTGCCTGGCCGAGACTGCTTTTCGCTTCGACTATGTGCGGCCGGTAGTCGATGAGGCGGACCGCATACATATCAGGGGCGGCCGTCACCCGGTGGTTGAGAAATTTCTTACTGAAGAAAGGTTTGTCCCCAACGACACCCACCTGGACAACGCAGGCCAGCGCTATGCCATAATCACGGGGCCTAACATGGGGGGGAAGAGCACGTACATGCGCCAGGTGGCCCTGATAGCCATACTGGCACAAATGGGCAGCTTTGTCCCCGCCAGTGAGGCCAGTATCGGGGTCCTCGATCAGATCTTTACCCGGGTAGGGGCTGCTGATGACCTGGCCGGCGGGCAGAGCACCTTCATGGTGGAAATGGTGGAGGTGGCCCGCATACTCCGCCACGCCACCGCGCGCAGTCTGATTGTCCTGGACGAGATCGGGCGGGGTACGAGCACTTTTGACGGAATGAGTATTGCCCGGGCGGTAATGGAGCATATCTGTCGCCATATCGGAGCCAAAACCCTCTTTGCCACCCATTACCATGAGCTGACCAGCCTGGCCGGTGAGATGCCGGGTATCGTCAACCTGTCGGTCTCCGTAAAGGAGAGTGGGAATGAAGTAGTCTTTTTGAAGAAAGTCCTGCCCGGCCGGGCGGACAAGAGTTACGGCCTTCATGTGGCCAGCCTGGCGGGAATCCCGCCCCAGGTCATCAGGAGAGCCGAAGATGTGCTGCGCCAGTTGGAAAGTGAACGGGGTATGGCTCCCCGCCTGCAGCGCAAAGTCACCCAGTTGAACCTTTTCCCGGAAGAAGGGGCGTTCTTGGACGAACTGAGGGCGCTGGACCTGGATGAATTGAAACCAGTGGAAGCGTTGCAGATCTTATACCGCTGGCAGGAAAACCTGGCACCTCGTAAGGAAAGGAATGCCAAAGCCAAGTAAGGAGGTGGCTCGATGCTGGTAGGGATCGATGTGGGAGGTACTTTTACCGACGGTGTGCTTCTCGCCGGGGGGGAAATAGTCAGCTCAGCTAAGCACCCCACCGACGAAGCAAGGCTGCAGGAAACCATCCTGGCCGTTCTGGATGAGCTCATCAAGGGCGTAGAGGCGGCCAGCATTGAAAGGGTTGTGCTCAGTACAACCCTGGTTACTAATCTTCTCGCTACCGGGCGGGGGGAGGAGACCGCACTGTTGCTGATACCCGGTCCCGGCCTCAACCTGCATAGGATGGAGCTGGTGCCCAACACCTACATCGTCGACGGGGCTATTGACTTCCGGGGGAGGATGACCAAACCACTCAACAACGCGGAAGTTGAAGAAGCTGGGGAAAAGATTGCCGCCCAGGGAATCAGGAAGGTGGCGGTTGTCGGCAAGTTCTCGCAACGTAATAACCGCCACGAATTGCAGGCCGGGGAGATACTGAAAAAGAAGCATCCGGGTTTCGACATCGTACTGGGGCACCAGGTGTCCGGGCAGCTCAATTTCTTGCGGCGGGCAGTGACAACCTATTACACGGCTATGACCCAAGACCGTTGGCAACGTTTTGCGAGGGAGGTTGAAAAAGCCATTACCGAGCGCGGGGTTGATGCCCCGGTGGAGATCCTGAAGGCCGACGGGGGAACCATGTTGCTACCGGTGTCGGAGCGTTACCCGTGTGAAACTGTGTTTTCCGGGCCGGCGGCCAGCGCCATGGGTGCCTTTGCCCTGACTATGGATCAGCAGACCTCGGTGATTGTCGATATCGGGGGAACCACCTCCGACCTGGCATTTATCCTGGAGGGTAAGCCGCTTTACGCCTCCAAGGGGGCGGTAATCGGAGGGAAGTATACCCATGTTCGGTCTTTTGCCGTTCGCTCCATAGCCCTGGGGGGGGACAGCACGGTAAGGTGGAACGGGGAGAAAGTGACCGTAGGGCCGGACCGTCAAGGGGTAGCCGCATGTTTCGGGGGACCCGGACCGACTCCCACCGACGCCTTCAACCTGCTTGGTAACGGCCCGTTGGGTGGCGTGGAGTATTCCCGGGCCGCCCTGGCCCGTGTTGCCGGGGAAGCGGGGTTATCACCGGAAGCTCTGGCCGGTGCCGTGGTGGAACAGGTGGTAGACCAACTGACATGGAACATTAAGGACATGTTCAAGTCCTGGGAGCAGGAGCCGGCTTACAAGGTATGGGAGATAGTCAATAAGAGAAAGGTAACGCTGGACCGGGTCATTGGCATCGGGGCTGCCGCCGGGGCGTTTATTCCCGCCCTGGCTTCCCGGTTGAACTGTGGTTCCCTGGTTCACAAGTACTCGCCGGTAGCCAACGCGCTAGGGGCATGTGTGGCCCGGCCCACGCTCTCCCTGGTCCTGCACGCCGACACGCAGCAGGGCACGTATGCCTTGAATCAGGATGGGATAACGGGAAGCATCAGCAACCGGCTGCAGATGGAGGACGTGAAAAAGCTGGCCCGGGAGCACCTGGTCAGGATGGCTCACGAACGGGGCATGGGCAAGTATGCCGACCAGTGCGAGTATTTCCTGGAGGAACAGTTCAATGTCATAAGAAGCTGGAGTACCGTAGGCAGGCTGTTTGACGTAGGGATCCAGATTGCTCCTGGCGTTATCGAAGAGTTCAAGGGGGTGAAATAATGAGGGGGACGGAATTGCGGCCAACTCAAACGGGAATAGTCTTTTTCCCCGCTTTTGACTGGGCGATATCCCCGACTCACCCCGAAAGGGAGGAAAGGCTCCTGTATACCCGGGACCAGCTGTTTGAGGAAGGGGTCATGGACCTGCCTCAGATCCGCGAGTACCAACCCCGGTTGGTGGAATTGAAGGACATCGCCCGGGTACATTTCTGCGTGCCCAGCATCGAAGCGCAGATTACTGAAGCGCACCGGATTTCGGCGGGTGGTGCCCTGGTTATCGCCGATGCAGTGATGAACAAGGAAGTGAGGAACGGGTTCGCTCTGGTAAGGCCGCCTGGACACCATTCCATGCGGGTATCCCATGGCAACCGGGGGTTCTGCAATATCAATAACGAGCCGATAATGATTGAATACCTGCGCAAAAAATACGGGTTAAAGAAGATTGCTATCGTGGATACCGACGTCCACCACGGGGATGGTACGCAGGACATATTCTGGCATGACCCGGACATTCTGTTTATATCGTTCCACCAGGATGGGCGCACTCTCTACCCCGGCAGCGGGTTCACCAACGAGATCGGGGGTCCCCTGGCGTTGGGAACCACCCTGAACGTACCGTTGCCCCCCGGTACGACTGATGCCGGTATCCACTACGTGCTGGATAATCTGGTCATACCGGTTTTGGAGAAGTTTGAACCCGAGCTGGTGGTAAACTCCGCGGGTCAGGACAACCACTACACCGACCCCCTGGCCAATATGCGGTTTTCCGCCCGTGGATATGCCACGCTCAATGAGAAACTGGCCCCCGATATCGCCGTTTTGGAGGGAGGGTACTCAGTAGAAACGGCACTTCCCTATGTAAATATGGGGATCATTATGGCCATGGCCGGTATTGACTACTCCAACCTGTATGAACCGGATTACCAGGCGAGCAAGTTCAAAGAAAGCCCGGAAAGAATGCAAAGATTGGAGCAGATTGTCAAGGAACTTACCACGGTGTTCGATAACCGGGATGCACTGGTAGCAGCGGCCCGGCAGAAGTATGAGAAGTTCTACTCCCGCCACCGCAGCATCTTCTATGATACCGATTACATCCACGAGGACCAGCAGGAGACCTTGAGAATGTGTCCCGATTGCCCGGGATACTGGACCATAGACTCGCAGGCTGTTCACCAGATGGGGGATAACAGCCGGGTGTATTGTATCAGCGTTCCGCTCCGGGGCTGTCCCGACTGCCAGCGGGATGCTACGGAGTTGTACGAAAAAATGACAGCAAACCCTGACCGTCGTTTCGATTTCATCTACCTTCAGGACCGGGTCGACGATGTCTACCGCCAGTATGACTGCCGCCTTAAGCGAGAGAGGGTTTTCTGATGCCCATTCGCGTGCTGGAGAACAATCTCATCAACCAGATTGCTGCAGGGGAGGTCGTGGAACGGCCCGCCTCGGTGGTTAAGGAACTGGTGGAGAATGCTATTGACGCGGGCGGTACCCGAATAGAAATAAGCATCATTAAGGGGGGGACCGAACAGATACAGGTGACCGACAACGGCCAGGGCATGGAGCCGGAAGAACTCCACCTGGCTTTTGCCCGCCATGCCACCAGCAAGATCAGCTCGGAGGAGGATCTTTTCAACATCCATACCCTGGGTTTTCGAGGTGAGGCCTTGCCCAGTATTGCCTCGGTGGCTCGGGTGGAGATGGTAACGGCCTGCCGGGATGGCGAGGGGAGTTTTGTTCGTATCGAGGGTGGGAAGGTTATCGCCAGTGGCCCCCGGGGATTTCCACGCGGTACGCAGGTTACGGTGCGGGACCTGTTTTTCAACACCCCTGCCCGCCGCAAATTCCTTAAATCTGAGACGACAGAGGCCAACCGCATCTACGAGCTGGTTTCCCGTTTAGCTTTCTCCCATCCCTCAATCAGCTTTACCCTGCTCAATGAGAGAAGGACCGTTTTTAAAACACCGGGTAGCGGGCGGCTGGAGGATGTTATCCACTGCATTTTGGGTCGTGATTTTGTTGAACGGATGATAACCGTTGCATACCGCCATGATGAAGTCGAGGTATGGGGCATGGTGTCCCGACCCCAATTTACCCGGGGCAACCGCAAGGACCAGGTATTTGTGGTTAATGGGAGGGTGGTGCGCAGCCCACTCCTGTTCAGGGCACTGGACGAGGCATACCGGGGATTGCTGGTGAGCCGTGAATTTCCGGCGGCGGTTCTCTTCCTGAAATTAAGTCCCGCCCAGGTGGATGTCAATGTTCACCCGCAGAAAACCGAAGTCAGGTTCAGGGACGAAAGTTCCGTCTTTAACGTCATCCGGCAGGCCATCAGGTCGACACTGGTGAATCAGGGCGTATCACTTAACCAGTCGAGCATGGAAACCGGGCCGGAGCCGGTGGTGGCCGAACCGGACCCGGTATACCGGCCGGGCCGCGAACTCTGGCGCCGACCCGCCGGGCCCACGGTTTTACCGTGGATGGGAGAGGCGGCGGTGCCGTTGGCGCGCCTGCCGCTTGAGAAGGGTAACGAATTTTGCCTGCTGGGTCAGTGGCTGAATAGCTATATACTAGTGGGAGTAGGCGAAGAGCTGTGGTTGATTGACCAGCATGCTGCCCATGAGCGGGTGATGTACGAAAAACTGAAGGCCGGAGGGGGTGTGCCGGTTGCACAAACTCTGGCTGTACCACTCAGTTTTGACCTGCCGGCGAGCAAAATACAGGTACTGGAAGACTACCATGAAGCGTGCCGCGAGTTCGGCCTGAAGATTGAGCTCCTGGGCCAGAACACGGTAGTGGTGCGGAGCGCCCCGCCATCTATTCAGGGCCGCGAAATGGAAGTGGTCGAAGAACTGCTGGAAATGCTTGCGGAAGGCAGGCCGGAAGACCTACTCACCGGAGAACGGGTGCTGGCTCTAATGGCTTGCAAGAGCGCTATAAAAGCGGGAACCCCCCTGCAGCAGGCAGAAATGATAGCCTTGGTGGAAAACTGGCTGGCCACTGATAACTACCACCACTGCCCTCACGGACGGCCTGCCATGATAATCCTTACCGCGGCCGAAATGGAACGGAGGCTAAAAAGAAAATTATAGGGGAAGAAAGGACTTGTATCAAGGCATGCAGGGAAAAATTGTGGTAACTACTACCCAGGCGGGTCGGGTTGGGGCCGACCTGGCCGCTTTCCTGGAAGAAACCGGTTGGGAGTACGTACCGCGCCAGCGGCGCAGCCTGGAAACCATTAGAAAGGCGACCGGAGCGGAGGGAGTGGTGGTATGGCAGGAGGAAGGACCGGTGCTGCACCTGGCCAACGGCAGATTCTTTTTTCATCCCAGCATGGCCAAGAACCGTCTCTCTCAGCACCGGAAGGGTCTAACGGTTGACGTAATGGAACGGCTGGTGGGGCTCCGCCCCGGGGACAGCTTTTTGGACTGCACCCTGGGTTTAGGGGCAGATGCTATCGTAGCCAGTTATCTCACTGGTGCCGTTGGCCGGGTTGTGGGGCTGGAATCATCGCCGGTTATCGCACCCATTGTGAAATGGGGTATGAAGGTCTACACGACCCCCATGGCCTGGCTGGGGGAAGCCATCCGGCGCATTGAGGTGGTTCAAGCCGCTCACCTGTCTTACCTGCGAGCCCAACCCTCGGAGTCCTATGACATTGTCTACTTCGACCCCATGTTTGAGGTGCCGGTGATGAAAAGCCAGGCCATATCTCCCCTGCGCTCAGTTGCCGATCATAGTCCCCTGAGCCGGGAAGCGGTAGAGGAAGGTACCAGGGTAGCCAGGCGACGGGTAGTGGTAAAGGAACGGCGGGAAAGCCCGGTGTTTGCCCGCCTGGGGATAAATGATGTTCGGGGGGGCGAGTCCAGCCGGGTGGCTTATGGCATAATCACCTTGAATCAGCCATAGCTTATATTCGTAAACAAGTGTTGTGAGGTGTGGTTTTTGAAACTGGCAGCCATAGTAGGTCCTACCGCGGTGGGAAAGACGCAAATTGCCCTCGAGGTTGCGGAGAGGTTGGGAGGGGAAATACTTTCGTGCGACTCGATGCAGGTTTACCGTGGAATGGATATTGGCACGGCCAAGGCCTCACCGCAGGACAGGGCCAGGGTGCCTCACCACCTGCTTGACTTGGTGGATCCCGGGGTAAACTACACGGTGGCCGATTACCAGCAAGCCGCCCGGGAGCTAATCCAGCAGCTCAACCAGCGCGGGGTTCTACCCATCATGGTAGGGGGTACGGGGCTGTACTACCAGGCGGTGGTGGACAACTACCATTTTCTGCCTATGCCGGGCCGGAGGGAGGTGCGGCGCCGTCTGGAAGAAGAGGCCGACCTGTCCCTGGCAGCCCTATTCGAGAGGCTGAGACGGGTTGATCCTGCTGCAGCTCGGGTGATCAAGCCAGGTGACCGCAAGAGAATAATCAGGGCCCTCGAGGTTTACGAGGTGACCGGCCTTCCTTTCTCTTCATTTCAGGTAAGAGACCGCAATGCCTACCGGCTGGCAGCGGTAGGGCTGTTTACCGAACGCCGGGAACTTTACCGGCGGATTGAGGAAAGGGTGGACAAGATGATCGAAGATGGATTGGTGGAGGAGGTAGCCGGATTATACCGCCGTGGGTATGATCTGCCTTTGAATTCCATGCAGGCCCTGGGTTACCGGCAGGTTCTCCACTACCTGAAAGGCTACACGACCCTGCCTGAAACCGTGGCGGCGATAAAGAAGGAGACGCGCCGCTATGCGAAGCGACAAATGACCTGGTTTCGCAAGGATGACCGCATAAAGTGGTTTAATGTGGCAGAATATAAGGAAACGGGATACCTGGTTGAAAAAATTTGTGATTACATTAGCAGGACTCTGGAAAATCATGTAGAATAATGAAACAAAACGGTTTGGTTACGTCAACAGTATATATTACAAGGATGGGGGTCGTTCTTAATGAGTAAAAACCAGTTGAACTTGCAAGACGCTTTTTTAAACCAACTGAGAAAGGAAAGAATTCCGGTAACCATGTATCTGGTTAACGGTTTTCAAATAAAGGGTATGGTAAAGGGGTTCGACAACTTTACCGTCATAATAGAGCTGGAACAGCGACAACAGATGGTTTACAAGCATGCGATTTCCACCATAGCACCAGTAAGGCCGGTCAACATCCTCAACGTAGAACTGAAAGCCGAGGAAGAGTAACCCGGGAAACCCCCGGGTTCTATTTATAGTTACAAGGGGCAAGTAGGATCGTCACCACTCCTGGCCGTTTTTCATATAATAACCCATAATGGCCGGGAGAGTGGTGAAGAGACCGTGGAAATCTCGTTAAGGTTTACGGAAGAGCCCAGAAGCCCGGCGTCTGTCCTCAAGGCGGAGCAGGGCCTACCTCACCCCGCCCTCGACGCTGCTTGTCGCAGGTCGTTTGCAGAACTGGAAAGGCTCGTCGGGCTGGAAGAGGTAAAAAAGACAGTCTGGGAACTGGCTGCCTTTGCCGTGGTACAAAAAAAGCGGGGCGAAGCAAGTCTGAAAACGCAGCCGGTCGTCATGCACATGATTATGAAAGGAAACCCCGGAACGGGTAAGACCACCGTGGCCAGAATACTGGGACATATACTACAAGTGCTGGGAGTCCTGCCCAAGGGACACCTGGTGGAAGTGGAGCGTGCCGACCTGGTAGGAGAGTATATCGGGCATACCGCCCAGAAAACCAGGGAACAAATAAAAAAGGCCCAGGGAGGCATCCTCTTCGTGGACGAGGCCTACACCCTGGCCCAGGGTGGTTCCAAGGATTTCGGGCGGGAAAGCATAGCTACGCTGGTCAAGGCCATGGAGGATTACCGGGATAACCTGGTCGTTATCCTGGCCGGCTACCAGGATGAAATGGACTTTTTCCTCAGATCCAACCCCGGTCTGCGTTCGCGATTCCCCATTCAGATAGAATTTCCTGACTACAACAGCGAGGAACTGTTTGACATCGCCATCCACATGTTCAGTGAAAGGGAATACCTCTTGTCCGGCCGGGCGCGCTGGAAGCTCAAGAACCTGTTGGCCCAGTTTTATCGCAACCGTCAAGCCCATAGCGGCAATGCCCGCTACGTAAGAAACCTGGTGGAAAAGACCGTCCGGTTGCAGGCAATGCGCTTGGTCGAGCGACCGGCGGTGACCAGACAAGAACTGCTCACTATAGAAGATGTCGATGTACCCGACATCGGCAAGGTGGTTTGATAAATGCCCAGGAAGGCCTGGTTGGTAGCGGTGGAGTTCAAGGCAACACACAAAACCCCGGGGATATACTTGAGAACAGATAGCCGGCCGAGCCCCGCGGAAGAAAGCCTGGAGGAACTGGCCGAGCTGGTAAGAAGCCGGGGTGATGAGGTGATCGGCCAAACGATACAGGCGCGGGAACAGCCGGATGGCCGCTATTTCATTGGCAGTGGTAAGCTGCGCGAGCTGGCGGTTCTGGTGGAGGAAACAGGAGCCGAGGTAGTGGTGTTTGACCACGAGCTGTCGCCCGTTCAGGTCCGTAACCTGGAGGAAGCGTTGGACAGACCGGTTCTGGATCGTGCGGCAGTCATTCTGGAGATCTTCGCCGGGCGCGCGCACAGCCGGGAAGGGAAACTCCAGGTGGAACTGGCCCGGCTCAAGTACCTGTTGCCCCGGTTGACCGGGAAGGGAACATCCCTGTCGCGCCTGGGAGGCGGCATTGGCACCAGGGGCCCCGGGGAGAAAGAACTGGAGTTTGAGCGCCGGCGCTTGAAAGCCCGTATCCGCGAGCTGGAGGTTAGGATCGAAGCTATTAAGCAGCACCGCGGGCTGGTGCGGAAGCAACGCGCCAGGAACCGGGTGCCGGTAGTGGCCCTGGTAGGGTATACCAATGCCGGAAAGTCTACACTCCTCAAGGCCTTGACCGGTGAAGAGGCTTATATTGACAACCGGCTGTTTGCCACGCTGGACCCGCAGGCGCGGGGCTTCCGCACTCCGTGTGGTACCGAGGTGGTGCTCACCGACACGGTTGGCTTTATTCGCAAGCTGCCCCACCAGCTGGTTGCCGCTTTTCGTGCCACCCTCGAGGAAGTTCTATTTGCTGACCTGCTGGTTCATGTGGTGGATGTTTCCCGCCCTGGTATTGAGAGACGCATCGAGGCGGTTGAGGAGGTTTTGCGAGAGATCGGGGCCGCTAACCATCCCACCCTGATGGTTTTCAATAAAGTCGACCTGCTGCCCGTCGGTGAAGTGGACAGGCTGCGCGTGGAGTACGACGGGATCTTGTTTATTTCTGCCCGCCAATATCTGGGGCTCGCGGAACTAAAGGACGCCATTGACGACATGGTTGGCCGTCCCCGAGAAGCAGTACGCTTCTTAATTCCATATCACCGCGGAGACCTGCTCGGTTACCTGCACGAGCGGGCGCTGGTGCTGGTCAGGGAGAACCGGCCAGATGGTATCGGGGTAGAGGTCTGGTGTGACCAGGAGACGATAAATCATTTGAAACCTTACATGGAGGGCGAGACCAGCCAATGAACCTACCTGGTTTGCTGCTGAAAGCCGAACGGGACGCCAAAAAACTGTTTGAACAGATTGACGATCTGGTTTTTGTCAACCAGGCCCGGGTTCTGGACGTGTTTCGCCAGGCCCGGGTCAGAGATTTTCACTTCAATTCTTCAACCGGCTACGGGTATAATGACGCGGGCCGCGACCTGTTGGAGGAAATATACGCCGGAGTATTTAAAGGCGAGGCAGCCGTGGTACGTTCGCAAATTGTTTCCGGAACTCACGCCATATCTCTGTGCCTTTTTGCGTTACTCGGACCGGGTGATGAATTGCTGGCAGCGACCGGTCGGCCTTATGACACGCTGGTCAGGGTAATTGGCGGCGACGGTGTACGGAGGGGGACTCTCACCGGCAGGGGAGTTGTATACCGGGAACTTCCTCTCACGCCGGGCGGGAGAGTGGACATCGAACAGCTGGGCAAAACTGTGGGAGAGAGTACGCGGGTGGTACTTGTTCAGCGCTCGCGCGGTTACAGCTCCCGGCCGGCCCTGCTGGTGGATGATATCGCAGAAGTGGTCCGCACGGTCAAGAACGCCAACCCGCACGCAGTATGCCTGGTCGACAACTGTTACGGAGAGTTTACCGCCCGCCGGGAGCCGACCTGGGTAGGAGCCGACCTGATAGCAGGTTCGCTTATTAAGAATCCTGGAGGAGGACTGGCGCCTTCTGGGGGGTATGTGGTCGGGAGAAGGGAACTGGTGGAGCAGGTGGCTGAACAGTTGACGGCCCCCGGTCTGGGCAGGGAGGTAGGGGCCAGTCTTTGGGACAACCGTCTTGTCTACCAGGGGTTGTTTCTAGCCCCTCATGTAGTGGGGGAGGCTTTGAAAGGAGCTGTGCTTACGGCTAGCCTGATGGAGAGGCTGGGTTACGAGGTTTCACCTAGATGGGATGAGCCCCGGGGCGACATCGTTCAGGAGGTAAGACTGGGCAGTGCTGAGCGGGTGCAAGCATTTTGTCAGGTAATCCAGTCTTGTTCCCCGGTTGACAGTGATCTTTCCCTGGAGTTTGCTCCCATGCCGGGGTACCGTGAACCGATCATTATGGCGGCCGGTACTTTTGTGCAGGGGTCTTCCATCGAACTGTCATGTGATGCTCCCAGGCGGGAGCCGTTTGCAGCCTACCTGCAAGGGGGCCTTACTTACCAGCACGTGCGCTATGCCCTGGCAAAGATGCTGGAAGTTTTGCCTTGATTTGGAGTGGTGCAGAGGGGGTTGGTCTGGTGCAGACTGCTGTTCTGGTGGCGGTGATACTGATAATGTTGATTGGCCTGGCAGGTACCTTCCTGCCTATTGTCCCGGGAATTCCACTTATCTTTCTAGCCATCGCCGGGTATGGGTGGTATGAAGGATTTCATCACGTGAGTCCCGGGTATCTTGCGGTGATGGGCGGGCTGGCGATTCTTTCCGTGCTGGTAGATTACCTGGCCGGGGTACTGGGGGCCAAGTATTATGGTTCTAGCCGGGCGGGAATATGGGGAGCGTTCATCGGTGGAATACTGGGCATCTTTTGGGGTGGTCCCCTAGGAATTGTCATTGGACCGTGGCTGGGAGCCGTTGTGGGGGAATACCTGCAGCTGAAGGATATAGAAAAGGCGCTGCAAGTCGGAACGGGAACGGTGGTCGGCATTTTCGCCGGAGTGGTGGCCAAGGTTATTATCGGAGCAGCTATGGTGGTATCATTTTTGATTGTGGTTTTCTAATTGCGGCCTGCAGGTGAGTGTGGTAGGCTATTGGAGTAAATAATCCGATAAAGGGTGGTACGGTGAATAAGGAAGATGTTCTGAAGCTAGCCGCAGAAAACAGTGTGGGATTCATCCGTTTGCAGTTTACGGACATACTGGGTGTCCCTAAGAATGTTTCCATAACCTATGACCAGCTGGAGAAGGCCCTGGACGGGGACCTGATGTTTGACGGGTCATCCATTGAAGGATTTGTACGGATCGAGGAGTCCGATATGTACCTGAAGCCGGACCCCAATACCTTTGTTATCTTTCCCTGGACTCTGGGGGAGGAAGGAACCGTTGCCAGGATGATATGTGACGTTTACAACTCCGACAACACACCATTCGAAGGTTGTCCGCGTTGTGTTTTGAAAAGAGTTTTGAGGAAAGCGGCCGGCATGGGCTATACCATGAACGTGGGGCCGGAAGCCGAGTTCTTCATGTTCCTCAAAGACAAAGACGGCCGGCCTACCCTGGAGACCCATGACAAAGCCGGTTACTTCGACCTGGCACCGGTGGATCTTGGGGAGAATGCTCGCCGGGAAATGGTTCTAACCCTGCAAAAAATGGGATTTGAAGTGGAAGCCTCGCATCACGAAGTGGCACCCGGTCAGCACGAGATCGACTTCAAATACGAGGACGCGCTGAATACCGCGGACAAGATAGTAACTTTCCGCTCCGTAGTGAGGATGATCGCGCAAAAGCACGGGCTGCATGCCACATTTATGCCCAAACCAATTTACGGGGTGGCTGGCTCGGGTATGCACCTGCATATCTCGCTGTTCAAGGATGGGCAAAATGCCTTCTATGCGCCTGACAGCAAAGACCAGCTGAGCCAGACGGCATTATACTTCATCGGGGGGGTATTGCGTCACGCCAAGGCGCTCAGTGCCGTGGTGAACCCCACGGTGAACTCGTTCAAGAGGCTGGTACCGGGATATGAAGCCCCGGTGTATATAGCCTGGTCCTACCGGAACCGCAGTCCTCTGATAAGAATTCCGGCACGGCGGGGCATCGGAACCAGAATGGAATTGCGTAATCCCGACCCGTCCTGCAACCCCTACCTGGCCCTGGCGGCAATCCTCCAGGCCGGGCTGGACGGCATCGAAAATCGCATACAACCTCCGGAACCGGTCAACCAGAATATCTACGAAATGGACCTCGAAGCCCGGGAAAGGGAGGGTATCGAGAGCCTGCCCTCCACCTTGCGGGAGGCCCTGCGGGAGTTGCGGAATGATCCGGTGATCAGGGAGGCCCTGGGGCCGCACGTCTACGACCGGTTTATGCACGCCAAACGCGTGGAATGGGAAAGCTACCGCTCGCGGGTTCACCAGTGGGAGATCGACGAGTACCTCACCAAGTTTTAATCAAGGGGGTCAGGCTTGAAATTTGTGAAATTATGAATATGCCGTTTTCATTCTCCTGTTGGTGTCCGGCACTTAGCTGGTTCTGTTCTAGCAAAAGAACTAGTGTGCATTGAGGACTAACGTTGCCATCATTAGGGATGGGCAAATGGGGCTGAGTGCCAGGTTGGATAAGGGTGTGTCCCCCAAAAACGGCCTATGCCATAAACTGAGTTGTTATGTGGTTGCAGCAGTGTTACATCTTGCGGATGAGGCCGACAACCTTGCCAACGATTTCGGCCCGGTCGGTTATGATTGGCTCCAGGCGGCTATTCTCCGGGCGCAGCTCGATGTGCCCGTTGCGACGGTAAACCCGCTTGACAGTGGCCTCGTCTTCCAGCAGCGCCACCACGATTTCCCCGTTCTCAGCGGTGGGCTGGGATCTGACGACAAGGAAATCCCCTTCCAGAATCCCTGCCTCAATCATGCTGTCCCCCTGAACTGTCAGGATAAAGTGTTCTCCCTGTCCGAGAAAACTAGCGGGAAGCAGCAGCGAGCCCTCCCGATTTTCGAGAGCCAATATGGGAACACCGGCAGCCACCTTGCCAATGACGGGAAGTTCTATCATTTCGTGGGTTTCCTCGTCCGGTTTGCCCTCTAGAACTTCCATGGCCCGCGGCTTGGCCGGATCCCGGCGCAGAAACCCCTTTTCCTCCAACTGCTGCAGGTGGGCATGAACCGTGGAACTTGATTTCAGACCCACCGCTGCGCCAATCTCACGCACCGAAGGTGGGTATCCCCTGGTGCGGATCTCTTGCTTTATGTAATCGAGAATCCGTGTTTGCCTTTCCGACAACTCCGCCTTGGTTCTCATACGCCATCACCTTTCAACTCTTTTGGGAAATTATAGCATACCAATGCTGGTAAAACAAGTGTTCGATAGAGACATGGGTATGTCGCGACTTCTGCCCCCAATAAGTATTGGAACTGTTATCAGCGGCTATTTTGATGGCAAGACTTGCCCGCCGGGAGCACTAGGTCCAGAGTGATTTCTCGATGGCAGTGAGGAAATGTTGTTTTACACGGGGATGTTCTTTTTCCAGCGATGCGAGCCAATCTTGTATGACCTGCCGTTTGGTTTTTCCCGAGGCAGGGCAGGGATTGACAACGACCGGAAGGCTCAACTGCCGGCACAATGAGATAATGTTTTTTTCCGGCACGTATACGAGCGGACGGATGACTGTCAGCCCGGTTCGATCCAGGTAGGTCTTGGGATGAAAGCACCGGCACTGGCCTTCGAATGCCATGGACATCAAAAAGGTGACTACCGCGTCATCAAGGTGGTGAGCCAGAGCAACCTTGTTACAGCCGTGTTTCATGGCTACACGGTTCAAGGCCCCCCGGCGCAGGTTGGCACAGAGGGAGCAGGGGCTCTTTTCCCGGCGCTCGACGAAAACAACCCGTCCAATATTGGTTGGTTCCAGCACCAGAGGAATATCCTCACGGGCACAGTATTCCACCAGGGGGCGGTAATCTGCCCCATGACCGAGGTCAATGGTACACGCCACGAAGTTAAACTCCAGGGGGGTGAAATTCTGCAACAGGCGTAATGCGTACAACAGCACCAGGCTGTCTTTCCCCCCGGACAGGCCAACCGCCACCCGGTCCCCATTGGTTATCAAACCATATTTCAAGTTTGCTTGTTTCACCTTATGAAATAGTTTGGATGAGTTTGTCATAACCATCTCCTGTTTGCCTGTGAACTACCCACCTGGGCATATCAAGATGCGATGGAATTCTATGCCCTGCGACTTGTTTTCATACAAAAAAGCCGGGGTCTAAAAACTCCGGCTTGAAGGTTTTCTTAGTGGCAGGGGAGACGCTACTCGAACACGAAACCCTCGGTTTTGGAGACCGATGCTCTGCCAATTGAGCTACTCCCCTGCATCGCCATGTCCATTTTAGCATAGAGAACGGCCTGATTCAAGCCGGTTCACCGTCATTTTTGTGCAGGCCTTGCTTTTGCGGGGCGCCTTCCAAAATTGTGGAATAGGCTCACCGATGTTTGCTATTATATTTAACAGGCGAGCAAGAGGGAGTGTTGGGCATATGGGGAAGCCTACTGTTGACCTGCACCTGCATAGCACAGCTTCTGACGGGGCTTCTCCCCCGCTTGAGGTTCTGCGGGAGGCTGCAGCCGCGGGCCTGAAGACTATCAGCTTCTGTGATCACGAAAGCATTGAAGGATACCTGGAGACTGTTGATAAGGCGCGGGAGATGGGCGTGGAGGTTATCCCCGGGATGGAGTTGCTGACCATCTATAAGGGGAGAGAGATTCACCTCCTGGGGTACCTTTGTGATCCTGAGTCGCCGGTACTGCGTGCCTGGCTAGAGGAGCTCCGTAAAGAGAGAAACGAGATCGCGGAGCAAGTGGTAGCCAAGTTCAACAAACACGGCTTTGACATCACCTTTGAAAGGGTAAAGGAAATTGCCCATGATAATGTGGCCATAGGTAAGAATCACCTCCTTTTCGCCCTGATCGAGGCGGGGTATATCAGTACCAGGGATGAGATCATTCATGTTTTGCGTACCTACCTAACCCAACACGGCCTGGCGTATGTGGATTTCACCAAGAATCCCTATTATGAAGCAGTGGAGATGATTGTGGAGTGTGGGGGAGTTCCGGTCCTGGCCCATCCCGGCCTCATCCGGGATGACCAACTGGTATTGGACCTGCTGAAACACCCGCGCCTGGGATTGGAGGTCTACTATTACTACCTGGGTGACGAGACCGGAGAGTTAACCCGGAAGTACTATGAACTGGCCCGGGAAAGAAACTTGTTCATGACGGGGGGAAGTGATTACCACGGCCGGTTTTCTCCTGATGTTAAACTGGGGCGCGTGGCGGTGCCGGAGAGTGTAGTGGAAAACCTCATGGCACAAGTCTGCGCGGGTAAGAAAGGAGTTTTGTGACATGGGTAAAAAGGTGTTGGTACTTTGTGGGGGTAAATCAAAAGAGCGGGAAGTGTCCCTGCGCAGCGGGCAAGCAGTTGCTGATGCGCTGGCAGCTAAGGGTTTTATCGTTTCTATGCTGGATGTAAACGAAGAAGTGATTACTTCCATACAAAAGCTCGCACCTGATGTAGTGTTTCTGGCATTGCATGGCAAGTACGGCGAAGACGGGACCATCCAGGGTCTACTGGATATCCTGAAGATACCGTATACCGGCTCCGGGGTGCTCACCAGCGCCATTTGCATTAACAAGGCTATGACCAAGCGGATCCTTGACTATGAAAACCTGCCGACCGCACCGTTTCTCATATTTGATCTGGTTCATTCGCCCGGGTTGACCGTGGAAAGTATAGCCGCGGCCGTTGAGGCCAAACTGGGTATCCCGGTAGTGGTAAAACCCTCGACCCAGGGCTCCAGCATCGGTACCACCATAGTGAAAAACCACGAGGCCCTGCATGAAGGAATTAGAAGCGCCCTGCAATTTGATCACGAGCTGGTAGTGGAAAAGTTTGTTGAAGGTACGGAGGTCACAGCTTCGGTCCTGGGGAATGAAAACCCGGTAGCTTTGCCTCTTATTGAGAGCGTGGCTGAAAACGAGTTTTACGACTACGAAGCCAAATATACCCCGGGTATGAGCCATCACCTTATACCGGCCCGCATCAGCGAACGAGCCCGCGAGAAAGTGATGGACCTGGCGGTGCAAACCTACAAGCTTTTCAACTGCCAGGGTTTCTCACGTGTCGATTTTATAGTTGACGCCGATGACAATCCCTATATTTTAGAGGTCAACACCATACCGGGAATGACTGCCCTTAGCCTGTTCCCGGACGCCGCCCGGGCCGCCGGGATGAGTTTTGAGGACCTGTGTGCGAGGCTGGTGGAACTGGCCATTGCCAAACCAAAATAATCTCGACAAAAGAGGAATATGGCAAAAAATGTAGAATTATTAAGGAATAAACTTGCAAGGGCTGAAGTGTATGACGAATTTCTTACCTGCTGGAATTATTAATGACCGGCTGAATGATATCTGCCGGCTGGCCGGGGAATTGCAGGAATTGTTGGCCCCCGGTAAGGATTCCGAAGTTGCGGAATACCTGGGCCAGCTGCAGGATGCCGCGCAAGAGGTTCTGGACTTGATCCAGTCATTCTCGTGCCAACCGTTGATTTACACGGGCAAGGGAACAACCGAAGAAGTAATAACACGTCTGGAGTGGCTGCTTGCTTTTAGCGAATTGGATCAAGAACAACTTCCCCTTGGCAACCGCAAAAAACGCCGCCGGAGAAAAGTGGCGTCAGGATACTGAGAACGTCGGAAACGAATCCCCGCCAAGGGAACGGAAAAGCTAGCCTTAAGAACAACTTAAGGCTAGCTTTGTTACTAGCTTTGTTAGTAGTACCGCAGTTGCCAAACATATGCTTAGGAGGCCAAACAATGTTAAGTAAATCTGACTTGAGTGCCCGATTGAACCAGCTTGACGGTAAAGGGTATAAGGCGTACCAGTCCGTCAAAGGTAAGTATGATATGGACAAGTTTATCTTAGCCATTGACCACGTACAGGGTGACCCATTCGCCTCTCCATCCCGGGCCCGACTTCGCCTGCCGTTGACCAGTACTGGAATGCCCTCATACCTGTTTGAAAACCCCGACCGGAGGGTAGCCTTGGCCGATATAATTGCCCGCCAGTTTAACCAGGCTATCAGGAGCCTGGCAAAAGGAAACCGCGGCACTGGTAAGAGCGGAATGGTCTATATTGATTCCGGTGGTCAGGAGGTGTTGCCCCGTACTGCTGTCAAAGTGGACAACGAATTCCTGGAACTTCGCGTATCCATCGGCCTTCCCGCCGCCGGCAGGACTATACTGGGGCGGGAGGCCAGGGCTATGCTCCTGGATGAACTGCCGACTCTGTTAGAAAACACCCTGTACAGGGTGCGTACCAACGAAAGGGAAGTACGGGAACATGTTTTGTTGTATGAAGACCAGAACTACTTACGAGGGCGGCTGGCACCGAACGGCATAGTGGCTTTCATCGGCAATGGTTCCATACTGCCCCGCCGTAGCGGGGTTAGCGACCTGCCCCTGGAAAGGGGAAGAGCTATTCCTTTGGTAGCGCCGCCCGAATTGGAGGTGGAAATGGAGACGTGGCATCACGGCACGCTGAGAGGAATGGGAGTTCCGCTGGGAGTAACTTTAATTGTAGGGGGCGGATACCACGGCAAGACCACCCTACTGAAAGCGGTGGAAAGGGGAGTATACAATCACATAAAAGGTGACGGACGGGAGTGGGTGATCACCGTAGCGACAGCAGCAAAGATCCGCGCTGAAGACGGCCGCTATGTGGAACGAGTTAACATAAGACCTTTTATTGACAACTTACCCTTCGGGCAGGACACAGGAGCCTTTTCATCCGAAAACGCCAGCGGGAGTACCTCCCAGGCCGCCAATATTATGGAAGCTGTGGAAGCTGGGGCTGAACTTCTGCTTCTAGACGAGGATACTAGCGCCACCAATTTCATGCTCAGGGATGCGCGCATGCAAAAGCTGGTGGCCAAGGAGAAGGAACCTATCACCCCCTTTATTGACCGGGTAGGCCAGCTATACACGGAGAAAGGAGTTTCCACCGTGATAGTAATGGGGGGAGCCGGTGACTACTTTGACGTGTGTGATACGGTTATAATGATGGAAAACTATCGTCCCCGGGAGGTTACTCATGAGGCAAAACTCATCGCCCGGCAATTCCCCAGCTTCAGGCAAGAAGAGGCAACCTCCAGGCTGGAGACCGGTCCTGGGCGAGTTCCTTTAACGGAAAGCTTCAATCCTTTTCGGGGACATAAGTTGAAGACTGAAGCCCGCGGGCTGGATACGGTAGTGTTTGGCAACAGTACTATTGACCTCGGACTGGTGGAGCAGTTGGTGGATCCAAGCCAGACAAGAGCTATCGCAGAGTTGATTCACTATGCCGTACGCTATGTGGACGGTAAACGCTCCCTGCGTGAGATTCTGGAACTGGTCTACCGTGATATTGCTGCCGGAGGACTGGAGGTTATTTCCCCTTTCCAGGGCCAGCACCCTGGCGACCTGGCGTATCCCCGCTTGCTGGAAGCCGCGGCAGCTATCAACCGACTGAGAACACTGCGCGTCAAATGAGGACGAGGGGGTTTTAACCACGGCCCGCTTGCAGTAATCTGCTATAATAATAGTGTTGACGAATAGGGATTTCATCAAGCAAGGGGATAAAGATGGATAAGAGATGGTTATCGATTAAAGAAAAGGTGGAGAACGGGGAACGACTAAACAAAGATGACGGCATTTATCTTTTTTCCGTTAAAGATATTCTGAGCCTGGGTGAGTTGGCCCGGCAGGTTAAGCTTAAGAAGACCGGGCGGGATGTATATTTTAATGTTAACCGGCACATTAATTTGACCAATGTTTGTGCTTCACGCTGCAAATTCTGTGCCTTTGGCAAGGGATTGGACGACCCCGAAGCTTATGTGATGGATGTCGAAGAGGCAGTAAGATTGGGCCGGGAAGCCCTGCCTTTGAATATCACCGAGCTGCATGTGGTCAGTGCGCTCCATCCGGAACTTCCGTTTCAGTATTATGTAGATGTTACCCGGGCACTGCACGAGGCTTTCCCTGATATTCACATCCAAGGGTTCACTGCAGTTGAGATCCAGTATTTCAGCGATATATCCGGCCTGAGTGTGCGTGAGGTTTTGCAGGCACTTAAAGATGCCGGGTTGGGTTCTCTACCCGGGGGAGGGGCTGAAATACTGAATGACGATTTGCGCAGGCTTACCTGTCCCCGGAAGGCTACTTCGCAGCAGTGGCTTAACGTGCACCGCACTGCTCACCAGTTGGGAATGAGGACCAACACCACCATGCTATACGGGCATATCGAAACTATCGAGGACCGGGTTAACCACCTTATCAAGCTACGGGAACTGCAGGATGAGACCGGTGGTATTCAGTCTTTCATTCCCTTGCCTTTTCATCCGCAGAACACGGCGATGAGTCATATTGTACGAACCACGGCGGTAGAGGACCTTAAGATGCTGTCCATTTCCCGGCTCATGCTGGACAACGTGGACCATGTAAAAGCCTTCTGGATAATGCTCGGCGTGCAGGTGGCCCAGGTATCCCTGGAATTCGGGGTGGATGACCTGGATGGCACGGTGGTGGAGGAAAAAATAACCCATGCTGCCGGCGCCAGTACCGAACCGGGCATAGGCAAATCCGAGTTAATAAGGATAATTCGCAATGCCGGGTATAATCCCGTGGAAAGAGACACCGTTTACAATATTATTGCCCGGTACTAGATTTGGACAGCTTCAGAATCTGTTACTAAAGGGAGAGGATAGCATGAGGCCCCGGGTCGGTCATATTCGATTCCTGAATTGCTTTCCGATATATTACGGCCTGAGCGAAAGCAAAGCGTTACGTGACGTCGACCTGTTCAAAAGTACTCCTACGGAACTAAATCGCATGCTCAATGAAAACCTACTGGACCTGGCGCCCATCTCGTCCATTGAATACGCACGCGATTTCCGCAACCTGATTCTTATTCCTGACATATCGATCAGCTGTGACGGGGACGTGATGAGTGTTCTGCTATTCTCCAAGGTTCCCATCGAGAAACTGGACGGTCGCCGCGTTGCCCTGACCAATACTTCGGCAACCTCCCAAAACCTGTTACGCATACTGCTGGCGAGGAAATACCGGGTAAACCCGGATTACTTCATTTCGTCGCCCGGGTTGGGTTCAATGCTTGCTGAAGCCGATGCGGCCCTTTTGATCGGCGACGATGCCTTACGTTCGTATTATTTGCTAAAGGACCAGTTACTGGTTTATGACCTGGGACGCGAATGGAAGGATTTTACTGGATTGGCTATGGTGTTTGCGGTATGGGCGGTACGCCAGGAGTTTGCCCGCCAAAATCCTGTCCAAGTCTCTGCCATTAAACGTGCCCTTATCCAGTCTACGCAGTTCAGCCTGCAAAACCTGAAGGATGTGGCCCGTAAGGCTGCTGAAGGGGGAGAATTCTCCCCGGAGTTTTTGGAGGAATATTTTGATAGCCTGCGGTTTAGCCTTAACGAGCGGCAACAGGAAGGACTGCTGGCCTACTACCGGGAAGCCGTTAACATCGGGGTTCTTCCGGAAGTCCCACCCCTCGAGTTTCTGGAGGTATGATATTGAAACCTGGCGTTATACTGGCAGAAATACTGGAAGGCCGGCGGATAAGCGGGGAGGAGTTCCTTTTCCTTTACCAGGAAGCGGACCTGCTTGCCCTGGCCCGAGCAGCAGTCACCATAAGAGACCGGCGGTTTCCCAATGACCTGATAACCTTCATCATCGACCGGAATATTAACTACACCAACGTCTGTAGCTGCCGGTGCAAGTTCTGTGCTTTCTATCGCGAGGCTACTTCCCCTGATGCTTATGTAATGGGGAAAGAGGAGCTCTTTCGCAAGATTGAGGAAGCCGTTAACGCGGGCGCTACCCAGGTAATGATTCAAGGGGGGCTGCATCCGGAGCTAGGTATCGATTATTTTACCGACATGTTTAGCTCCATCAAGCGCAAGTACGACATAACCATTCATTCCCTTACTGCACCGGAGATTGTACACATTGCCGGGGTGTCCGGACTTACCACCCGGGAAACCCTGCAAAGACTGGCGGCGGCCGGCTTGGACTCCCTTCCCGGGGGTGGGGCCGAGGTACTACACGATGAAGTCAGGACCAGGATCAGCCCCAACAAAATCCGCACCGCCGAATGGCTACGGGTTATGCAGGAAGCCCATGAGATTGGCCTGAAAACCACGGCCACCATGATGATGGGTAGCCTGGATACGGTCGAACACCGCCTGGCTCACCTGGAGGCCATTCGCGAGTTGCAGGACAAAACCGGCGGGTTCCGTGCTTTTATAATGTGGACTTACCAACCGGGGAACAATGAGCTGATGGGTAGCAAGGTTACCAGCCTGGAGTACCTGCGGATGCTGGCTTTGAGCCGGCTGTACCTGGATAATTTCGCTCATGTTCAAGGTTCCTGGGTCACCCAGGGCAAACAGATCGGACAGTTGTCAATATTCTTTGGGGCTGATGACCTCGGCAGCGTTATGCTCGAGGAAAATGTGGTCCGGGCCGCTGGCCTGGCTTACAAAGCGAGTAAAGAGGAAATAATCGACCTCATCAGAAAGGCCGGTAAAACACCGGCTCAGCGCGACACAGCTTATAACATCTTGAAAATATTCTGAGCCGACTGCTATGAATAATGAAACTAGTGATGCACGCTGATGAATTGAGAGTTCAGAATGAAGAATTAAGAATTCCCAGTTGTTGTCGGAAATGCAGGTGCCCTTTTGTTTCTGGCACGCAGCTTGGACTTATCACAATCGATGGGCGGTTTCCGGAACAAGATAATCCTTAATGCCTGCAGTACCTGTACTTGTCGGCGCAACACCAGAAGGGGTGGTTCTAATTATGCGGATTCCGAAGGCTGACTATGCCATTATCGGTGGGTCGGGGACGTTCCATATCTGCTTTCCCGAAGAGTTGAATCTTAATTATGTAAGTGTGCTACAGGACGACCTGGTTTTTGCCACGCCTTATGGCCAGAGTCCCGTGTTCAAACTATTTCAGATGATGGGCGAGGAGGGCCCCCGCCACATACTCACCTGCAAGATGCATGGCTGGAGACAGGGGGTATCGCGAGCCAACGCTTCACAGCAAGTATTCTGGGTGTTGCGGGAAGCCGGAGTTGAAAAGGTGATATCTGAAGGTGGGGTGGGGGGTATCAACCACCTGCTCAAGCCGCGGGACCTGGTGGTTCCCGACGACTACATGGACTTTTCCATGCGTAAGGATACCGGGTTGGAAGACCACTATCTTCTCGTCATGAGGCAGGCACTCTGTCCCGACCTCCGGCACCGGCTCGTAGAGGTAGCAGAAAAGAATTCAGGTTTCCGGGTATTCGATCGCGGGACTTATGTGGTGACGGACGGAAGGCACTTTGAAAGCCCGGCCGAGGTAAGTCTCTTCCGGACGGCGGGAGGGGATATAGTGGGGCAGAGCCTGTGCCCCGAGGTTTACCTGGCACGGGAAATCGGAGCCTGTTATGCTGGCATCTATGTGGTGGTCAACTATGCCGAAGGGGTGGTAAAACCCTGGGACCACCAAGAACTGGAAGAAATTTTCTACACTGAAGGTTATTCCCTGGGCAAAATCATAATCGAGACACTGAGATGTTTGCCCAATTCCTCGACTTGCCAGTGCCGGGAACTTCGCAAAGAGACGTTGTTGAAAGGTATTTATTGACCGGGGAAATACAGGAGACTGATTCAGGCCTTAAGGAGGGTATGTTTGTGGACAGAGGTACTACGCGGAAATACGCCCTGGCCGGCGCAGCCTTGCTATTGTTGATCCTGGTTTCGGTCTGTGCCCGTGTCTATGTCGATTGGCTCTGGTTCCGCTCACTTGACTTCGGCTCGGTGTTCACTACCACCTTGCTGAGCAAGCTTGGTGTGCAGTCGCTGGTTTTAGCAGTTACCTTTCTTATTATATTTATCAACTTGATTATCGCCCGGCGCTATGTCATCGGCAACAGGCCGGCCGAAGTCAATGATGAAGGACGTAAAATCATTTACCTTGAAACAGACTACCCGTGGCAGAGGCTTCTCCGTACCCGGGCCTCCTGGTGGATGTTGTTGGCTGCCAGTGTGTTTATCGCCTTTGTGGTCGGGGCCGTGGGGGGGGATAAATGGGTTATCGTACAACAATACCTCCATGCGGTACCTTTCGGTAAAGTTGACCCGGTGTTTGGGAAGGAACTCTCGTTCTATGTGTTCAATCTCAAGTTTTACCAGTTTGCCTACGGGATATTGATGACGAGCCTGGTACTGGCCGCCGTGGCCGCAGCTATTGTTTACCTGATGACTACTACTTTGGAGCTGTTTTTAACCGATTGGCGAGAATTCTCCTGGCCTAAGAAACACCTGGCCGTACTGCTGGCCGCGATACTCATCCTCAAAGCCTGGGGATACAAGCTGGCCGCTTACAAGCTTTTGTATTCACCAAGTGGTGTGGTTTTTGGTGCGGGTTATACGGATATCCATGCCCGGCTTCTAGGTTATAAGGTGCTGATGGTAGTAGCCCTGCTGGTAGGCCTGGCTACCATTCTCAATATATTTATCAACCGGCTGAGCTGGATAGTGGCGGGACTCGGGGTGTGGTTGGCCGTATCCGTGTTCTTTACGGGCATTTATCCGGTGCTTATGCAGAAATTTGTGGTGGAGCCAAACGAGCTTGCTCGAGAAACAAGGTATATCAAGCACAATATCAGTATGACCAGGGATGCCTACGGGTTTGATAAGGTAGAGAGCAAGACCTTTGACATCAAGTATGACCTCACGGCTGAAGATATCAGGAATAACGAAGATACCATCAGGAACATCCGCCTGTGGGACTGGCAACCCTTGAGCAAAACCTACCGGGAGATTCAGGAGATCAGGCTGTACTATGCCTTCAAAGACATAGACATCGACCGCTATATAATCGATGGAAAATACCGTCAGGTAATGCTAGCAGCCCGGGAGTTGTCGCAGGATAAGCTCCCGAACCAGGCCCGTACCTGGATTAACCAGCACCTCAAGTATACGCATGGGTACGGGGTGGCCATGAGCCCGGTCAATGAAGTTGCCCAGGAAGGTTTGCCCCGCTTGTTTATTCGGGACATCCCCCCACGCTTCGGTACAGATCTGAAGATAACCCGGCCGGAGATCTACTACGGTGAGGATACGAACCAGTACGTCTTCGTCAAGACCAAAACACAAGAGTTTGACTACCCATCAGGTGACGAGAACGTCTGGACCACTTACCAGGGGGAGAGTGGGGTTAAGATAAACTCGTTAGCCCGGCGCCTGGCCCTGGCCTGGGTCTTTAAAGACTACAAGATTCTGCTATCAAGGTATATCACTAATGAAAGTTATATCTTGTTCGAGCGCAATATCCAGGACCGCACGCAAAAGATCGCGCCTTTCCTGATGTTCGACGGGGACCCCTACATTGTTATCAGTGATGGGAAACTGTACTGGATACAGGATGCTTACACTTGTACCGATATGTACCCGTATTCGGCTCCTTTTGACCGGGAGGGTCATAACTATATCCGCAACTCGGTTAAAATCGTTGTCGACGCGTACGACGGGAATACCACCTTCTACCTGGCGGATAACCAGGACCCGGTGGTCCAGTCCTATGCTCGTATCTTCCCGGGGCTTTTTACCCCCATCGATAGAATGCCGGCCGGTTTACGCCAGCATGTGCGTTACCCGGAAGACCTGTTTGCCATCCAGGCGGAGATGTTCACGGTCTACCACATGGAGGATCCCCGGGTATTTTATAATAAAGAAGACAAGTGGAATATTCCCAGTGAACTGCTGGAAGACAAAAAGACGCAAATGGAACCTTATTATATTATAATAAGGCTTCCCGGCCAGCCCAGACCGGAATATGTGCAGATGCTGCCCTTCACCCCGGCAGCTAAACAGAACATGGTTGCCTGGCTGTGCGCCCGCTCTGACGGGGAAAACTATGGTAAACTTCTGGTTTATGAATTTCCCAAGCAGGAGCTCATCTTCGGGCCGATGCAGGTTGAGTCGCGCATAAACCAGGATTCCAAGATATCCCAACAAATGACCCTGTGGGATCAGCGGGGTTCCAGCGTTTTCCGTGGAAACCTCATCGTAATACCCATCAACCAGTCAATACTCTATGTTGAACCTCTGTACCTGCAGGCGGTGCAAAGCCAGATACCCGAGTTGCGCCGGGTTATAGCGGTATATGGGGACCGGGTGGTGATGGAGGAAACTCTGGAAAAAGCGCTGCAGGAATTGTTTGCGGACCGTACCGGTGCTCCCGTTTCCGAAAGCGAACCACCGGCAGGCACCACGGCTGCTGAACTGGTCAAACAGGCCCAGGAGTACTATAATAGAGCCCAGGAAATGCTCCGGGCAGGAAACTGGGCCGGGTACGGAGAAAACATTGGCAAGGTACAAGAAATGCTAAACAGTCTCAGCGAAATGCTGTAAACCATACCGGACTTTACGGGGCTTGCCCATGGATTGGCAGGCCCCTGTTGATCCAGATTGAGGGGGAGTATACTTGCTAGATATTATTGGCCCGTTGAAACTGGTTAAGGCTCAGGGCAAGGCCGCCTATCCTTACTGTCACTGCCTTTACGTGGACGGGGAGGTTAAAGCGCTCTTCGACACCGGAGCCGGCAAAAGGTCCTTGGCAGAGTTGCCCCCGGAAAAGGTGGACATGGTCTTTTATACTCATTTTCATACTGACCATACTAACGGTCACGGAATGTTCAACAACGCTTTCTATCACATACACCTGCTTGATTACCCACCGATGGTGTCACGCGAAAAGTACATGTATTACACCGGAACCCACCTGTGGAGGGAACTGGTGGGTGAGCCGGTTCTTGATTATGGGAAACTGATGCGTGAGCGGCACCCTGATCCTGACTTTCCCGATGTGGGGTTCAGGGAGAAAAACATCGACCGGACCTTTAAGGATGGAGAGGTCTTTGACTTCGGGCAGACCCGGGCCGTAGCCCTTCATACTCCGGGCCACACTCCCGGTCATACCGCTTTTTTCTTCGAGCAAGAGGGAGTGGTATTCACGGGGGACATAGACTTAATCAAAACAGGTCCATGGTACGGAGCCTACCTTTCCAACATAGACGACTTTATCGATTCCATAAAAAAGATTAAACAGCTTAAAGCGCGCGTGCTGGTCAGCTGTCACCGCCGACCACTGACCGAAAACATAGAAAACGAGCTCGACGCCTATCTGGGCAGACTTCTCGAACAAGAAAGGCAGGTTCTCGAGGCCCTGCGGGTTCCAGCCAGTCTTGACGAGCTGGCGGCAAAAGGCATTATCTATTCCCGACACCCTCATGCCTTTTACCTTTTCTGGGAGAAGATTATGCTCGTGCACCACCTGGAGAGGCTGGAAAGGCAGGGCAGAGTGGTCCTGGAAGGCGAGAAGTGGCGCTTAACCGGCCGCTGAAGTTCCCGTTCTACAAGGAGGTTTGTAGCGTTGAGCAGGATCGTGTGCCTGGGAGACAGCATTACCTATGGATACCCTTACGGCCCCAGGATATCCTGGACGAACTACCTGGTCGAAAACACTGACCACCAAGTATTTAACGAAGGAATCAACGGCAATACCACCACCGACATGATTAGAAGGTTCGAACGTGATGTGCTGGCCCATCACCCCACCCACGTGGTGATAATGGGCGGGGCTAACGATATTGTCTGGCGTGAGTCTTACGACCGGATCGTGTGGAACCTGCAGTGTCTGGTGGAAATGTCCATTAAAAACGGTATTAAGCCGGTTCTGGGACTACCACCTCCATTTGACGAACCGGAAATGGAAACAAGGATGGCCCGGGTGAGGGAATGGATGCGTTCGTATGCCCGGGAAAACTACGTAGCGGTTATCGACTTCTACCAAGTGTTTTTCGATCATTCCGGCAACCTGAAGGAGAGCTACTTGTTGGATGGAGCCCACCCCACTATCGAGGGTTACCAGGCCATGGCCGGTGCTATTGATCTGACCATCTTTGACTGACGGAGTGAGGATGTCATGAGGCAGATTACCGATCGCATTTACCTTATTGAAGCCCCCCGCTTTCAATTCCCGTACTGCAACTGTCTGGTGGTGAAGGACGACCGTACCTGCCTGATGGACTCGGCCATAACCCCTGAAGATTTGCGGGAAGTGAAGAATAGGTTTCATGTTGACCTCATCCTTGATTCGCACGGTCACGTGGACCATGTATATCAAAATGTTCAGTTTAAGGAGCCAGTATACTTTCACCCGGCTGAAGACGTCTGGGTACAGTCGGCCGAGACATTTATGGCCGCTTTCGGGTTTACCAAGTACGGTGAAGAAGAGTTCGGCCGGTTTTTCATGGAGGCGGGAGGATGGCAGCCGCGGCTGCCCGACGCTCATTTTATGCCGGGCGAGGTTATCGACCTGGGTAGGACCAAGGTGGAAGTGATACACCTTCCCGGGCATACCCCCGGTCACTGTGGCTTTTTTATTGCCGATGAGGGAATACTGTTTGCGGCGGACATAGATCTGACCAGCTTTGGACCTTTCTATGGGAATGCCGTTTCCAATGTGAATGATTTTATAACCAGCCTGGACCGTCTCATCGAAATGCAGCCTGATATGATTGTGACCGGCCATGGTGAAGGGGTGGTGAAACGCAACATTCGGCAGCGGTTGCGCGACTTCCGCGACATTATCTTTCGCAGGGAGGAAGAACTGTTGGCTACCATCCGGCAGCTGGGCAAGGTTACCCTGCGCGAACTGGCCAGCCGGAAGGTCATTTACCGGAGGAGAAACTCATTTGACCATGAACGCCTGTTTATCATGATGGAAATGTGCATGGACGAGCAGCACCTTGACCGTCTGGTCAGAGACGGCAAGGTAGTCAAAGACGGCGAATACTACGCCGCCCTTTCATAGCAGACCCGCATGCCGGCCTGGCCGAGGTTGGTGACTCCCTAGAGTCTCTCCGGCTACACCGGTGACGGGGTTTGCGCGACCGGGGTGGGGGTAACGGTAATTTTCTGCCCAGGACGGTTCGGCTGCCATATTCTGACCAGGGCGTTCTTTTCATCCCGGGCATCACTGTAGCGAGCCACCAGCGCTGCTGCTGCCTGAATATCGTCCCCGGTTAATTGCCCCATTGAGCGTAAAACGGCCAGGGGACCGGGATGAGTTGCAACTTTTAGCAGGTAGTCGTCCCGCCGGGCCAGGGCGGTTAGCGCTTCGTTTTCTTCATGTTTTCTCCCGATAACCAGCAGGTTGTCTTGCCCGATGTAGAAATGGCGGCCATACTTCAGTATGTGCATATCCTCGGCCCCTGCCTCCGGCCTGAGTTCAAAAAGCTTGCGCAGGCGACGGGAGATACTTTCGGTGGTTAAAAGGCATCCCCCGGCCGGGGAAGGATAATCTTTCAGCCCGTATCTTTGCGCCAGCTCCATCTGGCGCGTACGCGAACGCCCGCTAATATCCAGGAGCCGGTTCCGATCGAGCCACCCTTTTTCTTCCGGAATGGTCGGGGGAAGCAGACGGGCGGAAAGAGGCCTGACGATATATCCTCGATAACCGGAAAGCTTGTCTACCGCGCCAAGAGCTGATTTCGTCTGGCTCTTGGGCCGCTGTCCCAGCACTTCGCCGGTGATAATGAAACCGGCCCCTATCTTTTCCATAAACTGTCCCGCCTGACGGAGCATGAAACCGTGGCAGTCAATGCAGGGGTTCATGTTCTTGCCATATCCGTACCGGGGATTCTTCAGGACCTCCATGTATTCCTCCGATATGTCAATTACCTCCAGGTGTATACCCAACGTCCGGGCAGCTTCGAATATGTAAACCCCACCGCCAAAAAAGGGAGTCTGGAAATTTACGGCCACCACCTCTATACCCTGTTCCCTAATCAGGCAAACCGCAAGCTGGGAGTCCAATCCCCCCGAAAACAGGCTAACAGCTTTCACTGTCGTCATCAGCTCCTTGTCCTGCCAGGTACTCTTCATCCGAGCAAACCTCAATGCCATGCTGGCGCAGGAGGGCGGTAGTAACTCCGTCTCCCGGGCGTAAGCGACCGGAAAAGGTACCGTCATATATTTTTCCCGACCCGCAAGAGGGACTACGCGCTTTCAACACGGCCCGGCAAGCCCCGACGCGACGGGCCACGTCCAGAGTGGCGACGGCTCCCTTTACGAAAAACCGGCTGACGTCTGAGCCTTCACTATTAACGACCCGCGCCACGTCTTTCAATACATCATACCCGTCCCCGTTCAGGATCTCACTGGGCGGGCGTGGAGTAGGCAATCCCCCCAGTTGCTCCGGGCATACCGGAATCGCCCGGCCTTCCCGGCAGAGGCGAGCAAAAAGAGGGTGGTGATGGTTGTCCCCGCGGTAGGTACAGTTATGACCGCACAAGCACGCGCTGACCAGTATCATACACTCCTCCAGGACAGTTGAATTAATCCTCCATATTGTTATATTCTAAGTTTTACCGGGGAAGAAAACAAGTTTTCCAGAGCCGGATATCTATATAATCTACCTGGTAACCTTGCAGATTGAGGCGGCGGCCCTGGCGCGGCAAGCCAAACGGCGGGCTTATTTTGAAAAGGTACGCGCCGAAGATAAGATAAAGTACAAGGAAGCGTACCAGTGGTATGAAAAGAGACTCGCCCAAGAAAAAGCGGCAGTTGTACCGCCACAACCTGAAGAGACACCAGAAATTGCGACAACCGGGTTACTACGGAGAGTACCGGAAAGGTACGGTCCCTGGCCGATAAAGAGATATTCCAGGAAGCGTACCAGTACTAGAAAGGATGGCCATAGGAGGAGTCTCCATTTAAATGAATGGCCGGTCACGTTCGATAACGTGTCCGGCCATTTAATCGTAAGGCACACTGCTCGACTGAGTGGTTTTGTGTCAACCGGTGACCGGTTCCAGTTGCAACATGGCACCCAGTACCTGTTCTTCCTCGAGTAGCGGAGTAGCATTAAGTTGTGCCGGGTATGCCGTCCCGCTGGCCAAGTGGATGGTAAACCTCCAGCTTCCTGCAGCTCCCTGCGGCAGCCTGTCCAACAGCTCTCTTTGCAGTATAGGCCGCTGTTCTGCGCTCACCAGTTCTAACAAGTTTTTATCTAACAGGTCTTCACGCCTGCATCCAAGTTCGTATTCAGACTTTTTGTTAATGAAGGTCAACTTTCCGGCGGTGTCACACGTCCAAACCATATAGCCGAGGTTGTCGAGCACTCCTTTGAGAAGTCCGATCTGCTGCCGCAACTGCCTTTCAGAAATGTACAGGGCTTCTCTGATCCTACGCTGTTCGGTGAAATCCCGAAGGCATTCCACCGCCCCCAGCAGCCTGCCCGTACTGTCATATATGGGTGAGGCGGTACCCCACAAATATTGTCCCTTCCCCCGCAGATGGGTAGCATCGGTTTCGCCGATGAGGACGAAATTCTCGTGATGGTACACGCAATAGTATTTTTGCACCTCGTAGGGTCTAAGGAGAAGGCCTACCAGGAGGGGCCGGGTAGTTCCGTAAAAAGGTACAGCATACTGGTAATCGCCCTTACCTAGCATATCTTCAGCCTTTACCCCGGTCAACTCTTCCATCGCCTTGTTCCAAACCACCACCTTGCCCTCGGTGTTAACCACCAGAGTTGCGTCCGGCAGGTGGTTAATGATATCCTGGGCGTCCTCCTGGGTTTGCATACTTGCCAGTTCGGCAAGCTTGCGTTCCGTAACATCCCTGGCGATTCCTTGAACGGCAACCGGTTTGCCCGCCCGGTAAACCGGCCAGGTACTTATGTCCAAAAAGACGCGCTCCCCATGCCGGTTTTCAATCTCCAGTTCATAAGTGTTTCCTTTCAGTTTGGACTTTCTCCGGTAGGCCATGGACTGTAAGAGTTGCAGGTAATCATGAGCCACCAGCTGCTCGATATTCATTTTAAGCAGTTCCTCGCGCCAGTAACCGGTTATTCTCTCGGCAGCCTTGTTGACAAAGATAAACCTGCCGTCGAGGTCGTGGACGTATATCATGTCGCTGGTGTTGTCCACCAGTTCCCGGTACCGTTCCTCACTTTTCCGCAAAGCGGCCTGGAGTTGTTTTATGCCGGTGATATCCCGCACAGGACTTACCAGACACTCCTCGCCCCCGATCAGGGCACGTTTTGCCCCAATCTCAATCCAGAACAGGCGACCGGTTCTATCCCGCGCTTCCCACTCCAGAGGCTGTACTTGCGAGTACACGGCTTTCTTTAAAACCTGCCAGAAGTCCTCCCTGGTATAAGGAGGTTGTCCGCTGCTGAGATTACGTATATTCAGGCGCAGCATCTGTTCCAGGTTGTAGCCGAACATTTTGAGAGCCTGGTTGTTGGCGTTCATAATGTCGCCGGTATGCGCATCATAAATTATAACCGCATCATGTACGGATTCCAGTATTGCCTGGCCTTCGGCTTGAGAGGCATTGGCAAACTCAGCCAGCCGGTGGTATTCCGTGGTTTCTTCGCCTATAGATATAATGCCCCAGGGGGTTCTATAGACGTTTTCCCGGAGGTAACGGTTCCCCAGTTTCTGGTTCACCTCCCTGGTTTCCCCCGTCTCCAGGACGTGGAGATATGCCAGGTGCGAAGGAGACCCTACCACCTCGGGAAACAGTTCTAACAGGTTCTTTCCTTCCAATTCGCCAGGTATCAGACCAACAAACTCGGCATAAGAGGGGTTGCAGTACATTACCTGGAAGTTTTTCCTGAGAGCCAGTACCGGGTTCCCCACACTGTCCAGCAGGGTTCTGAAACCCAGCTTGCCAGTACTCATGTACGCCTCCTCCTTTGCTTGACGCTTCTGATCTAATTATTTATTCTCTTGACGTGACCTGCAAGACGGTTAGCATTGGGTGGTGAAAAAGTGCACCTTCTAAGCTAAGATATAATTAGAAGAATATCTCGGTGACCGGTAACAAGGCTATCGAATGGGAGTGGAGATATGAAGCGATACGCTGATCTGTCCAGGCATGATGGTAACCAGACCCTGTTTGAGCTGGTGGAAATGTCCATAGCCTCGACACACTACGGCGAGCCCTTTCATATTCACGCCGAAGGGCTGCGGGGTACAGGCAAAACCACCATCATGCGGGCTGCCAGGGATATCCTACCCACCATCGTCAGGATTAAAGGATGTATATACAACTGCGACCCTCGAAACCCGCACTGCCCGCTACACCGGAACCTCAATGCCAGTGAAATTGAGGCCCTTGGCACCGAGGAAATCACCATGCCTTATCTGGAGATATCCCACTCGGCCAAGGTAGGCACGGTGGCGGGCAGCATCGATCTGGCCAAGATCACGGACCCTAACAACCCGGAGGCAGCGCTGCTACCTGGTATAATTCCCCAGGCTCATCGGGGCATCATATTCATCGACGAGATCAACCGCCTGGCCGACACGTCACCGGAGATCACCGACATCCTGCTAGATGTGATGGGGCAAAAGCCTGGTAGGTTACAGATCGAGGAAGCTGGCCTGCCGGTGGTCGAAATTCCTATCGCGGTTACTATATGGGCTGCTTCCAACCCCGACGAAGAGCCCGGCCCCCTGGAAGAGGTTCGCAGACAACTTTCCGACCGTTTTGATATGGTTTATTATATGGGAAGGCCGGCTTCGGTAGAAGTGGTTGCCCAGATGCTTTCAAAGTCCAGGGAGAGAAATGACCCCGGCAAGGAAGCCGAGGTGGCCGACCGCCATAATGAAAACCGCCAGCGGCTCATAGAGATCGGCCGGGGGTATGGTATGGTGGAAATGCCTGACTTTCTGCGCAATTTCATTGCCAGGATTTATATTAAACATAACCTGGAAAGCCTACGAGCCATAGAGGCAATTCAGCAAGGAGCGCTGCTGTACAGCCTGCTAAAAACAAGAAAACAGCCTACGGTGGCCGATGTAATTGAAATGGTACCCCTGGCCCTGAAACACCGGGTTGACGGCGATATGCTGGTTAAGATAATGAATAGCCTGGAGGCCAGGTCAACTAAGGAAAGCATCCTCGGCCTCTGGGACAAGGCAAGCAGGGGTAAGCCTGCCGCGGAAAAGGAAGAGACGGAAGACACCTTTGTGGGCGGGGCCCGCCGGATTAAGGATATAGGCCGTAGTGAGTTGATCGCGACCGAGAAGACGCTCACACCCCAGGATTATTAGCCCCTGCTTTTACCCGAATTTCATTTCATCCTCCTGCTTCCAGCTTCGCAACCAGCCGAAAAGTTCGCCAGGGAAAGAGCTTACCCAGTATTTGCTACAGCACAAATGCGACATCGAGGCCTAATCAGGAGGAGCATCCGGCGCTCCCCGGGCAAATCCAGGCACTACCAGAAAAGCGGCCAAGCCGGTTGCATCCCGTCACAGGCCGAATATATCAACCGCAACAAGACGGTGCCGGTGAGCGTTCGCTACTGGACAGGGGACCTGGCAGTCCCGGAAACCATTATCCAGGCTAAAAAAGCCAGCCTCCTCCGGGGTGAAAGAGGCCTGACCATCCGCAAGGAAGACCTGCGGGTTTACGATAAGAGGGCATACGTACCCATAGGGCTTGAATCAAACAAGGTATTTCTCAGAGAACTGGCGGGTAAGGCAGGGGGACGTTGTATGTTGTAGACGACCTCAATCGGAATTCTCTAATTGATATCGTGAAGTACGAAAAGAGCGAGTGCTCTGACCCGGTAAACCCAGCCAGGCACCACCGGCACCCCGGGATCCCCCGGGGTTTTTCTTTGCCTAGCCGACCAAAACCACCCCGAAGCACACCTAAACAAATGTTGGCAGAGGAAAATGTCCGCCGTTCAAGGACAGCCCCCGCCAGAAAGCACCTGCTGCCGGCCGGTGCCCTGAATAGTTATGCATCCAGTGCGTGAATATGCATGTATAACTATGCAGTCAAGGATGGCGAGCTTTTGTTTGGTCAGTTGGCATGACTGGTGGTAAAATATATACGAAGCCTGACTGTACAGACGTTTGGTATTGTTATTATTAAGGAGGGAGAACATGCGAAAGAATGGGGTATTGCGAACCGTTCTTATCCTGCTTATCGGTATCGTCATAGGAGGGGTTCTGGTTGTCAGTAACGGTCATGCCTCCCTTTTTGATGGCTGGGTGGATAATGGTGTTGGCCAGGCTGCCACAACCCCGGAAAGCACACCGGCGCGGACTGTGGTTATCGGGCCGACCGGGATAGCGGATATGGTGGACCGCGTTAGCCCGGCCGTCGTCAATATTGAGGCCACGGTTAAGGTTAGTGACGGCAGCATAGATCCATTTTTTAATGACCCGTTCTTCCGGGACTTCTTTGGGGATCGCTTCAGGATTATTCCGAGATCGAGCTACGAAAAGGGAATTGGTACGGGATGCATCATATCAGCGGACGGGTACGTGCTTACCAATCAGCACGTGGTGGAAAACGCGGTAAAGATAGAGGTCAAGGTAAGGGGGGTCAGCGAAGCCATTCCGGCTCGCATTGTGGGGCAGGATCACCAGCTTGACCTGGCGGTCCTCAAGCTTGAATCGAACCGCAAGTTTGCTACATTACAGATGGGCAACTCAGACCGCATGCGTGTGGGTGATTGGGTAATTGCCATCGGGAACCCGTACGGTCTGGACCACACGGTTACCGTCGGGGTGGTCAGCGCCAAGGGTCGGCCGATGACCATTGGGGACCGGGAGTATAAGAACCTGATTCAGACGGACGCCGCCATAAACCCGGGTAATAGTGGTGGACCTCTTCTCTCCATCACCGGCGAGCTTATCGGTATAAACACCGCCGTCAATGCGCAGGCGCAGGGAATTGGTTTCGCCATACCAATTAACACAGCCAAAGAGGTACTGGACCAGCTTATCAAGGAGGGTAAGGTGCTGCGCCCGTATATAGGTGTAGGGCTGCGGGATGTAGACCGGCAAATCGCCAGCCAGTTAGGAATCCCCGTATCCCAGGGAGTTATGGTGGCGCAGGTAATGCCCAACACGCCTGCTGCCCGGGCAGGCCTAAGAGTTCAAGACATCATAGTTAAGATGGACGGGAAAGAGATAAGAAACTACCAGGAACTCAAGGAAGTCTTGGACCAAAAGAAAGTTGGAGATACTTTGAAGCTGGAAGTAATCCGCGGGCAACAACGTCTTACCGTAACCCTGACCCTGGATGAAAAGCCGTAGAAAGATTGTGGAGAACGGCAGGAAGATGAAGCTGTTTTGCAGAATAATGAAAGGGGTGGCGTAAACCACCCTTTTATCTTAGCCACCAAGAAGACCCTTCTAAGCCTTCCTTGCGGTAGCACGGCAGCGAGGGCGAAGGGAGGGGATGAAAGGCGGTAGTATGAGGCTTGGAAGGGACCCAGGTGGAACCGCCGCGGTGGTACGGGGTGGTAAAGCCAGAAGCTCCTCCCCGAGCTTGCGAAGTGAGGGGTAGTTCACAATGGGGTGAAATAATGGAGTGTAACCAGGAAAAACTCTTGAAGAAATGCACATGCACCTACCCGGGGTGCATCCGCAAGGGAAAGTGCTGTGAGTGCGTGGCCTATCACAGGCGGAAAAACCAGCTACCTGGCTGCTTTTTTCCGCCGGAGATAGAGCGGACGTACGATCGGTCTTACCGGCGGTTTGTAGCGTGCCAGAAAGGAGGAGAGTGAATTCTTGAAAAGGATAGGAGTCCTGACCGGGGGTGGTGATTGCCCCGGGCTGAACGCTGTAATCCGGGCCGTGACCAAGTCGGCCATTAACCTCTACGGGTGGGAGGTGATCGGCTTCGAGGACGGTTTCAAGGGCCTGGTGGAAAACACTTATCGCGTGCTGGATCTGGCGGCAGTCTCTGGTATAATACACCGCGGGGGTACTATTCTAGGAACCACCAACCGAGATAACCCTTTCAACTACCTGGTGGAGGAGAATGGGCAAAAGGTTTTCCGGGATATGTCTGCTCAGGCCATCAAGAACCTGGAGAACTTGGGAATTGAGGCTCTGGTGGTCATTGGTGGCGACGGTAGTCTACACATCGCCTACAACCTGTTCAAGCAGGGGGTTAAAGTGGTAGGGGTACCTAAGACTATAGACAATGACATTTCCGGGACGGATGTCACCTTTGGTTTTGATACGGCCGTGGCAACAGCTACTGGAGCCCTTGACAAACTTCACACCACGGCCGAGTCCCATCACCGGGTGATGATCCTTGAGGTGATGGGCAGGTATGCCGGATGGATAGCTCTGGAGGCCGGGGTCGCCGGTGGAGCGGATGTAATCTTGATTCCCGAGATTCCTTACCATATCGAAAATGTGGCCCAGACCATTGCCAAGCGGGAAGCCACGGGCAAGAAATTCAGTATTATTGTGGTGGCCGAAGGGGCCAGGGAGGAAGGGGGAGACCTCGTAGTCCAAAGGCTGGTGCCGGAAAGCCACGATCCCATTCGCCTGGGTGGGATTGGCAACAAACTGGCCGAGGACATTGAACGACTGACGGGCAGGGAAACCCGGGTGACCGTGCTGGGGCATTTGCAGCGGGGCGGTAGTCCTACCGCTTTCGACCGGATTCTTTCCACCCGGTATGGGGTTGCAGCAGTTGATACCATTGCGGCCGGGAATTTTGGCAGTATGGTCAGCCTCCGCACGCCGTTCGTAACTACCATCACCTTACAGGAGGCCATTGGCGAACTTAAGAAGGTACCGGTAGACCATGACCTGGTGCAGGCAGCCAAGGCAGTGGGCATAAGTTTCGGGGACTGAGGTCCATACCGGGTGCACGTAGCCCGGCAGCAGGACTCGGGTTAAGCCATAAATATATATAAAGACCTCAGTTTGCAGTGAAAGGGGAAAAAAGATGAATTTCAAGCCCAAGAAAGGTGGCGGAGCGCTCTGGGGATTACTGCTGGGCAGCGGTGGTTTTGGCACGGTTATATGGGCGGTTCATTTCTCTTTGGTGCAGCCTGACGAACGGCTGCTTAAATGGTTACTTCTTACTCCTTCATACCTGCTCGCCGCGGTGTTTTTCTACCTGCTCCTGGGAGCCGTATTGATGAACTACAAGGTGGATGAGGGTGGTATCACTGTCACGTGGGGATTACGGTCGATTCACGTGCCCTGGCCGGACCTGACCCGGGTTGTAAGGGTCACGGGGCGAAAAAACCTGGGCAATCTTATCGGTATCAGCTGGCCGGGATACATGGTGGGAACATATCACCTCAAGGGACTGGCGCCGGTCAAGATGTTTGCCACCCAGACCAGGGATGAAGTAGTGGTTCTGGAGACAACCAGGGGGTATCTCGGTCTTACGCCAGCCGATGCATCGGGTTTTATCGCGGAGGTGCAGCGCAGGTCCGGGAAGGAGTCGGAGGTATTGGATACGAGTGACCTGAGTGAAGAGGTGATGGGTAACATCGCTTCCGAGGACATGGTTTACATGGGGCTTTACGCCCTTAACCTGGTTCTGCTGGCCGGGCTCATTGCTTACCAGGCCGTCTTTTTCCCGGGCTCGGGGGCATCGCGGACAGTAGTCCTCCTGCCGGCCCTGGGAATCGGTGTGCTGGCCTTTAACATAGGAAATGCGAGCCGCATCTACCAATTCGTCCCTTCCGGAGCGTATCTTATCTGGGCCTTAAGCCTGGTCATAATGCTGACATTCCTAACGTTGTCAGTGGTAACCATTTCATTCTAATAGGACCGAACTGTTGGCATTCGTTTCAGGTGAAGCCAGCGAGGAAAGCCGATCCCGCTGGCTTTAAGTTGGGCCTTGAGATGGTTAACGTTAACAAGCCTTATGTTAACCGATGGTCGGCTGCTCCATTGCTAAAGGGGAATAGGTGAAGCTATAATAGTCCTAGATGACAAGAGAGGAAGATATTGATGCAACTGGGACTCATCGGTTTGCCACTGGTGGGAAAAACGACTTTGTTTGACCTGTTAACGGAGGGCCGGCACCGGGAGACCGTGCAGAGTAAGGCCAGCGTGGCCACGGTCAAGATACCCGACCGGCGGGTGGATCTGTTATCCAACCTGTTTCAGCCCAAGAAAACGACCTATGCCCAGCTGGAAATAGTCGATATCCCCGGCCTGGTGCCGGGTTCCGACAAGGGGGCCAGCTCCTTTTTGAACGCGGTGCGGGAGGCGGACGCACTGGTACACGTGGTACGGGCCTTTGTAGGTGATAATGTACCGCATGTGGAGGGCGATATTGACCCGATAAGGGATATCGAGCTGGTCAACTATGAACTGCTGCTGGCGGATCTTGAACTGGTCGAAAAGAGAGTTGCCCGTATCAAGGAAGGAAAGAAAAAGCACCAGAATCAGGAGGAATTAATTCTTTTGGAACGGCTATGCGGGGTGCTGGGCGAAGGGCGTCCCATAGCTTCGCTGGAGCTGGGGGATGAAGAGAAGAACCTGCTGCGTAACTACCAGCTCCTGACCATCAAACCTATGCTCATCGTGGTCAACATCGGTGAGGAGCACCTGCGCGACGGGGAGTTCCCGCGCCGGGAGGAAGTTCTTCAGTATGCGGCCGAGCGGGGGATTCCGCTGCTGGTTATGTCTGCCCGGATTGAGGCAGAGATAGCCGAACTGGAAGGTGATGAAAAGGCCCTGTTCATGCAAGATTTGGGCATCGAGGAGCCGGGCGCGGTCCGGCTGGCACGCACGGTCTATCAACTGCTGGGGTTGATATCGTTTTTTACGGTCGGCAAGGACGAGGTAAAGGCCTGGACGATTCAGGAGGGCCTTACAGCGCGGAAGGCTGCCGGCAAGATTCATTCAGACATTGAGAGAGGTTTTATCCGGGCGGAAGTAGTAAATTTTGAAGACATGGTTAAATGGGGTAGCATGACCCGCATCAAAGAGAAGGGCCTGTTCCGATTAGAAGGAAAGGAGTACGTTGTCAAGGATGGCGAGATCATCCACTTCAGGTTTAATGTCTAGGTGCGTAGAATTGAACACCGGCTGATATATTTGAGAATAGGTGATGTGTATGACGGCCAAGGGTTTAAGATTTGCCCACCTTGGTGACATTCACCTGGGTTACGGGTTTCTTTACCTTCCACGGGAAAAGCGACTCGCGCGGCAGCGAGAATTGACAGAGACGTTTCTGCGGGTGATGGAGCACGTGGCAGGGGAGAAGGTAGACCTGGTTCTGGTTGCGGGGGATTTATTGGAGAACAACATGACCGACAAGACCCTCATGAGAGTTATAGACGACGGGCTGGCCATGGTTCGTTGCCCCGTACTCATGGTCACCGGCAACCCCGACCCACTCTTACCTAATTCTCCCTACCTGACCCATAGCTGGCCTGACCATGTTCTACTCTTTAAAGGCAGCGATTGGGAAGTTACCCGCCTGGAACACCTTAACACCACGGTCCTGGGACTTACCTACCACCTGCCGGAGGAAAATGCTCCCCGCCTCAGTTCAATACCAACCATTAAGGATGACACCTACAAGATCGCCCTGGTACACGGCTCCTTTTCTGAATTCCCGCAGTTCAAGTCGCCCTACCTGCCCATAACCAGGCACGAAATAGAAGAGTTGCCGGTTGATTACCTGGCCCTGGGCCACTACCATAATTTTCAGTGCATTCACGATGGAAGGGGAAGGCTGAGGGGATGTTACCCGGGAAGCCCCGAGCCGCTTGATTTCAGTGAAACCGGATTACACGGATACGTTATCGGGGAAATCACTCCAGAGGGTGAAACTACGGTACGCCTGGTTCCCCTGGCCCGGCGCGCCTATACCCGGGTCAAGGTTGACGTTTCCGGCAGCGAAACCATGCAGGAGATCCGGGACCTGATGCAGGCGGTAATGGGCGGGGAAAGCGCTGACACCCTTTGGTGGCTGGAACTGGTCGGCAAGGTACGGGACCTTGACCTGGACCACGACTGGTTGCAGGAAGAGTTGAAGGAAAGAGCCTTTTTTATAAAACTATCCTCAAACCTGAGCCCCGCCTACGACCTGGCGGAACTGAAATCACAGCCGGGGGTAGTTTCGTATTTCATCAGTTATATGGAAGGACTCCTGGATGAGGCCGAGACGGAAAAGGAGAAGGCCACAATCACCAAAGCTCTGTTCATCGGGTTGGACGCCCTGTTAAAGGGGGAGGTGCGTATGCGGTGAAGCTGGGAAAACTGGACGTTACCGCCTTCGGCCGGTTTCAGGGATACCGGCTGGAACTGCGAGATGGCCTCAATGTTATATATGGATATAATGAGAGCGGGAAATCGACCCTGGCAGCCTTTATAAAGGCCGTTTTCTTTGGTTTTAAGAAGTCACATACCCGCAACCGCAGCTACCAGCCCGAGTACGATAAGTACGTGCCGTGGTCAGGTCATGATTTCTGTGGTGCTATCGAATACGAGGTGGCTGGCAACATCTTCCGGGTGGAAAGGGTTTTCGACCGCAAACGGGAAGAACTCAAGGTGTACCGGCTGGATACCGGGGAAGACATAACCCGTAGTTTTCCCTACGATGCAAACAAGCGTGAATATGTGTTCGCCGGGCAACACCTGGGCTTGCATGAAAAGGTTTTCTCCAACAGCGTCTTTTTGGAACAGGGAGCGTTTGCTGTGGATTCCGCGGAGGCAGCCCCATTTATCCGGGAGAAACTCATAAATCTAATGATGACTGGCGACGAAGAAATATCGCTCAAAAGAGCGCTGCAGGCGATTGAGCAGTCCTGCGAGGAAATCGGTACTGCACGCTCCCAGAAGAAACCGCTGGGAGAAGCGACGGCCAGGTTAGATTCGCTGCAGCAAGAGTTGTCCGGAATAGAGAAGCAGCTCAAGAACCTGCGGGCCAAAGAGGCCGAGCTGGCAGCTTTGCGGGAACAACTGGCCATCATCAGGGATGAGATCGATTTGCTCAAAAGGTCACACCTCTACCTGGAAGCCAGTGAGCATTTTGAGGCATACGTAGAAAGCGAGCGTAAGCTTGATTTACTTAAACCCGACGAACTGGCCCGTGAACTGCGGAAGACCCGGGAGGCCTTTGAACACTGCCGGGCACACACACAGGAGTTGCGCGGAAATATCGAGGAACTGGATAAGCAAATAAAGGTCGACAATCCGGAATTCTGGATGGAGAAAATCGATAACTTGCGCGAGACTATCCAGAACATTGTCCGGGAGTCTTCGGCTCTCGAAAGCCGTGGGGAAGAGAAAATCCAGGCAGCTGAAGGGAAGAGGAAGCGCGCAACGGTTTTTCTGACCGGCTCCCTAAGCGCCCTGGCGGTATTCTTCGTGCTTCTCTATCTTAATGCCGGTTTGTGGCTGGCTGCGCTGGCTATACTGCTGTCTGCTGGGCTGGCGTCGCTGGCCTGGAAAAACCACGGGGCTTATCAGGTATTCACCCACTCCGGGAACGAGACCGATGTCCGGAGAAACGTAAATAGACTGCTGCTCGCGGAAAAGCAAAATCTCCTTAATGACATCCTGGGGCAGTTGGGAGCAACGGATATCGACCAGGGGAAGAAATACCTGCAGCAAGCGGTTCGCTTGAAGAATAGAAAAAGGGAAATTCAAACGGAAATAGAAATAATTCAAAAAGACCTGATGACTCTGGAAAGCAAAATGGCTCTCCTGGAGGAACGCATGGTACAGGTGCAGGACATCAAGACCGAACGACAAAGGGAACAAGCCATATTGCAGAGCCTTGGTTTTAAAGATGTCGATAAGTGTGTTAACGAGTTTTTTGAGATCCGCCGTCGGTTGACCCGGGAAGCGGGTGATGTCTCCGTCAACCGGGACATCGGGGCGGAAATCAAGAAGCTCAGCCAGCAGTACGAGGAGACCTTGACTGCCATTGGAAGACTTGAACAGCAACTGAACGACCAGCCAGTGCTCCTGGGCAACTATACGGACCTGCAGGCGGAGGCCTTGTTCTGGCAAGCCCGCCGGGATAAATTGACGGCTAACCTGGAAGCCCTCGCGCTGGCCAGGCAGGGGATTGAAGCAGCGGTCAGAGGCTACCAGCGGGACTACCTCAGCAAGCTTAATCACCGGGCAAGGGAAATAGTGGATAAACTGTTCGCCGGGCGGTACCATACGGTAAATCTGAATGAGAACCTGGAAATAATGACGGTGGCACCCGGGGTGATGAAAATGATTTCTGTGGAACGCACCAGCCAGGGCACCATGGAGCTGTTTTACCTCGCTCTGCGACTGGCACTGAGTGAGATGCTATCTCGCGGACCGGGTGGAATATTTCTCGTGCTTGACGAACCGTTTGCAAATCTGGATATGCCCCGTTTGCAAAGGCTGATCGATTTCCTGGCGATTGTAGCGCGTGAGAAGCAAGTTATTGTTTTTACGTGCCGTGAAGAAGTCCTGAACCTGTTGCCTCCCGGGACTCATTTGGTAAGTCTGGAACAAAGTGCATGACACTGCCCAGTGAAATTGCAGGTTAATGTCCTGCCTGTATAGACACTGTGCGGTTTGACAATTGGCGGGGTGAGAAAGTGAACCTGAGAGGTATTGCGGCTATTACGGGTATAGGGGAACTAAAGCCCACCCGGAATCCTGAAGGAAAGACCACGCTGGGCATCCTGGCCGAAGTCGCCAGGTTGGCCCTTGCCGACGCCGGGTTAACCAAGCAGGAGGTAGACGGCCTGGTGGTCGGTCCCCCTACGGAGGATTCCGCTTTCATGTGGCCCCAGCAGGTGGCGGAGTACCTGCAACTCTTTCCCCTGTTCCTGGATATGGTGGAGATGGGAGGGGCCAGTGGCACCGGGTGCATAAGCCGGGCTTTAATGGCTATTGCGACCGGCCGGTGCAGGCATGTGCTTTGCCTTACTGGAGGGGTTTGGGGTACCGGTATCTTTAATACCCTCGAAGCCCGGACGGCGGTAATGTCCACCCTGGAGGCGGAGTTTGACCTCCCCTATGGCCCGATGGGGTTCAACTCGGCTTATGCCATGGCCGCCCAGAGGCACATGCATCTGTACGGAACCACGCCAGAGCAACTGGCCAAGATTGCGGTTGACCAGCGGTACAATGCATGCGCGTGCCCCCAGGCTCTGTTTTACGGTAAGCCTATTACCGTTGCGGATGTACTCGACTCACCAGTGATTGTCTCTCCCCTGCATCTTCTGGAGATTGTAATGCCCTGCACCGGAGGGAGTGCGGTGGTAGTCTCCGCCGCGGAAAGGGCGGTAGACATGCCCCGGCCCCCGGTGTATGTGCTGGGGGTGGGGGAAGGCTGTTCCCATAATTCAATTGCCCGGATGCCTGACATCACTACCACTCCTATCACCGTCTCAGCCCGGCAGGCCTATCAAATGGCCGGGGTACGGGCGGGTGATATCGATTTTCTTTCCGTATATGACTGCTATACCATAACCGTGCTGTTGACCCTGGAGGATGCCGGGTTCTGTCCCAAGGGAGAGGGAGGCCCCTTTGTGGCCAGTACCGATTTGACTTACCAGGGGGATCTCCCGTGTAACACTCATGGGGGACAGCTATCCTGGGGACAACCATCCTATGCCGGGGGAATGTCACATGTTACCGAGGCGGTAAGACAGATAAGGGGAACAGCCGGCCTAAGACAGGTTAAACGGAATGAGCTGTGTTTCGTCAATGGTAACGGCGGTGCCTTAAGCCAGCAGTGTAGCCTCATCCTGGGAAAAAGTACCCATTAGGCGTGACCTGTGAACACGGAAACACCGATTAAAAAGGCTTAAGAATGAGCACAGATGAACACTGGTGTTCCCACGGTGTAACCGCAGACTGTACAAGCGTAGTCGATGATAACCGGTTCGTTAAGGTAGGCGAGAATGATGGAGAAAAGACCGGTACCGAAAACAAGTCCAGTATCTGAGTTTTTCTGGGAAAAAGCAGCCAGGGGCGAGCTCTGGTTGCAGAAATGTCAAAATTGTTCGCAGTTCATATTCTACCCCCGGGTGGTGTGTCCCCACTGCTTTAGTGACAAGCTGGAATGGACTCCGACCTCTGGCAAGGGGAAGATCTACACATATACGGTGGTTTACCGTACTGACTTGGACGCTTTTACTGATAAACTACCTTATATATATGCCATAGTCGAGCTTGAGGAAGGCCCGCGAATGTCGGCCAATATTATAAACTGTCCGTTGGATAAAGTACGTATTGACTTGCCGGTTGAAGTTGTCTTCGAGGAAATCGCACCCGGTTTGCGACTGCCCCAGTTTCAGCCGCATCGTCACTGACAGCAGCTCAAAGCCCAGGTAAAGCGTACTCGAATTCAAACGAGACAACCAGAGCTTCTTCCTCGTGTATATCCAGGGTTTCCTGGAGAGCTTGCACGACCCGCTGTGTTTCAGCATAGCTGCTTACAACTGCCGAAAACCCCAGGGTACTTGACTGCCACAGATCCTGCCCTGCCACCTCTGCGATGGAAATATTGAACCGTTTCCGGATGCGGTCGCTAATACTTTTGATGACCTGGCGCTTGTGTTTCAGAGACTGGGAGTAGGGAAGATGCAGATCTATCCTGCCGTAAATTACGATCACGTTTCCATCCTCGCTTTGCAAAGCAGGCTGAAAAAAGGAGATTCAATTCCCCGTATTGAATATACAACATTGCCGGAGACGTCACAATGGTTTTGGCCACAGCTTGCTTGGAGCCGAGACGAAAGGAATCCGCTTCCTCTCTTAAACTCGCGTTTGACAGTTACGCATGAAGAGTAGTGGCTCAAGAGAAAAACAAGCCCGAAATATCAGCATCGAGATTTGTCAAAATTCAAAAACGTAATGCCACGTTTGCGTGGTTATTTATTTACAAGGGAAGGTTATCATG
>JAAYAC010000083.1 GCA_012719535.1 Syntrophomonadaceae bacterium | reverse complement strand
GTTTTAAATAGTAGTAATAATAAAATCGGCTGGCAGGGGGGCTGAACTGGCAAATGCACGAACTGGCGTTAATGACCACCGTGCTCGATGCCGTGCGAGAAAGTGCACGCCAAATGAACATAGCGCGGGTTAACCGGTTGAAACTGGTAGTGGGAAAGTTAACCATGGCTTTACCCGACAGCCTGCAGTTTGCTTTCGAGGTTCTGAGCCAGGATGACCTGTTCCGGGGAGCCGTCCTGGAGATCGAGGAAAAGGATATGCAGTGTGAATGCGCCCACTGTCAGCACCTGTTCAAGGTGGAAAACGGGTACCGCTTCGTTTGTCCACGGTGTGGAGAGAACGGGGCCGTTATTGTCGCCGGGCGCGAGTTGTATATAGATTATTACGAGGGAGAGTAAGGCTATTGGTGAAGATACAATTAGGCACAAGTATAATGGGAGCCAATGAGTTATTGGCCCGAAAAAACCGAGCCGTCTTTTCCGAGCATGACTTGCTGGTTGCCAACCTGATGAGTTCCCCCGGTTCCGGCAAGACTACTATCCTGGAAAGGACTATTGAATCCTTGAAAGAACGGTTAAGCATTGGAGTGATAGAGGGAGACCTTTATACCGACCAGGATGCCCGGCGTATAGAAGGTAAAGGAGTGCCGGTAGTTCAAATAAATACTGAGGGGGCCTGTCACCTGGATGCTGGGATGGTGGGCCGTGCCTACCAGCAACTGGTGGGGCATGAGTTGGATATCGTTTTTATAGAGAATGTCGGCAACCTGGTTTGCCCTGCCGAATTTGACCTGGGAGAGGATTTCAAGACTGTTGTCATCAGTACTACGGAGGGTAATGACAAGCCATTAAAATACCCCTTGATATTCTGCCAGGCAACGGCAATTCTGGTTAATAAGATTGACCTGTTGCCTTTTACCGATTTCTGTCTGGACAAGTTCAAGGACGATGTCGCCAGTCTTAACCCTGCGGCCCGGGTGTTCCAGGTTTCCGGACGCACCGGGGAAGGGATCGAAAAATGGTGCGACTGGCTGGTGGGGGAGGTGCAGCGGAAAAGAAAAGAAAGTCACAGGAAGTGACAGGTGCGACGTGAAGGTCGCGGGCAAAGTTCGTCCCAGAAAAAATTGGTCATACGAAATGGCCACTGAACATGGTTTTCAGCAAGAAATGCCGTGTTGAAACGGCAAGACCTTGGCAGAAGCGCAAGCGTAATTTAATCCCGGCCAAAAGCTGCAAAGCTTTTGCATACATCCCAATCTTTTTCTTCCCGCTTGCCAAGGCAAGCGGCTTTTTTTAAAAATCCACCCCCGGAGATACTTGCGGGGGCGCAGATATTCTGGGTCCGGTGCAAGGCGCTGGACAGGTCTGAGCGGACATTTGCGACCGGTTTTCGGGGCAAATGTTTCCGGCTTAGACTACTGGTCGGGGGATGGCGGAACGGTGCATTGAGGGGAGGTGGAGGGAAAACGGAAAAACTGGGCTTCGTCAGAGAGAGAATGCTGTAAATCAACCGGGTGATTCATACACTAGGGAGGGATTTGAGTAATGCCAACCAAACTCAGTCGCCGCGAATTCATCCGCCTGTGTGCAGGTTCAGCCGCGGCCATATCCATGTCGGGGTTCCTGGCTCCCTTTATGGCCGAGGCCGCCGAAGCCGGGGCTCCTCCGGTCATCTGGATACAGGGAGCAAGCTGTACCGGTTGTTCAATTTCGCTCCTTAATACTGTCCACCCTTCGATCCAGGACGTGTTATTGAAGGTCATCAGCCTGCGCTATCATCCGAATGTGATGGCTGCTGCCGGTGACCTGGCTATCCAAGAGGCGATGTACAAGGTGGCCCGCGAGAACAAGGGGAGATTCTTCCTGGTGGTCGAGGGTTCGGTGCCTACCGCGGCCGACGGGATGTTCTGCACGGTAGGAGAAGAAAACGGGAAACCCATTACCTTCCAGAAATTGGTACAGGATATCGGTGGCCAGGCGAAAGCCATCCTCGCCTTCGGAACCTGCTCCGCCTACGGCGGTATTCCCGCTACCCCGCCGAACCCCACCGGGTGTAAACCGGTTGCCGACGTTGTTAAGAATGTTCCGGTGGTGAACGTTCCCGGCTGCCCGCCGCATCCCGATTGGATGGTGGGGACCATAGCCCATGTCATCCTGTACGGCGACTACCCCGAACTTGACGAGTTCGGCAGGCCCAAGATGTTCTTCAGCGGTATCGTCCATGACAACTGCCCGCGTCGGCAATACTTCGACAACGCCATTTTCGCCAAGAATTTCAGCGATCCCGGTTGCCTTCTGGAAATAGGCTGCAAGGGGCCTATAGCCCACTGCGATGCTACCACTCGCCCATGGAATGGTGGGGTCAACTGGTGTATCAAGTCCGGTGCCCCATGCATTGCGTGCACCGAGCCCCAGTTCCCGGGCTGGCCTATGTATGAAAGGCTGCCCGAAATGCCGATCGCTCCCGGGATTACCACCACCATCGACCAGGTTGGACTGGTTCTGGGGGGAGCTGCGGTGGTCGGGATCGGCGGCCATCTTATCGGTAACATCGCCACCGGGCGCGTAGGTTTCAAAAAGGACGAGAAAGAAGGTGACAACTAATGGCCCAGAAGGTTATTGTTGACCCGGTAACTCGTATTGAAGGTCACCTCAAGGTAGAAGTTGAGGTTGAAGGCGGTAAAGTGGTGGATGCTCGCACCAGCGGAACCCTGTTTCGGGGATTTGAATTGATTCTGCAGGGGAGAGATCCCCGTGATGCCCAGCAGATCGTACAGAGAATATGCGGAGTATGTCCTACCGGGCACGCTACCGCAGGTACCCTGGCCCTGGATGATGCCTTTGGCATAGAGCCGCCTCCTAACGGGCGTATTATCAGGAACCTCATCCTCGGTTCCAACTATATCCAGTCGCATATTCTTCATTTCTTCCACCTAGCCGCCCTGGATTATGTAAAAGGGCCTGATGTACCTCCTTTTACTCCCAGGTACCAGGCCGACTACCGCCTGCCGGACGATATCAACAAGAAGGCGGTCGACAATTACCTGGAGGCCCTGAATATGCGGCGCAAGGCCCAGGAGATGCTGGCCATCTGGGGCGGCAAGATGCCCCATGTGCAAGCCATCGTGCCCGGCGGAGTCACCGAACACCCCGACACTCAGAAAATTGCGGAATTCAAGTTCCGCCTGCAAGAACTGATAGATTTCATCGATAATGTCTATGTGCCTACCGTCAAGGCGGTTGCCGAGGTCTACTCCGACTGGTTCGATATCGGCCGCGGTTGCATGAACATGCTGGCTTACGGTGGATTTCCGCTGGAAGAGGGCAAGGACCATGTGAACAAGAAGAAGTTCTTCCCGTCCGGTTGCTACATCAGGGGCGAGTACCGGCCGTTTGATCCGGACAAGGTGGCTGAGGAAGTCAAGTATTCGTGGTTCAAGGATGATACCGGTGGCAAGAAGCCGACCGAGGCGGTAGTTACCCCGGACCCGGCTAAAAAAGAGGCTTATTCCTGGCTTAAAGCGCCTCGCTACAACGGGAATGTAATGGAAGTGGGCCCCCTGGCCAGGATGTGGATTATGAAACAGAAAGACGTTGTTGCTCTGGGAGAGAAAGCCTTCTCCGTTATGGGGCGCCATTTCGCCCGGGCTATCGAATGCTCGTTGTTAGCACATGCTATGGACGAGTGGGTAATGCAGCTTGAATTGGGCAAACCGGTATGTGTCCCCCACGAGATCCCCAGTGAGGCGCAGGGAATGGGCCTAACCGAAGCTGCTCGTGGGGCTCTGGGTCACTGGCACAAGGTTGAACACCAGAGAACCGCTGTCTACAATGCGGTGGTACCGACCACCTGGAACGCATCACCCCGCGATGGCCTTAATCAACCTGGTCCTATGGAACAGGCTCTCATCGGAGCACCGGTCAAGGACGCCAGCAATCCGGTGGAACTGGTGCGGATCGTCAGGTCGTTCGACCCGTGTTTCGGGTGTGCCATCCATTTGATGACCCCTGACAAGAAAGTCATTGCCCAATATTCCGTTGACTAAAAAGGGGGGATAGCACCGTGAAAGAGATGGAGCTGAGACACCCGATCTGGATCAGGATATTTCACTGGACAAACATGATTGCCATAACCTTGCTGATGTTGACGGGGTACTATATCCATGCCCCACAGACGTTCCGGTTGTTCGACAATATGGATACCCCGCGTATGCTGCACTTTGCCATGGCCTACGTTCTGTGCGTAGGGGTAGTGGGGCGCGTGTACTATGCCATAGTAACGGGTGACTGGAAAAACATCCTGTTTAGTCCCTTGAAAGATATCAAGAACTTCCCCAGCATGATGAAGTACTACCTGTTCCTGGCCGATAGCCATCCCGATTACGGCAAGTACAACCCGGGGCAGAAAATGATGTATTCCGGCTGGCTCTTTATGGCCTTGATACAGATCATTACCGGGTTCATACTCTACAAGCCTGACCTTTTCCCTGGTCTGGGCGCACTCCTGGGCGGGCTGATTGCCGTCAGGGTCATACACTATGTCGTCACCTGGTTGTTCCTCCTGTCGGTCCTGGCCCACGTGTATCTGGACATCTCTGAGGGGATACCGGTGCTGCTGTCTATGTTCACCGGCAAGATGCCCAAGGATTTCCACCACACCAGTGACGGGCCCAAGGTTCCCCAACCTGGCAAGGGAGTAAGTGCTTAACCGAGGGGGCGGATAGTTGAAAAGAACTCTGATAGTAGGGATTGGCAATTTATTGCTGAAGGATGAGGGAGTGGGAGTCCATGTCGTCAACCGGCTCGAACGGGTGGAGCTGCCGCCTGGGGTTGAGGTGGTTGACGGCGGAACCCACAGCTATGACCTGGTAGATACTTTCTGCCAGGCAGACAACCTGATAATTGTCGATGCTATGCAGGCCGGGGGAGAACCGGGCACCATCTATCGGGTTCCCCTGGAAGACCTGGGACTCAAACCGGAGGAAAAGGCAACTTCATTGCACGAACTGCACTTTATTGAAGCGGTACGCATGGTAAACCTGCTGGGTTACTATCCTCAGATAGTGGTATTCGGCATTGAACCGAAGGCTATCGAATGGGGTTTGGACTTGACACCGGAGGTTGAGGCCCGGTTGCCCAAGGTAATAGAATTAATTAAAGATGAAATCCAAAAACTAATTGGCAGTTAACGGCTCTGGCTTCATGCCAGGGCTTACTTTATAATAACTGAGTAACTGAGACTGTATTCAAGCGAGGTAAAGATATGAGCGGCGCACCGGCCGGCTGCCGGATAAAGATAACCGGAATAGTTCAGGGAGTAGGATTTCGTCCCTACGTCTATCGCCTGGCCCGGGAATATGGGCTCACCGGTTGGGTACTCAACTCCTCTGCCGGGGTGATAATCGAGGCGGAAGGAAATCCTGCCAGTTTACAGGAATTTGCCCGGAAACTGGTCGACTCACCCCCACCACTGGCGCTGATCCGCAGTTGCGAGATGCAGGAGATTGAACCCAGGGGTTTCAGGGAATTCAGTATTCGCCAGAGTGAGAGCGAGGATGAAAGGACAGTAATGATATCTCCCGACATTGCTATCTGCGAAGACTGCAAGCGGGAGGTGTCGGATACCCGAGATCGCCGCTACCGCTATCCCTTTACCAACTGTACCAACTGCGGGCCGCGTTTCACTATCATAAAGGATGTCCCTTATGATCGGGCGCGGACAACCATGGCTCCGTTTCCCATGTGCGAGTCATGCCGGGAGGAGTACGAGAATCCGCTGCACCGGCGGTTTCACGCTCAGCCAAATGCGTGCCCGGTATGTGGACCCCAAACTAGGTTATGCGATAGAGAAGGACGACCGGTAGACAAAGACCCAGTGGAATTACTCAAACAGGGTTACATCCTGGCAGTTAAAGGTTTGGGTGCCTTTCACCTGGCGGCTGATGCCACTAACCGGGATGCCGTGAAGTCCTTACGCCAGCGGAAGAGGCGGGATGCCAAGCCTTTTGCGGTGATGGTTCGTGACCTTGAAGTAGCCAATAACTATTGTTATTTGAACTCTACCGAGGAGAGGTGGTTGACGTCACCACAGGCCCCTATTGTCATACTGAACCGCAAGAAGGATGACTTTCTTCCCGATGATATCATTCATCCGGGGATTAACACTCTAGGGGTTATGTTGCCTTATACCCCGTTGCACTACCTGCTGTTTGACGATGAACTGGAAATTCTAATCATGACCAGTGCTAACATTAGCGATGAGCCGCTGATAGTTGAAAACCAGGAAGCCCTGCATAAACTTCGGGAGGTAGCCGACTTTTTCCTAGTTCATAACCGGGAGATCTTTAACCCGTGCGATGATTCGGTTATGCGGGTCACGCCTTTAAATACGCCTCAATTCTTCCGGCGAGCACGGGGTTTTGTACCTCTGGGTATTAAACTGCCGCTAACAACGAGACCGGTTCTTGCCCTGGGTGGGGAATTGAAAAATACTTTTTGCATGACGAGAGCTGACGAGGCTTTCTTAAGCCAGCATTGGGGTGACCTTAATCATTATCTGAATTATCGCAAGTTTATGGATGGGATCCCACGCTTTGAGAAAATGCTGGATGTCAGGCCGCAGGTAGTGGCCCATGACCTCCATCCCGGTTACCAGACTACCCACTGGGCGATGGAACAATCCCAAATGCAGCGGGTTGGGGTTCAGCACCACTATGCCCACCTGGCCGCAGCTATGGCGGAAAATGGTTTGACCGGTGAGGTTCTGGGAGTGGTTTGTGACGGTACTGGTTGGGGAACCGACGGAGCCGTCTGGGGGTTTGAGATTCTGCGCGGAGATTACCGGCAGTTTACCCGCCTGGCCCACCTAAAGTACGTACCTTTACCGGGCGGCGATGTAACCATAAAAAAGCCTTACCGTATGACCATGGTCTACCTGCTGCAGGTTTGGGGTGAAGAAGGGTTGGAAATGGCGGAACGCTTCCTCCCATTTCTCAACCGCGAGGAAAAGCAGGTACTGTATACCCAGCTAAACAAGGGTCTCCGGGTAGTAGAGACCTCTTCATGCGGGCGTCTTTTCGACGCGGTTTCCGCCTTGCTGGGGGTGTGCAGCCTGAACCGGTATGAAGGTCAGGCGGCGGTAGAATTGGAAGCGGCGGTGGACCGGTCTGAGCAAGGTCGTTATGATTACCTGCTTGAGCGAGAGGACGGGGTATGGCTGATGAATGTGTTTCCCATGTGGGAAGCAATGGTCGATGACCTGGAACGGGGCGGAACGGTCGGGATAGTGGCCCGGAAGTTCCACAACACCCTGGTAGATATGATTATCACCACCTTGCAGCATTTGCGGGATGAAACCGGGCTCGACCGCGTGGTACTGAGTGGTGGGGTTTTTCACAACCAGGTGTTACTGGTAGAATTGATGCAGAAACTGACTGTCCACAGATTTATTCCCTATCAGCACTGCCAGGTGCCCCCGGGAGACGGGGGTCTTTCCCTGGGTCAAGCTGTGGTGGCAAGTGAGGTGAGCGACTGATGTGTCTTGGAGTACCCGGACGAGTAGTTGATTTATTGGAAAATCACATGGCACGTGTTGATGTGAGCGGAAATCTGCTCGAAATCAGTGTCAGGCTGACGCCGGAGGTCAGAGTGGGTCAACATGTACTCATTCACGCGGGATTTGCCATGCAGATAATTGACGAAGACCTGGCGCGGGAGACCAGGGAAGTATGGGAGGAGTTACAGAGGTATGCCCGGCAATGACCATTATGAGGAGTACTTGTTAAGGGAAATACGGGCGGAGCAGCTAGAACTGTCACTTATGGAAGTGTGCGGTACTCACACCATGGCCATTGCGAAAAGCGGCTTGCGCGGGTTGGTGCCCCCTAACCTGAAGCTGCTTTCCGGACCGGGCTGCCCAGTATGTGTTACGGCTCAGGGAGATATTGATGCAGTGATTGAACTGGTGCGCAAGCCGGGGGTTACTCTCGCTACTTTTGGCGATATGATGCGGGTGCCCGGTACTGATAGTTCCCTCCAGGAAGAGCGCAGCCGGGGGGCGGATATCAGGGTGGTGTATTCACCTCTGGATGCCCTGGAGCTGGCCTCGCAGCATCCGGAACGGGAAGTGGTCTTCCTGGGTATTGGGTTCGAGACTACTGCCCCGGCGGTAGCTGTTGCTCTGGAGGAGGCCGTTAGAAGAGGGTTGAAGAATTTCTCAATAATGGTGCTGCACAAACTGGTTCCCCCGGCCCTGGAGGTCATCTTTTCGGATCCGGACCTGGTGGTGGACGGGCTTATCTGCCCCGGTCATGTGTCAGCCGTGATAGGGACTGCACCATATGAAGCTTTGGTTGAAAAATATCATAAGCCCTGTGTGGTTACTGGTTTTGAACCTAGAGATATCCTGGAAGGTATATACATGCTGTTAAGGCAGCTTCGCAACGGCCAGGCCCGGGTAGAGATTCAATACCGTCGAGTGGTAAAACCGGAAGGGAATCCAATAGCCCGCGAGGCTATAAACCGGGTATTTCAACCAGCAGCGGCCCGCTGGCGCGGCCTCGGTCTAATTCCGGACAGCGGCCTGGAAATCCGTCCTGAGTACGAACAGTGGGATGCGCGGAAGAAGTTGGGCATTACGGAAATAGAGGATCGTCCTATCAAGGGTTGTTCTTGTGGAGAGGTTTTGCGCGGCAAGCTTGCTCCCAATGACTGCCCGCTTTTTGGCCAGCGCTGTACGCCCATGCGACCGGTCGGCCCCTGTATGGTCTCACAGGAGGGTGCATGTGCTGCCTACTACCGCTACCGGAGAATTTAACTGTACGTGCCGGGGGACGGTTCTCTATCACGGTGTTTCCATGGTGGCGACACCCATACCGACCTCGATAGTAGGATGAAAATGCCAGATGTATCACACGGGATCATAGATCATAATCATTACTATTAATGGTTTATCAGCGTCCATCAGCGGTTTCATTTCAGGGCGACGCTTATGTCGGCCCGCCGACACCAATAATAAAATGAAAACAGTATATTCGTTGAAGTGTGTTAACCGGCTTGCTCCCCCGGCACTCAGTACGGACTAAAACCACCAGGGGCAAGCTTAAGGCAAGAGCCATGGCCAGGCGACTGACTGAGTGCCGGGTCTGTGTGCATCAGTGTTTCCATTTCTCAGAGCAGATTGGTTAAGGAGAGATTTGATGAAAGAAGAAAGGGTATGGCTGGCTCACGGTAGCGGGGGAAGGATGAGCCAGCAGCTTATTGAAGAGGTTTTTAAGAAGGCCTGGAACAATCCGTATCTTGAACCCATGCTGGATGGGGCGATTTTAGATCCACCGCCGGGGAAGTTGGTTATGACCACGGATTCGTTTGTGATAACACCTGTATTTTTCCCCGGAGGGGATATAGGCAAACTGGCTATTTGTGGGACAGTCAACGACCTGGTTGCCTGCGGAGCACGGCCCTTGTATTTGTCCACGGCGATGATCATTGAAGAAGGATTCTCTATGTCTGATCTTAGAGCAATAGCCGCGTCAATGGCCAGAACCGCGGATGAGGTTGGCGTCAAGCTGGTTACCGGGGATACCAAGGTGGTGGAAAAAGGCGGTGCCGATGGTATCTTTATCAATACAACCGGCATCGGAGTCATTGATTCAGGGCTCCAATACCGGCCCGATCGCATCCAGCCCGGTGATAAGGTAATCGTTACAGGCACGGTGGGTGAGCACGGCCTGGCTATCCTGGCCCGGCGTGAAGGCTTGAGCTTTTCCACTCCGGTCATCAGTGATTGTGCGCCTTTACACCGTATCGGCGTACTTTTAGCTGTTTATGGAGAAGATATTAGGTGTATGCGTGACCCGACCCGGGGCGGGCTGGCAACTGTATTGAATGAACTGGCTGTTCAATCCAAGCAGAGCATGTTAATAAAGGAAGGGAATATTCCGGTTTCTCAGGTAGTCCAGGGTGCCTGTGATATGCTGGGTATGGACCCGCTTTACATGGCGAACGAAGGTAAAATGGTGATTATTGTAGCGCCCCAGAGGGCCGGGGAGATACTAGCAGACCTGCGCAAGCTTCCCGAGGCTGCCTCCGCGGCCATAATCGGTGAGGTTAGTCCGGAACCTCCAGGGATGGTCCTGATCGAGACAGGACTGGGTGCCCAGCGAATTTTGGGGATGCTGGAAGGTGAACACCTGCCGCGTATATGTTAACAAAATGAGGTTTTTTAAATGCATGAAATGGTCTTTACGCAGGGTGTACTGGCCCCGTCCTTGACTTAATAACTTCTCTATCATACTCCGCAAAGGTGGCAGGAATGTTTGACTGCAGCTTACCTTCGGGAGTGTCGTTGTTAGACCTCTGCACGAAAATAAAGCCATCGCCTTTAAAACCGCATCGTCTTACTTTTCGAGCTTCATCCCGCAAAGCGGCAAAAAGGGCAAGAGAGCGGGAGAGCCTATCTTGACGGTAGACAAAGATAGCGTCATATTCTCCTGCTTGATGTTTCTCCCAAAGCTGATGGAGCACTGGTCTAGCATCAATCCCCAGTGCTCCGCTGTAGCCGTCTTCTCTAAATACGTCTTCCTCTGTAACGTGATAACCACTCCTTTGCGCTTCATCCATACAGGTTTCCGCTTGGGTATCGAGAGAAGTCCCTTCTACCTAGTCTCCTGTGGAAACCTGACAGAGGACGGCGGCACGTTTCGGTAGTCCTTTCATAGCATCACCTTGTTCTTACTCTATATTAAGCTCTTATACTACGTAATAACGAGTAAACATACGGGCTTTTACGTAAAGGTTAGCATTATCTTTTGTGTAGAAGATTCCTGCTCCCAGCCTGTCCTCAAACTCAAATTTGCAGGTTAAGCTCAAAAATCGGTGGCATGAGTGAGTGAAAAGACCTAAAAATCAGGATTAGGCTTTTTAAAAATCCCAAAAAGTAGTGCCATGTTATACTAAATATATCTTGTGATGATAGACCACATATGGTTATAATATAATTGCCATGTACATCAGAACCAAAGAATTCAAAAACAAGGACGGCTCGGTACGGACATATCTCCAGATTGTAGAAAATGTTCGTATTAACGGTAAACCTACCCAGAAGGTCATCGCCAATCTCGGCCGTATTGAAGAATTGAAAGAGAAGGAGGTCATAGAC
>JAAYAC010000082.1 GCA_012719535.1 Syntrophomonadaceae bacterium | reverse complement strand
TGTTGTTTCAATCCCTCGTAGGATGGCTAAAAACAGCAGCGCATCGAAGCGCTGCGAAAGTTTATTTCATGTTTCAATCCCTCGTAGGATGGCTAAAAACTCGTTGAAAGGCGCAATCCTGCTATCATGTTTATTTCAACCCCTCGTAGAATGACCTCTTAGAGGAATAACAGCTACAACTCTCGAAAGGGCGGTATATCCACATTAGTGTATCAGTTATTAATGCCGTCGACACCCGGCATTTTTAACGCTACAAATGGTCGACGACGTGGAAACTAGTAAATATTATTTTCCACACAAGGCTACCTTTATCCTCCCAAATAAAGACATAAATTTCAATCGTGTTTTCGAAATATTCCACTTTCTTAAAAAAGCAAGGGGGGGGGAAATTGTCAGCAGATTTCCCGTCAACTACCACCAGCAACGCACTTACTGGGGAAGGTATGGTAAGTACCTTCTTTCTCGTACGAACGTCTCGGCTTCCTCTTTGCTGGTGATTTCACCAGCTATTTCTGCCTCGGTTATAGCGGCCAGCACCTGTCCCACCAGGGGAGACGGTTTTATTTCAAGTATTTTCATGACTTCATTTCCGTTTAGGAATCGCGGCAACTTTTTCCAAACAGCGCCCTCGTTAACAAACATCTCTAACAGGCCAGTTATGAACTGCCTGTAGAGCGCTGCCTCATGGGAATTTCCTGCGGCAGTCCGGGTAGCAACTACGTCGGCCAGGGAACCTAGGAGCAGAAATGGAACATACCGGCCTCGCCTGTTAAAAAACCTACGGACCGGTTTCGGCGTGAAGTTCCCTTCCTGATACAAATACAATGGGTGCATGTGTCCTTCAACGATGGCAAGCACGATATCCCGTTCCCACCCGGGCAGCCGCCAGCGCTCGCACAGCCTCTTAGCCACCAACGGACCTTCTCTCTCATGCCCGGGAAAAGAACATTCCCTACCCGCTACTGCGGCTGCGGTGGGCTTGCCGACATCATGCATAAGCAATCCTAGCTTAAGAGCAGGAGTTACACATTTTGGCCACTCAAGAATAGCCTTATCATAAATGAGCCTGACCCCGTGCAGTTCGTCATCTCTTGCTGAGCACAGAATCCTTTCCAGCCACTCCAATGCCAGCATGGTGTGATCCCAAGCATCTAGAACATGCCATTTCCCCTGCCCCAGCCCCTTGAGCAAGGCCAATTCCGGAATCAACCTGGTAACAAGCCCGGCCTCAACTTCCATCTTGCGTAACACTCTGGTAGCTACATCCATTGTAAGAATGGCGGAAAACTCTATCCAAACGCGCTCCCCCGCCACATCTTCAAAACTGCGGCGCATCAACTTCATTTGTTCAAGTGTAGTAGTATTGATTTCAAAATTTAGAGCGGACGCCAGCCGGAAGGCCCTTAAGGCTCGCACCGGATCATCCTCGAAGACAGAGGAATTGACCGCCCTTATCAGACGCTTTTCAAGGTCTGTCATTCCTCTGTAAGGATCGACCAGCTCCTCTTTATTCAGCCCGTAGGGTTTTAGAGGCAAAGCCATGGCGTCGACGGTGAAATCACGCCGTCCCAGGTTGGCTGCAATATCAGCACTATCGATGAACTCCACATCCACATGGGTGGGCTGGTCTTTCTCTGTGCACACCAAACGGTACAGGCCGTGCGGCGCCGACAGCTGTACCAGAGACGCTCCCAGCAGGCCCGCCAGAACTGGTGCCAGAGCTTGTTCGCCGACCACCACCAGGTCAATGTCGGCAGGGATTCTCCCCATCATGTAATCTCGGACCGCCCCTCCTACCAGCCACACCGGCGCCCGGCCAGCCATGAACGATGCTATATCGGTTATTACTCGGTGAAACCATTCCTGTGTGATAGAATCCTTACCACGTGCCTCTTGATTCATTACCTCAGCGCTCATGCTCCCTTTATTTCTTACTCTCCAGCAGTAAAGGTTTCCAGAATTCAGGTTTATCCAGCTTTCCCTTAGCATCTTCCCATCTTTGACGCATATTCCGAAGCTTTTCATTTTTTACCGTGCAGTTTTCATCGTTATACCCGCAGTGATAAAGGTGGTTCCTCTCAGAGGAGAAGAAATTCCATGTCCGGGCCAGCCAGGACTCCGGTTCACTAAAGAGACGGGACCTGTGGATTTTATTCGTCTTGCGGTAAGAATGGTCTAAATCCCTCAGACAATTTTCTATTTTCTCCCTCATATTTTTATAGTCGAGCCATACAGGCGCTTCAATCGGGGCCTCCCCCTGGTCACCTCTTTCATAATACCAGGTAACAACAGATACCATCCATTCCCTTATCACCCCCAAGGCTTTGTCAACCTGTCCCAGGGCAAGATAACTGTCTACGACCCTTGCCTGCCGCCGCAGTTCCTCTTTGGTTAAGAACATGTCTTTCTTTTCTAGCCGACTGCCAGCTACCCTGCTGGTCCTGGCGAGTGGGGTAAGGTACTCGCGGAGGATCTGCCGCAGGTTCTCGGCCATGGGCACCTGTTCAATTAGGACCTGAGGCAGCGAGGACTGTAAGATACCGGCCGCTTTCGCGGAGTGAACACCCAACTCCAAGGGAAGCCCCTGGGCGAAGGCTGCGGAGACCTCATCTAAACTCCGGCGCAGCGATTTTATCGTCCCGTATTCGGAGTTGTCCCGTACCACGTGATCCCGGGGCGGGCGTTCCGTTGCCTTCAGCATTTCACTCAGCCAATGCGCCTGCCCGGTGTCTGTAAAGGTTCGCACGGCGTAAAACCACTCTACCAGGTTAAGTACAACCGAGAGATCCAGAATTGGACCCCTGTTGCTTCCCATGGGCAACATGCCGTAGAAGACTTTCTCAATGCTGAGCTTGTCCCGTTCCAATGCTATCAGGTATAGTATAGCCGTAAACCACACAAACGGCAGAGCGCGAAAGCCGTGGGTCACATCAAGGTAAAGCCTGGGAGAAGAGGTAGGTTTAGCACGGGCACCCGCATTCAGGGCAGCATTGAGAATCCTGTCCATGGCCTGCCATAATTCCTCCTGGGTTTTCCCATCTGGTATGTCCAGTTCCATAATTAGTGGCTTTTCCAGCCCCCGATTCTTATAAATCTCGTTCATCAAGGCTTCGGTCTCGGGTAAGGCTTTGTTTCTTATCTCTTTCGTGCATAGAATTATTAACTCGTGCGGTATTTCTTCCTCTGGCAACAACTTAATCAAGGCTATCGGACACTGCCCGGCCTCCACCTCTGCCCCCTGGTAAGCATAAATGACAGATTTGGGAGTTGGGCTCAATGAACACATCAAAATGTTGTAACTGGTGCCACTACTCACGCTATGCACCTCCAATTCAACATTGTTCCCGCAGGGCGTCATAAGGTGCGCTACCTGTGGCTTCCGCTCAGATACCCGGCTGGGGCATAACATCTTCTTTGCCATCCTATTCCACGTACACCAGCTCTCCCACCATATAAGGGTTTTCCTTTTGTTCGAGGACCGGCCTGCGGTCGACCATGGCCACGTACCTGACCTTGTGCCCTTGGCTTCTCAATTGGTCGCCCGTTCTTTGAATGATGTACTGAAGACCGGTGGTGCCGCCGGTTAGGTTGATAACCCACGTGTCATCGGGGCCACTTGCCTCAATAACCTGGCCCGCAATGGCACCACCTTGATCAAAGCAGATAAAAGCATCGTCTACTGTGAGAACCAGTTTTTCTCCCTGGTAACCAGATTTCTCTATGATTTCTTCAAGCCGTGCTTTACCGTCCCCGGACGTGACAACCACCAGTGCCTGAGGCTTGACCAATACCAAAGCTGAATAAAGCAGCCCCGGGGATAGTCCCAAGGGTGATAGAAGCCAGGTCTTTCCCGAGCTCGATGGATTTTGCTCCGTACTGTCCTTTGCTTTTCTCAATTCCTGCCTCCTCCTGCTCTCCTGGTTTTTATAGTTATTCGCGTGGGTTTCTCTACCAGGTGCTCCACCCGTGCTTATGACCCGGTCATTCCCGGGTATCCTGTCCACCGTTTTTGTAGTCTAGGCTTTCAGCAATAGATTCAATTCGGAGACCTTTTGCTGCTGTTTCTTGCTTCCTCCCTTGGCATCGCCGGTCTTCTCCCAGAAGGCGAATAAGGCCCGGGCAGCCTCTACGTCCCCGGTATCTATAACCTGTTTGTACAACTCTCCCTTGCTCAAGTCCACGTCCCTTTGTACCTTCGGATTTAACCTGCTGATCCTACTTGCGAGGCAAGCTTCCCCTTCTGGCCCTTCCGCATCGACAGTTGCTGGCGTTTCAGGCTGAGTGGATGGGGTTGGGGGCACTTCTTTCGACCGCACCCGGGGTTTGAGTATTTCTTTGGTAAACTCCCTAAAATACCCGTAACCTGAACTGGTCTTACTTCCAATGCCCAGCTCGCTCAAGGCTTTGGCCAGCCAGTCACCGGCCAACTCCAATATCTCCGTGGAAGACAGCCCGCTGGCAAGCCTTTCTGGCCCGGGATTCTTTTCCACTGCCAGGACAAACTCGACAACTCCGGCTGTCTTGACCGTATAGAAAGATATGGGCACGGGACTGTCGCTGTCTTCCGGCTGCCCTTGCCCCCTGTAATAATTTGGGTAATGCACAGTCATAACATCCGGAATAAGCTTAGCATTGGGCGCCAAAAAGACATCGAAACCAAGCAAGAGTCCTTTCCTTTCCTGGCTGCCGAAAACATCATGGTATAGTTTTCTCAGGTCTTCTTGCTCGGGGGTCAAACCCTGACCAGCCTCAAACCTGTCCAGTTCGCCGGATGCAAAGGCCCTGACAAACCAGTGCCGCAAAAGGCCTTTAACGCTGGACCCAGGAATATAGGGTATGCCGTAAACAGGGTGCAAGGTTAACGATGTTTCCCGAACATGTGCCGCTCCTATTCCAGCAACAATGCGGGCATCCGCTTTGCCCCTCAATATCATCACTTCATGGGTGCTCGCGAAGTTTTCCAGAAATTTTCTGCGTGCAGCCAGAATCTTGGCCAACAGTACTTCACTCTGACTGCCCAGCGACAATTCCCGGTTTAGTGGATAATTCCCTTTGGCTGTTGACTCGTCAAGATTGCGTCTTTGAAAGTAGTGTACTTTATACCACAGGTTATCCGCCGTAATACCGCTGCGAAAGACCTTGACTGTGTCTTCAGGATGATAGTCCACCTGTCTACCCCCTTTGTTCCAGGTCGTCCTTCAGGCCCCCAGCAAACCGGCGCATCCAGTTAAGAAGCGCCAGTGCTTCCTTGGTCATAATGCGGTATTCCCTCGACGGTAGGTTGACCACCGTTTTAACAAACCCACCGTTTTGGCCTTCGTCGTATGGAGGCAATATCTCAGCCGGGTTGTGGCGCAGCCACGACTCCAGCTGCCTGTAGACGACGTGATCCTGGCCCCCCTTGGCGTAGAGGAAAGCCAGGGTCTGCCCCAAACCATTAACCTGAATCATGGACGGCACCTTCTTTAAATGGGCGACGTATTCTTTACGCCCTTTTTCGTCCGGCAAGCGGGTAATGTAGTCGTATACCGTCTGAAAGGCATGGGCTGCCCTTCCTCTTTCGATCCTATCTATTGCCATCTTGTCTCACCTCCTAAAGCCATATCCGTCTTACCATACCGCGGCCTATGGTGCTGTTACCTCCTAACTGGAAGACTTCAGGCAGATTATCCTGGGCCTTCATATAGTCCATAACCTGCTCGGCGGACCAGCAGTCCTCTCTTTTGGTGGTACGTTCATTGCCCGCAAAGCAGAAGCTATAAAAGACAGTCTCCGGAGGGATATTCTCCTCATACCAAAGAGCCCCGGCGTCGGGATCAACTGTTCCGGTCTCCGCGTTGATCTTTATACGAGCATTAACCTCGGTAAACATCGATACAAAATCTACAAAAGCATCGTCATCCAAAACCACCAGCCGGTCAGTAAACTCACTCCCTAAATATGGGAATACGGTACTGCCCAGAAATCCTGCCAGCTGTTGACATTCAGGGCTAATCATTACTTCAAACGTGTATTCAGCAAGAACCACTTTGTAACCTTGTTCCTGTGCCTTTATTGCCAGACGTTCTGATGATATGGTTCCCGCATCTGGCAGCGGAAACGAAAAAGATCCCAACTCATATGTGGTGCCGTAAGCGGCCAGCTCATGTTCAAATCTCTTCAGAACATGAGGACACGTTACCCAGGCAAAAACCCCCTTCAGGGAGCGCACGGGAAAAAGCAGCACGCGGGCATCGGAAAAAGATACAGCTCCGGCATGGCTATCGTTGGCGTCCGCCTTGCCAAAGATCCTCTCAAGTGTCTCTTGTCGATTATTTCCTGGCCCGGACTTGGAGTTGGCTTCAACTGCGGCTCTAATAGCACCTTTTAGGCTAGAACCGTCTATTTTGGGATAACCGGTGTGCTTCTCTCTCTGAACAGGTAGGTCCACTAGACCCAATTCTGAGCCACTACCTGGGTGTATTGAGGTCAAAGCATGCAGAAACAGCACGCTGGCTTTAGTAAACATGTCTCATTCCTCCCCGTTTCAAGAATGTACTAGATTGAGGCCAGGTCGGCTACACGTTCGCCACCCCGACCGCCGCCCATCCATACCCTTCATAGGCTAGCTCATCCGTTATGTTCCGTTCCAACACCGTTTTAATCACATCATCCGCTTGGCTTTCAGGAACTCTCAAGTTAAAGACGCTCCCAGCGGGATATGCCGAGTACCTTGGCTTCGGACGGTTGGCCGCGATATCCCACCCTCCTACCAGATAAGGCCTGCCATTAGCCACCGCCATGACCTCCAGTTCCAGGCCCGGCTTCAGAATCATGCGCCCCGCTTCCCGGTTATAGATACATGAGTTCTGTCTAATAATGGTTGGAGTAATAAACACTAGCCTTGCCGTTTCCGTTTTTCTAATTGCATCGGCTAAGGCCATTGTCTCTTCACCGGCAAAGAGTGAGAAACCCTGGTCGAGCTGTCTCACCTGCGCCGGCCGGTTTTCTCCTCCCAACCGGGCGAACCTGACGTCGGAAAAATCCGGCCCGTTTTGAACCAGGACCAGAAACCCGGTATCTTCGTCAGCATAGTTCTTGCTGTTAAACCTTTTCATGTCAGCCCGGTAAAGCATGTTTTCCCGGGTCGCTCTGGAACTGGGATCCAGTGCGATTCCCGTCTTCATTTCGGCGGCCAACCATTCGCCGGCGTGTACTGCCTGGCATTCGTACTTACCGTCCATCATTTGTCTTTTCCATTGAAAAAGAGGTACAAAGTAGCCTTCGGGCGACTCGGCTTTCGTGATATCATCACTGAACAGGCGGTACTTCCGCCGGTCCCATGCCAGCTCTGGAACATCACTTCTCAGCTTAAGCAGGGCAGCTTTACCTTCCGCTATCAGGCAATCGTACGGAACAGGTACATACTCTGTGCCATCAACTTTCACCACTGTCCCCTTAACGGCCAACTCGCCCGGCGCAGTAGTAGTTCCCATCCACTTACGCACTTCCGGCTCACTGCCCGAACCAAAGCTCGCAAAATCGCTATGGCGGTGTATGTAAGCTGAACGCAAGGTACCGTATATAGTTCCGGGCCTGGGAGGAAAAAAGCTCACTGCGGCGCTGGTCTCCCCAGCCGTAAAATCCCGGTGACCTCGGAAGAAGAAGGTATCCGTCGGCTTGATTTGAACAGGCTTAAGGCCTGGCACCGTTCAGCACCCCCTTGCGTTTGAAAAACCTCGTCATCTCCAGCAAGTGAACAAACTGCAATGTTGACGGCAATATGGCGTGTATGGCCTGTAAATGTTCTGCCCACTTACGGGCATCGAACGCCATATCCTCATCCGTTGGTTCGGCGGATCGTCGAAGAAGCCTCGCTATTTCCACCCTGAACA
>JAAYAC010000081.1 GCA_012719535.1 Syntrophomonadaceae bacterium | reverse complement strand
GTTGTTGAGCAGTTGCTACGGTGATCAGGGGATTTTCTGCCGTAAAGACGTGTTTTGGGCGGAAGGAGGGTTTCCGGACACCGTCTTTCTGGAAGACCTGGAATTCTCCCGCCGCCTGCGTCGTCGCTGCCGCGCTTGTGTTGTACCGGCCCAGATTACCACCAGCACGCGGCGTTTCCGGGGGAGAGGGAGGCTCAGAACCATTGTCAAGATGCAGGTGGTGAAGGCCCTGTACCGGCTGGGAACAAGCCCGGAACGTCTGGCGAACTTTTACGGTTCAGGGAGGGAAAGCTCGCCGTGCTAACCGCCGTGGTCTTAATGAGCCGCATACCCCACCCCGGTTTGACCAAAACCAGGTTGATGTCCCGGCTATCAGCCGAGGAATGCGCCGAGTTTCATCGCCAATGTCTCCTTGATGCCTGTCGAGCAGTTAGAGAAAGCGGTTTTCCCGGATACATTTTTTTAGCGGGGGCCGATGATGAGCCGTTCGAACCTGAGTTAATACTTCCAGGATGCGGCTTGAGTGAAGATGATAGCCGCTATTTCCGGTTCTACCCCCAGGTGGGAAAGGATCTGGGAGAAAAGATGGCTGCGGCGGCAGAAAAGGTGTTATCTTCCTTTGACGGAGTCCTCTTGCTGGGTACCGATATGCCGGAGATCACTCCTGGACTGCTGGCGGAAGCCCACAACCGGTTGCAGAAAGCGGATGTAGTGATAGGACCGGCGAAAGACGGTGGCTACTACCTGATTGGTATGAAGGAAATGCATCACACTCTATTCCAGGATATACCCTGGGGAACCGCAGGGGTTATGCAAGCCACCCGGGAGCGGCTCCGTTCCCGCGCTCTATCCTGTATGTTGCTGGAAACAAAGAATGACATAGATACCTGGGATGACTTGCTAGACTTCTATGCCAGGGGAAAGATTTTATCAGGAAAGCAGAAACAACTGGCATCCTATGCTTATGCAGCGAAATTGGTTGCCAGGTACCGGGGAAAAGGGGGGATAAAGTGAAACCAAAAATCAGGAATATAGTGGATAAGGCCAAAGCGGGCAAATCAATCGAGGCGGCGGAGATCAAAGAGCTGTTGTCATGGCCTGCGCTATCGGAGGAATCATTCTATACTCAATTTGCCGCCCGGGAAATGAACCGGGAGCTGAATGGCGGAAGGGCCGAGATTCACGGTCAGGTAGGAGTGGTGACGGCTGCCTGCCCCTGCAATTGTGCCTTCTGTTCCTTTGCCGCTTCGAACGGCATATTCAAGGAACGAAGCGTACAACCGTTGGAGGAAATCATGGCCCAGTGCCGGGTCCTGGAACAACAGGGGGCCAACGCGATTTACCTTATGGCTACGGCGAACTTCCCGTTCAATGATTTTATTCGAATTGCCCGGGAGGTAAAGAGCCACCTGGATAAGGATAGCATACTGGTAGCCAATATTGGAGATTTCGGGTACCAGGAGGCGGTGGCGCTCAAGGAGGCAGGGGTAGCTGGAATTTACCACGCGGTGCGCCTGGGTGAAGGGCAGGTTACCCGCATCAAGGTACAGCGACGGCTGGAGACCATGCAAGCTGCACACCAGGCTGGTCTTAAACTGGGCACCTGCCTGGAACCGGTGGGGCCGGAGCACAGCCTGGACGAACTGGTGGAAAAAATCGTCATTACCCGGAAAGTGGGAGCGGTGTTTAGTGGAGCGGCCCGGCGCATACCTATCCCCAATACGGAGTTAAGCCGGTATGGAATAGTCAGCGAAGCTCGCATGGCCCAAATCGTGGCGGTGGTAAATCTGGCCACGGGGTACGGAATAGCCGGGAACTGTACGCATGAGCCCAACGTTCCGGGAGCTATGGCGGGAGCTAATGTGCTCTGGGCCGAGTCGGGCGCCAATCCGCGCGATACCGTGGAACATACCGAAAACAGCCGGGGATTTGACGTAGCCAGATGCCGCGACATCTACCGGGAGGCGGAGACCCCGGTACTGGAAGGCCCTTCGCTTCTTTACGCGCCGAGTCATAAGACCGGGAGCCTGGGAAAGGTTGGAACTTAGAATGCAAAACCGGTTTTGGCGTAGTCCCTGGCTAAAGGTAGCCCTTATTTTGATACTGGTGGGGATCTACTATTTGGTGGAACCGGTGAGAGCCGCGAGTAACCAGGCGGTAACCGTTCTGTCCACCGTGAACCTTCCGGCGGCCAAAGAGTACATCCTTTCTTTCGGGATTTGGGCGCCAGTAGTCTCGTTTTTACTGATGGTATTTCAGTCGGTGGCTGCACCCCTGCCGGCTTTCTTGATTACCTTTGCTAACGCCGGTCTGTTCGGGTGGGTTAAAGGAGCCATTCTTTCGTGGTCGAGTGCCATGGTGGGGGCGGCCCTGTGCTTTGGTATTGCCCGTTGGTATGGCCGCGGGGTGGTAGAAAAGTTTACCACTCACCGGGCGCTGAAAGAAGTGGATCTTTTCTTTGGGCGTTATGGTAAATGGGCGGTGCTCATCGCTCGCTTACTTCCTTTCGTTTCGTTCGACATCGTAAGCTATGCCGCGGGTCTGACCGGAATGGGATTCTGGGGGTTCTTCTGGGCCACGGGCCTGGGACAGCTCCCCGCCACCATCGTTTATTCCTACGTTGGAGATATGCTGGTGGGCAGTGCGCGGACTTTTGTGTTCGCACTATTAATCCTCTTTGCTCTCAGCGTGTTAATCTTCATGGGCCGCCAGATCTGGCAGGACCGGCAGCCGGGTGCGAAAACCGCTCAGGAAGGTGCCGACACGGCGAGGTAGAAATTATTGTTCGCGGCATATCATGACCTCCAAAAAGACCACAGCAAATATTTTACATATCGGCAACGGGGTAATACAATGTAGACGAGGGGAACGCCAACACCAGTAGTCTTTCGGAGATTTACGTTTAACCTGTTACCCGCGTTGAAGCGGGGCTCAGGTCAAGAAGGAAGTTTTAAAGTATGCTACGGAAAGTGGGTTCCCAAGTTTAAGGTTATTCGCAAGTTACAGGTTCGGGTCGCTACGTTAATTGGCGTGCGCCATAATCAAGCCCAGGGAGAAATCCCTGGGTTTTCGTTTGATATCGGTTACGTGAACGGGGATAGATGATGGATTCGAACAAAGAAGAAAACAATAGAAGGTTGATTGATTGCCGGGTTACCCACGGTTTATGGGCGAGGTAATTTCTCACACCCGGGGCACTTGAACCATGATATGATCCATAAAACGACCCATGACAGCTTTCGATGTCAGTATTCACTTGACCCGGGCAAGGGGCGGATGGAACTGCGGTTTGAAGTGGAGTGTGACTTTAATATTGGCGATACGGTGATGGTGGAACAGGAGGGCGCCTTCTTGGGGCTACCAATTACCGCGATTATCATCGAAATCAGGGGTGAAGTAAACGTCCACTATGAACTGCATGGTCATGATGCTGAACTCGATTATTCCCTGGTAATAGAATGTACTGTAATCGGTATTTTCAGCCCCGCTGATAGTGACCCCGGAAGGGGGCATGAGTGTCTGCTACCATGTCCTTCCAGGGGATTATAACAATGATGACACGGCTGAGTGATAGGAGGGTGGATTTATGACTTTACCAACAGAGATTGCGGTATTCAAGTCCGTAGCCACGCGACTGGACAAAAGCCGGATTCCGTATATGCTGTCCGGCTCT
>JAAYAC010000080.1 GCA_012719535.1 Syntrophomonadaceae bacterium | reverse complement strand
CTCATAGTGCTCCGAACCGGGAAGGCTATCGTTGGGTATAACTGGACAGTGGGCGAGCACAGGATGATAGCCTGTGCTCTGCCCCTGATCAAAAACGGCGCGATTGTCGGCTGTTTTGCCTACAGCCTGTATATGGACATCTGGGATGCCAAAGACCTGGTGGAGAACCTGGCCTGTGAACTGAACATGTATAAAGAGGAAGTTCGCAACCTGTACTCGGCGCGCTACACCTTTGAGAATATCGTGGGGAACAGCCCGGCGATAAAGCAAGTGAAATACCTGGCACAGCATACCGCCCTCCATCCGCCCGTCACGGTGCTGATTACTGGCGAGAGTGGGACTGGCAAGGAGTTGTTCGCGCATGCCATCCACAGATGTAGCAACCGTTGCAGCTTACCTTTTGTCAGGGTAAACTGTGCCGCGATACCGGAGAACTTGCTGGAAGCCGAGCTCTTTGGTTACACGGAGGGCGCGTTTACCGGAGCTAGAAAGGGCGGCAACCCGGGGAAATTCGAACTCGCCAACGGAGGAACCATTTTCCTCGACGAAATCGGGGAGATGTCGCTGTCCATGCAGAGCAAGTTGCTGGTAGTCTTGCAGGAAAAAGAATTCGAACGATTGGGGGACCGTCAGCCCACCAGAGTAAATGTGAGGGTAATAGCTGCCACCAATCGTGACCTCGAAACCTTGGTAAAGCAAGGCGCTTTTCGTGAAGACCTGTATTACCGCTTGAACGTGGTTCGCCTGGAGGTACCTCCTTTGCGGAACCGTACCGAGGATATACCGTTGTTGGCCCAAGTCATAATAAAGAAACTAAATGCCTGCTTGAAGACCGTTGTCAACGCCGTACGAGAAGATGCCCTGGCCTTGCTTTGCGAGTACAACTGGCCGGGTAATATCAGAGAACTGGAGAACGTACTGCAACGAGCGATGCTGCTGGCGGATATGGAAAGAGAACAGCAAATTGCTCCCCGGCACCTAGCCTTCATGAATGACAAGTTCAGGTACCGGTGCCCGCTTCCTTCCGGTACCCTCAAAGCCGTAATGGAGGATTACGAGAAGCGGTATATCGCCAGGGTTCTTGAAGACACCGGGGGCGACAAGATTAAGGCAGCCCAGATACTAGGCATTGACCCCTCCTGGCTCTACAAGAAGATCAAAAAGTACGGGATAACAATGGATGCAGGTTGAAACCTCATACCTGTAGTCCTAAAAATGGAAAATTATTGGCCAAAATTTCTCCAAAATACTTGACCGGTTACAACCTACCTTAATGGATAAGGATGTCTCTATATCATGGCTGTCATTGACCGCTACGACCGTTCTATCAAAAACCGCCCAGAGGACTCCCACCTCTAAAGGTGGGTGATGTAATTAACGTCCACCTGCAGACAAGGGGTCGGAACACCAACCTTGTCCGGTATCCCTGGGTTCCGTAAAGTCGAAGGGGAGTGCCGGCAGACGCAGTACCGTGGGAACCACGGGAATTCAAGCCTGTCGAGACACCGCGAATTTTACAATTGAGAAGGAGCTAGAATCTGGAACCCCTAAAACTGCTCTAATCCTTGAACTTACCATGGTAATTGCGCTACACGACAACGGAGTGGCTCTTACGGTCAACATTCAATCCCTCCTTTTCAGTAAGATCTTGCTGATATTTTCTTTGTCTGCCTCGCTAAGGGCATCGAAGCTTCGTGCAAACGCAAGCGCTATTTGTTTGTCCGCCCCTTCCAAATTATCCAGTGATATAGTCACGGACGATAGTGACATGTCTTTAGCCCGAACAAGCTCCTCATATTCCTCTTGGCTTAAGTCATAAATATCTGCAATCAGCCTCGGCCACTTCTTCGGCACCTTGCGTTTACCAACCTCCACCGCCGACAAATAAGACGTTGTAACACCTAATTTTTCAGCCATGTCTTTTAACCCACCCTTCGCATGTCAGAAACTGACAGGCAAGAATTTGTTCTAAAAAAATTTTTTAAGCCAAGCTGATTCAAGCAGGATCCCGGGCAGCTAACATCGAATCTAAGCTAAGATACGAATACTGTCCGGGAGGTTAGGTTAACATGGGAACTCCCATTCTTTAGACATCAAGATAGCACAGCCGGCAGCCGTTCCTCTAATTACGATGCTTTGCAGAATAGCAGGAATCAGAAGAATTGTAGACCATATGGTAGCCTGGAACGACTCCAATTCCAAGGTATCACCCGGTTTCCTGATAGAGAACCTAATAATCTGTCTGCTTTGCGACCGGCGCCCTTTATGGAAGATACACCAGTTCTGGGCAGAGCAAGATATCGAAGCCCTTTTTGCGGGGATAGATATTTCTTTGGCACAGTTGAATGACGATGCCTACGGGCGTGCCCTGGACAAGCTT
>JAAYAC010000079.1 GCA_012719535.1 Syntrophomonadaceae bacterium | reverse complement strand
GTACAACCCCCCCTCCCAGTACCCGATCCAGCTCGCCAATACCGCTGCTGAAACGCGCAACCTCCTCATCCGCGATGGATGACAGGGGAACAGCCACCCGCTTTTCCGCCAATTCCTTCAGGGGGTTCCGGACCACTTCCTCCACCATGGTATTCCAGGCACCGCAGCCGGGACACCTGCCCAGCCACTTGGCTGCTTCATAGCCGCACTGGCTGCACCCGTACTTAACTCTATTTTTGCCCATTTTCCCACCTGCTAAAATTATATTAGATCATTGCGCAAGTAGGTATTTTATGTTTGCCAGCGGAGCCCAAAATATTTCGGGGCTGGACCTTTCTGGTCAGCCCCGTATCTGCTGCTATGCAAATACTTTTGCAACTGCAGATGCACGCTGATGGACGCAGATGTTCCTATCCCTTCCTGATGCTCACATCTTCTCCCTGGGCATCAACCACAATGGTATCGCCCGGCGCAATGGTTTTCTTCAGTATCTCCTCAGACAGCCGGTCCTCGATGGTTCGCTGGATGGCCCGCTTGAGGGGACGGGCGCCGAATACCGGGTCGTATCCCTTGGTGATGATAAGCTTGCGGGCTTCATCAGTTACCCGCAGCCTGAACCCTTGTTCTTCCACCCGCTGACGGAGATCCCCGACGAGCAGCTCGAATATCTCTCCCAATTCTTCTTCCGTGAGGCTGCGGAACACAATCACCTCGTCAATGCGGTTCAGGAACTCGGGGCGGAAGGTCATCTTCATTTTTTCCATAACTTTTTCTTTCATTTTCTCATAATCTTGTTCCTTGTCATCCTCCCGGCGGAAACCAAGGCTTCGTTCTTTTCTGATGGTGTCGGCGCCAACGTTGGAGGTCATGATTACCACAGTGTTGCGGAAATCAACCGTTCTCCCCTTGCCGTCAGTAAGGCGTCCATCCTCAAGGACCTGCAACAGAATATTGAAGACGTCGGGGTGGGCCTTCTCGATTTCGTCCATGAGGATGACGGAGTAAGGTTTTCTTCTAACCTTTTCGGTAAGTTGACCTCCTTCGTCATATCCCACATAACCGGGTGGCGAACCTATGATGCGGGCTACGGCATGCTTCTCCATATACTCCGACATATCCAGCCTTATCAAAGCATCTTCGCTGCCGAACAGTGCTTCCGCCAGCGCTCTGGCCAACTCAGTCTTACCGACCCCGGTAGGCCCCAGGAAGATAAAGGAACCAATGGGTCGTTTGGGGGCTTTCAGCCCGGCCCGCGCCCTTCTTACCGCTCGTGCTACCGCGGTTACCGCCTCGTTCTGGCCAATAACCCGCTGGTGGAGGACTTCCTCCAGTTTTACCAGACGCTGGCTTTCTTCCTCGGCCAGCTGGGCCACCGGGACCCCGGTCCAGTTGGAGACAACCCGGGCAATTTCCTCGGGAGTCACGGCCCCGGTCTCCAGGTTGCGGCGGCTGACCCACTCCTTCCGCTGGCGCTCTATTTCATCTTTCAAGCGTTGTTCCTCATCCCTCAATTCGGCAGCCTTTTCATATTCCTGCCCGATAATGGCCTCTTCCTTTTCCTTCTCAATTTCCTCCAGCCGGGCTTCAGCTTCCTTCAACTCGTCCGGAAGAACGTAGTTTTTTAATCTCACCCGGGAAGACGCTTCATCGATGAGATCGATGGCCTTATCGGGGAGAAACCGGTCGGTAATATACCGTGACGACAGGCGAGCAGCCGCCTCAATAGCCTCGTTGCTTATCTTTACCCCGTGATGGGCTTCATACCTGTCCCGCAGGCCTTTCAGTATCTCTATAGTCTCCTCAACGCTCGGTTCGTCAACCATAATCGGTTGAAAACGCCGTTCCAGGGCCGCGTCTTTCTCCACGTGTTTTCTGTATTCGTCAATGGTAGTGGCCCCTACACACTGAAATTCCCCCCGAGCCAAAGCCGGTTTAAGAATGTTAGCCGCATCTATGGCACCTTCCGCCGCACCTGCCCCTACTATGGTGTGGAGTTCGTCGATGAAGATGATAACATCTCCCACGCTTCTTATCTCATTTACCACCTTGGTAAGACGGTCCTCAAACTCTCCCCGGTATTTGGTCCCGGCTACCATCGTTGACAGGTCCAGGCTCACTACCCGTTTGTCGGAAAGAATTTCGGGAACCCGGTTGTCCACGATACGCTGGGCCAATCCTTCGACTATGGCGGTCTTGCCTACCCCGGGATCCCCGATAAGGACTGGGTTGTTCTTGGTCCGCCTGGACAGCACCTGGACTACTCTTTCGATTTCCTTATCCCGGCCGATAACCGGGTCCAACTTGTGTTCGCGGGCCAACTGGGTAAGGTCCCGGCTGAAACTGTCCAATACCGGGGTCTTGCTTTTACCCCGGTTGCGGCGGGCCGACGACGGGGCCGCCTGGGGTTGGCCTCCTTTAGACTCTCCAAAAGGTGCCTCAAAAAAGCCCCCGTGGCTTCCCTCCGCTCCCAGCAGCAGCATAACCTGTTCGCGTACCTCATCCAGCCTGATACCCATGGAGGTAAGGGCCTGGGCGGCCACCCCTTGCTCCTCGCGGAGCAGAGCCAGCAGCAGGTGTTCGGTGCCTACATAATTAACTCCCTGAAGCCGGGCTTCGTCAAAAGCCAGGTTAAAAACCTGTTTGGCCCGTGGGGTTACCGGCAGGTCTCCCGCCGGGCTTTCCCGGCGCTCTATACCCTCGCCGATGAGTCTCCTAACCTCATCCCTGACCCGGCTCAGGTCAACTCCTAACGCCAGCAGGGCCTTGGCACCGATGCCTTCCCCCTCACGGATCAGTCCCAGAAGGATGTGTTCGGTCCCTACCGCCGGGTGCCCAAGCCTGCGGGCTTCTTCCTGGGCGTTTATAATAGCCCGCTGTGCTCTCTGCGTGAATCTTCTTAACATCTTTACCCCTCCTTACTTTAGGTTAAGTTTCTGCTTGATTATTTCCGCGCGTCTTATGTCGCGTTGCATCGGTTCCATTTCCTCTCCAAATGCCTTCTGCAGGTGGGAAGGCATAATGGCCACCAGTAACTCGTTCAACACCTGCCGGTTAACCTCGGGCAGAATCCTCATGTCAATACCCATACGGACATCTGACAAAAGACTCAAGGCTTCTGTAGAAGATACCATCCGGGCATTAGTCAATATACCGTATGAACGCAGCACCCTGTCCTCGACCTGGTACCTCATCTCTTTCAGGAGCCTCTCCCGCAAGTGCCTCTCCTGTTCTACGATCTGGATAACTACCGTCCACAGGTTGTTAATAATGTCTTCCTCACTTTGCCCCAGGGTAACCTGATTGGAAACCTGGTACAACCTGCCGGTAGCTTCGGTCCCCTCTCCGTACATCCCCCTTACCGTCAGGCCGAGCTGGGTTATACTCTGGATGACTGTATTGGTTTGGTTGGTGATAGCCACTGCCGGAAGATGCAGCATTACCGAGGCCCTCATTCCGGTTCCCACATTGGTGGGACAAGAGGTGAGGTACCCGTGCTTCTCATCAAAAGCATAGTCCAGTGACTCTTCCAGCGAATCATCGGCCAGCTCCGCATACTTGTTCGCCTGGTTTAACTGCAGCCCGGAGAGCACACACTGAATACGAAGGTGGTCTTCCTCGTTGACCATTATGGCCAGCGAACCCTCGTCGTTTACCACAACCCCCCGGTAGGGCAGGGGATTTCCCGCATGCTCCGGGCTGATAAGATGTTTCTCCACCAGGACGCTGCGGTCAAGCGATGATAGCTGGTTGAAAGGAACCAGTACCAACCCCCGGCTAATGTTATTCTTGCTGGTCTTCAAGGCCTGGTTTACCTGCGCTATCACCTGGGCTCCGGTTTTCTCGTTCAACAGGTGGGGAAAGGGAATCGCACGAAGATTGCGCGCCAGCCTTACCCGGCTGCTGATGACGATATCCGACTCAGGCCCCTGGGCATCCATCCAAGCCACATGGGTACGGTTCAGAATATCGGAGATTCCCATCTGGCTTACCCCCTTCCCTGATAGTTGGATTTCTGTTTTTCAAGTTCCTTAATCCTATCCCGCAGCTCCGCGGCCTTTTCGTATTGTTCGTTGCCAATGGCTGCCTGAAGCTGGGCCTTCAGATCATCTATCGTTTTCTGTAACTTGAACTTGCCGCCGCTTCGGGTGGGTACCTTCCCCAGGTGGCGGTAGTTACCATGAATCCGCCGCAAAATGGGGTCTATTTCGTTCTCAAACGTAGCATAACACTCGCCGCATCCAAGGCGGCCTACCTGCGTGAATTCATTGAAACTCATGCCACAGCCGGGGCAGACATGGACTCCCACCTGCCCGGCCAGGGGAGCCTTCCCTGCTACCGGCGCCCCCCCACCGAAGAAGCCGCCCAGTAGCTTAGGCAGCGTAAAGCCACCATCAAAGAATCCCCCGCCAAACTGCAAGATATGTGGCCCCTTTTGGGCTGAACACTCCCCACACAGGTGCATTTCGACTTTCTTGCCGTTGTAGAACTGGGTTATGTGTACTGTAGCCGGTCTTTGTTTGCATTCATCACAATACACCTCAAATCCCCCCTTACACGTTCAACAGTTCACAGACTGCATGCAACATCTTGGCCCGCAAAAAGTCCGTTTCTAGGCCCATAGGGCCCAGGACTTTTTGGCTCATCACACACTTGAGTAGTTCCACCTCGCGGCGGCTTAACAGTCCCCTCTTCAACAACACCTCCAAGCGGGCGAAGGCTTCTTCTTGGGAACAGACCCCGGCGTTTGGGACCGTTTCCCTGTCCACCCGGCGTATTCTTACATAGCCTTTGCCACCCCGGCGGCTTTCGGTTATGAAACCCTCCTCCCGGGTGAACCGGGTGGCCAAAACATAGGTTATTTGCGACGGGGCACAACCAAAGGTTTCGGCCAGTTCCGTTCGCTGCACCTCCAGTGTCTTACAGTCGCTTCTTTCAATCAAAACCTTGAGATACTGTTCAATCCTGTCGGCCAGGCTCTTCATTCCCAGCACTCCTTTTGACTTTTATTGACTTTGACTTTATTTTACTTATGATTAAACTCCGTGTCAACGGGAAGTTTGTCACCGTTGACGGTGGTTAGTACTGGTTTCCACACCCTGGAGCCCAACTGCTTGGCCTAGTTTATTCTTTCCCATGTTTTGGCCCGCTAAAACCTGTCGTACCGGCCGGTGCTCAAGCCCCAAAATAAAAAGAGCGCCCAACCGGGCTACTCTTCTTCCCCTTATGAAAGCGCTTTTGCAACCGCAACCCGACACTCAGCCGGATGATCGGACAGAGTAGGCAAAAAGTAAAGTGTCAGACCTCCAGGACACAACATGTTTGCGGATGTACTGAGTGCCACGAATGTTCGCCGCCCAATTATCGCCCGCCAGAGCCCCCAACAGCGGCATTTTCGTCCTCACTATAGAGCGGCGCGGGGCAGGCATGAAGGTGTGCTGTTTAACTCTTCAGGCTTAAACCAGTCGTCCCCAGCCATTCTGGCGGGCATGAATTCATACTGTGCAACTCTAACTGATTTTTTCGTCTTGCCAGTAGAGCTCGATCTCGCTCCCCTCACGAATGGGTGTGGTGAAACCGGCATCGGCTCCGTCCACTTTCATTACCAGTTTGCCCGAAGTTCGCGGGCTTATGTCTACATAGCTTAACACATCACTCAAGATGGCTCCTTGCTCCAACTCCGCCATGGTAATCTCCGCGCCGTTGACCAGGAAATCATCGGCAGTTACCCGGCTATGATTCATCTGGATGGAAACTCTCCGGTCACGCAAAACTATGTTTTCCCCGTTAACCTTTACCTGCAGGTTCCTGTATTCCTCCCGCAAGGGTAATACCTCCCGTAACCGGACTCCCGCTTTCACCCGGTACTCCACCGAACTACCCGGTGCAACCGGATCGTCCAGGCTGACCGGTTTGCCTCCTATCTCGGCCTCAACCGGTATCCAGCGGTATACCATCGGTTGCCCGTTTAACCGGTAACGGAAAACAGTTTCCCGCATACATTCCTCACTGACACCGGCCATAAGCAGAAGGTTGGCCAGGCTATCCTGACGGCTGTATTCTATTCTGGCCCGGTCCGGGACCGGTTCGTCCAACCCCACGGGTTGCCCGTTCAAGTATACCCGGGGAACCATTACCAGTTTTTCCCCATTGACCCACACCTCACCGGTTACGCCGGAAATTAATTCGCCTACCGTACATATAGCCGGCTCCCCGTCCTCGCCTGGAGTATACTCTATGTTGTCCCCTTCCCTTACCGGCGTATCAAGCGAGGCTGTAGCACCGTTCACCTTGATTACCGGTGGTTTCCCCAGTCCTCCTTTGATTACTTTCAACTGCCCGTTCACTTCCACCGTTAGTCCCATACCGGGTTTGCCGCGCAGGCTGCTGAAGGCAACGCCCGCACTCAGCAGGGCTGTAGCCACCGTAGTCTCGTCAAGGTTCCAAAGCGGTATTTCCCGCCCGTTTACTACCACCTTAATGAAAGGAAGCGGCTTATCCTGCAGGGCTGTAAAGCCTATACCCAGGGGGGTTACGCCCTGCGGCCCCAGTAGTTCTTTGAAATCGCCCGCTATTTCGGCGATGGCTTCACGGGTGCGCATACCAACCCGGTTTCGCGGTAACTCCAGGGCATCAGCCAGTTCGGACAGGAGTTGGGGAGTCAGACTACCCCCCCCCACACAGATAACGGCATCCGGGGGTTTCTGGTTGAGCCTCAGGATTTCCCTGGTTATTCCCACCACCAGTTCCCGGACTACTTCCCGGATCACCGTCACAACTTCCCCCGCCGGGACTTCAAGTGGGTTACCTAGCACATCTTCAAAGCGAAGGGATTCGCAAGTGTTAAGCCGGCATTTCACTGCTTCCGCGGTATTGAAGTCCAGTAGATATTGTTCGGCAATTCTTTCGGTGATCTCATCCCCGCCCACCGGTACCATAGCGTAGGCAAAGATACTGCCTTTCCTTACCACCGCAATATCCGAGGTACCGGCTCCGATGTCGACAAGCGCCAGGTTTAACAGCCTCATTCTGGGAGGAATGGCTACCGCAACGGCTGCAATGGGTTCGAGAGTCAAGCTGCGGATCTCCAGGCCGGCCCGCCGCAGAGCAGAAAATAAACTGTCCACCACTACGCGAGGCAGGAAGGTAGCAATGACTTCCACCGCAACCTGGTTTCCGGACTGTCCCACCAGGCTACCTATCTCCTGTCCCTCCAGAAAATAGTTGATGACGCTGTAGCCTACGCAAAAGTATTCCCCAGTGTTGGCACCGGCCTCCTCCGCCTGGGCTACCTCCAACTGGGCCTGTTGCACCGCTTCCACTTCCAGAGCGTGAACCTCCTCGCGGGTAAGCTCCTGGTACGAAGGACGCTGCTTTTCGATCCTGGCGGTGGCGGTCCGCAGAGCTCTTCCCGCCGCAGCTACGGCGGCCCGCTTCAGAGGCACCCCCAGTTCCTCTTCAATCTCCAGCTTAATTCTGGTAATCACCGCCGCCACCGCTTCTACGTCGTGAATCTGGCCGTCGTACATGGCCCTGGTTTCATGCTCTGCTACCCGCGCCGCCTTTACCAGGGCACCGGGCGGTTTGTTCTCCATTACCAGCCCAACAACGGTTCGGGTGCCTATGTCCAGCGCAAATACCACCTCGTTATCCTGCATCTACTCCCTCCCTTCTTTTGGCTACCTCCCAGGCCAGGCCGGCGGTCAGCACGGCCTTTTCTTTAAAAGCCAACGCCTTTTGCTTAATCATCCGGGCTTCCCGCTCCCGGTTTTTCAATACCGCCTGGACCGTGTGCAGCAAGCTGTTTCCATCCAACCGGTTATCCCTGACAACCGAGGGCCGGTTAAACTGCTTGAGGAAGTTGTCCACCTTTGGATCATAGGAGATACCTACAAACGGCACCCCTCCACAGGCCGCAAAAATCAGGGAGTGCAAACGCATCCCAATCAAAACCTCAACCCGGGTGATGAGCGCCATGGTTTCCAGGGAAGAAAGTTCCTCCCGCACCACCATTGCCGGGCTGTCCATCATGTCGATAATCCCCTGGGACTGTGTAATGTCTTCCGGGTAATGCAGGGGAATAAACAATATTTTATGGCCACATCCGGCCAGTTGGTCCAGGACCCGGGCCAGTATCTTCGCGTAATCGCCAAGATGATTCCATGCCCTTACCGACACCCCGATGATATGATCGCTCGGCCGCAACCCCAGGTCCCCCAAAACTCTCTCGGCCTTCGCGAAATCCCCCGCAGCCGGGTCAAGGGCAAAGACCGGGTCTGCGGTAACTTTGACCGGGGGCCGGGTCACACCTATCTCCGCCAGGGCTTGGCGGGAATCCTCATCCCGCAGTGTTACCAGCTCTACCCGGTTGATCACCAGGCGCACGAGGATTTTACTAAATCTCCTCCTGAGCGGACCAACCCCTTGGGCATATAGTACCACCGGGGTACCCAAGAGACGGGCCAGCGCAACTATACCAACGTAATAGGGAAGAGAAAAAGGCCCGGTTATGTCCTGCAGAAGACTTCCGCCCCCGCTGATAAGCAGGTTGGCCTGTCGCAACTCCCGGATAAGCGCCAGGGGATTAATCCTGTTTACTGCCCGGATGCCATGAGAGGCTTCCGTCCTAGCCGGGTTACCGGAAAGAACCACGAAGTGGGCGTCCGGATTGAACTTGCCCAGGGACGAGGTTATGGCTGTCAGTAGCGCTTCATCGCCGGCGTTGTCAAAACCATAGTATCCGGACAGTACGACACGCATGTGCTTTTCTCTCCAAAATTCCTTTCTTTTAATCATAACCTTACTACCGGGAGCGGGCAAGGGAGGCGAAATAGCAGGGCGAACCCACCGCCCACCCTGCTATTTCGCCTGCTGGATGGTGTTCAGAAGAATCCTGGTTTTTTGTCGGTCAGCTATCCAATAACTACCGCCGCCAATCATGTGCGGCTCCCCTGGCAGGGTGTGGGTATTAAGGGTAACATTATCAAAATCGATATAAGCCTTGACCAGGCCCAACAGTTCATCCTTGGACAGATTTGTGTCAACTTGTCCCTGAATTTCCCCGAGCAATGCGGGGCTTTTCAGTAATCCCCGGGCAGATAGCATCTCCTTGGCCAGTGCATGCATAAATTTCTGCTGCCTCTCGATGCGGCCGATGTCTCCCAACCCGTCACTGCGGTACCGCACGTAAGCCAGAGCATCTTTCCCGTTCAGCCTCTGTATCCCCGGCCGCAGGTCTATCCCCTCTGGCGGGTAATACATCCGTTCTTCCACGTCGATGGTGATCCCACCCAGGGTATCAATAACTTGGGCAAAGCCCTGGAAATCAATCGCAATCCAACCGTCCACCTTGGTGTTCAGAAGTTCTTCGACGGTGGTGCGTAACAACTGCGGCCCACCTTCAGCCATAGCATGGTTAATTTTTCGGTGACGTTCATCTCCCGCAATCAGCACCCGGGTGTCCCGGGGTACCGATAACAGGTCAACCCGCTTCGCCTGGGGATTGCAGAATGCAACCATGATGGTGTCCGAGCGGGAAGGTTCCCGGGGATGGCGGGCATCAACTCCTATCAACAATATGTTCTTTTTGCGAGAATCCCTCAACAAGTTGGCTATAATGCCGGTATTCCGGTCTTTCCCCGTAACCAGCGTGCTTCCCAGGTAGCCGACCAGGAAGCAGACAGCAAACACTATTATCAAAGGGGGGATTCTTTTCATTCTTCTTCGCCTCCAGCCGGCGGTCCGTTACCCGCCATTGGTTCAACTGTGCCGCCCAGCTTTTGCCGGATCACCTGCCAGACAAAACAAGGAAGTACCAGCTGCCTTCTCCAACGGCGCGGTTCCAGCACCAGGCGATACAGCCACTCCAGGTTGAGCCTGATGAGCCACCCGGGGGCGCGTCTTACCCGGCCAGCCAGTACATCCAGGCTTCCCCCGACCCCGACGGCCACTGGTACCTCCAATTCCCGCTGGTAGCGGTGAATCCAGAATTCCTGGTATGGTGCGCCCAGGCCCACCAAGAGAAGATCGGGGCGTGAGTCTTTTATCTCGGCTAAGAGACGCTCCATCTCCTCTTCCTGAAAATACCCGTGTTGCGTGCCGACCACTCTTAACCCCGGATACTGTGCAACCAGGTTGTCAGCAGCCTGGGCAGCTACCCCTGGTCGAGCTCCCAGCAGAAAAACCCGCCAACCTTGAACGGCCGCTTCTGCAGCCAGTGCGCCGGCCAGGTCGATGCCAGTAACCCTTTCCCAAACAGGGTATCCCAGAAAACGCGCGGCCCATACCACTCCGGCCCCGTCGGGGGTGACCAGGCCGGCCCCTTCAATCACCTGCCGCAGTTCTGCATGCCGGCGGGCAGCATAGATGATTTCAGCATTGAGAGTTATCACCTGCCGGGGTTGTCCCTTCATGATGAACTCACTCACCACCCGCAAGCTTTGGGCCATGTCCACCAGGTCAACCCGGCAACCCAGGACATTCGCCCTGCCTGCGATCTGCTCCGGTCCCTGCATCTGTTTCCCCCAATTCGACATTTATAGGCACAAGCTAAATATAATACTGATCATGACCGTTGACAATTACAAATTGTCTCCACGCAGGTACCTGTCAATGACCTCAGCTATACCCCGGGCTACCTGGGCCTGGAAATTCGGCTGGGCCAGCAGCTGCTCTTCCCGGGGGTTAGAAATGAAGGCGACCTCAACCAGAACGGCCGGCATTCGCGTACGGCGCAGGACAGTCAGGTCCCCCCGAGGTTTAGCTCCCCGGTCGGTACCGCCCGCTATTCTGGCGATTTTCCGGGCAAGGGCCAAGGCGAGCGGGCGCATCTTTCCCGATGGGTGAAATAAGACTTCCGTCCCGCGGGCCTCACTGCTAGCGTGGGCGTTGGCATGAATGGAGAGAAAAAAATCAGCCCGGATACGGTTGGCGTATTCGGCGCGGGCAGTAGGGCTAAGGTAGAGGTCACCGCTGCGGGTCATCGTTACCACGTAGCCGCGTCTGCCCAGTTCAGCAGCAATGTTCCTGGCTATAGCCAGGTTGACACTCTTCTCGGTAATACCGCTCGGCCCAATGGCACCGGGGTCTTTTCCCCCGTGTCCCGCGTCAACGACCACTCTTTTCTGGCGGTTACTTATGAAATTGGCCGCCGGTTCGTGACGATCCGCCTGGGAATTCCATGGCAATCGCTTACTTGGCATACAAAAAACCTCCTTCCACCGCTATTATATGGAAGGAGGCTCCTGCTGGCTAAACTCCGGGAACCGTTTTCCTGATAGTCGTACCTATCCGGGCCCTGCCTCCCCGCCCCAAATGAATGCCAGATAGATGGCTATCATCGCCCGGCCCCTCGCCTTTTCTCTTTTCCTATGAAATCAGCCTTTAGAACCACAGACTCACGCTGATGAACTCGGTTGAACACTGACAAGTCATTAGGGATTTCATCTGCCTTAGACAGAACCGACCCGGTTAACGGCCGCGTCCAACATCTGGTCATGGGCCTGAATAACCTTCTGGTTCGCCTCATAGGCTCGAACCACGTTAATCAGTTCCACCATCTCTTTAACCGCGTTAACATTGGATGATTCCAGGTAACCCTGCAACACCCTGGGCTGGGGAATGTCCCGGGCAGCCCCGTTATCGGAGTTAAATAGATTGTCCCCGGTCTTAACCAACATCGCCTGGTCATCGAACCCAACCACCCTGAGAGTGTCGACCATTTCTCCTCCCTCCAGGATGTTACCGTTTTCATCCACGACCAAATTTCCTCCTTGCGCCCTGATGGGACCATCCCGCCCCAGGACAGCGTACCCCTGGCTGGTGATTAAAACACCTTCATCGCTTAGCTTAAAGGCCCCGTCCCGCGTATACCTTTCACCCTGAGGAGTTTGGACCACGAAGTAGCCTTCCCCTGCGATGGCCAAGTCCAGGGAATTCTCGGTCTTCTGTAAATTTCCTGCTGAATAATCGGTGGCAATCTGGGCGATTACCGCCCCGGTGCCTACGGTTCCAATAGGCTGCGGTGATAGAGGCTTCACCTGCTCTCCGGCCGTTTCGAGCTCACCCATCCGCTGCATCAGCATCTGGGGAAAGGACTCGCACACGGCCACGTCTCTCTTGTAGCCGGTCGAATTGACGTTGGCTATGTTATTCGCTATGACATCCTGCCTGCCCAGTTGTGCCAGCATGCCCGCACAGGCGGTATACAGACCACGAATCAAGTTCCACGTCCCCCTTACCGAATAGCCTTATTTCTTAGTATCGAAAAAATCATTTGCCCCCTTTAATGCAACAAAACCCGCCAATATTATTAATGCCCAGAATTATTGTTCCGGGCATTGGATGGCGTGGTTTGCGCTGAAACGATGTTGTTTACAACACTCTCCTGGCCCCCAGGTGTCTCGTCCGGGTCAAAACCGACATACTGCTCAGCACCTTTCCGGTTCCCAGAGCGACACAGGAGATGGCATTTTCGGCTATGTGCACCGGCAGCTGGGTTTCTTCACCCAGAAGGATGTCAATTCCATCGATGAGTGAACCACCACCGGTCATTACAATGCCATTATTTAGAATATCGGACGCCAACTCGGGCGGCGTCACTTCCAACACTTGCTTGACTGCATCTATGACCGCCTGAACAGGCTCCTGGATGGCCTCCCAGCTTTGGAGAGCGCTTACCGTGACAGTCTTGGGCAGGCCGGTAAGCAGGTCCCTTCCCCGGACATCCATAACCTCGCCAGCGCTACGTTTCTTCGGGTATGCCGTACCAATTCTTATTTTCAGTTCTTCAGCAGTGCGATCACCGATTAGCAGGTTGTACTCCCGCCGCATGTATTTGATGATGGCCTCGTCAAACTTGTCGCCGGCTACCCTGAGTGAGGTGTTGCAGACTATTCCTCCCAGAGACAATACGGCTACGTCGGTGGTTCCGCCTCCGATATCGACCACCATGTTACCGGTGGCCTCCGAAATGTTGATGCCCGCCCCGAGGGCCGCCGCCAGGGGTTCCTCTAAAATATAGGCTTGTCGGGCACCGGCGGCCAGGGTGGCTTGCCTCACCGCCCTTTCTTCTACGTCGGTGGCCCCTGTAGGTATACATACTACCACACGCGGCTTGAACAGGAAGCGGCGCCCCACGACTTTTCTGATAAAATAGGCCCGCATTTTTTCTGTCCCGTCGTAGTCGGCAATCACTCCATCCTTGAGGGGCCGGACAGCTACAATATGCCCCGGAGTCCTACCCAGCATCCGACGCGCTTCTTCGCCAACCGCGATTATAGTATCGCTTTGTTTATCTATAGCTACAACAGACGGCTCGTGGAGGACAATGCCTTTGCCCCTGACAAAGACCAGAACACTGGCGGTTCCCAGGTCGATTCCAATATCTTCGGCAAACACCTGGTTTCCCCCTTTTATGACAATTGTGGGTGACCTGGTCCTTATTCTATTTTTTGTGGCAATATTCCTCTTTTTAAGTCTGGTGTTGAGACATATATTTTTGCCGGGTGGCTTCACCGCCTCTAATGTGCCGTTCTGCCTTGTTTTTATCCATAATCGCCTTGACTTCTTCAGCCAACTGTTTGTTGATTCGGGGTAGCCGTTCCGAGACATCCTTATGCACCGTACTCTTACTTATGCCGAATATTTCCGCGGTTTGTCTAACCGTCGCCGAAGTCCTCAATATGTGCTGGCCGATCTTGACGGCACGCTTTCTTATATAATTTTGCATTTACGACCCTCCAGCCACTTTTAAAAACAATATATTCAGCCGGAGGCTTTGAAAGAACCGTTAATATTGCAGGCGGTACAGCTCCGTGCCCGGGTAATAATGCGCCAATATGTGTCGATAATCGTACCCCGCCGTGGCAAGTGTTTGCGCTCCATACTGGCATAATCCGACGCCGTGGCCGTTGCCGCTACAACTTATGACCACCTGGTCCTGGTGTTGTTGGATCATTAGAGCCGTTGACGGCAGGGACAGGGACTGGCGGAACACGGCAGCACTAATAACCCGCTCACCCACCCGCAGTTGCCGGGCGCGACCGGAACTGGTTCGGGAGATCACCTCCACCGGTGTCCGGTCCACTGTTTTTCCCGTATTAAATATCTGGGCGATTTCTTGCTTGGTCAACTTGCGAACAGTCAGGCGATACGGGGAGCAAAGATTACAGGAACATACAGTACTCACTAAATAGGGAACCGGGTGCCCCCAGACCTCTTCAGCCGCAGCAGTGCGCCCACCACACGAAGAGTGATATACGGCATTAATCGGTTTACCGTGGTAGGTTACTACTTCACCCCGGGTTTGATTGACCGCCCGGACAACCCGCCGAACCAGGTTGTTGTTTTCAGAATGTCCGGGATGTCTGTAGGCCTGGCAATGGTGGATATCGTCACAGACTATGGCCCGGCCCGGATGAGTGTTGCCGGAATAAGCCTTGTACAGGGTGTAGGTCCGGGCACATACTGCCTGGGCCTTAAGAGCTTCCAGGTTAAAGGAGGCTGGCATTTCGGCCAACACTACTCCTACCAGGTATTCTTCCAGGGGTAGAGTCACTGTTTTTTTTTCCTGGCTAAGATAAAGGCTAATGATAGGCCCGGGCCCCGGTTTGGGTTTTAACCATTCTTGAGCGATCAGGCAGGCAGCCATAATGCCTATTATTAATACAGAAATTATTAATTTCTTAGGGCGCATAACATCCTCTTATAAGATGGAGTCATGCGTTATAAATATGAAAAAGCCCTGGGTTTAATGCCAGGTCTTTTCGGTTCACCTTATCTTATGGTTCCCGTTTAATTGCTGCTCCCAGCCCAATCAGCTTATCAACAAGATTTTCATAACCCCGGTCAACATGTTCACTTCCGGAAATTTCCGTATCTCCGGTGGCTGACAGAGCGGCTATAACCAGCGCCGCTCCCGCTCGCAGATCGGTGGCTCTTACTCGGGTCCCGGTAAGGGCAGGTACCCCGTCCACAATTGCCGTTCTTCCTTCTGTTTTAATGCGGGCTCCCATGCGTACAAGTTCGTTCACATGCAGGTAGCGGTTTTCAAAAATGGTTTCTATGACAATGCTCGTTCCGCCGGCACGGCTGAGTAAAGCTACAAACTGAGGCTGCATGTCAGTGGGAAATCCGGGGTAAGGCATCGTCTTCAAATGTACCGGTTGGAGACTGGAGCTCCCGGTGACTCTCAGGCTCCCCTCTCCTTCCTCTTGGATCTCGGTACCTGTTTCCCGCAATTTGAAGATGATTGATTGGAGGTGTTCAGGTCTTACGTTCTTGAGGGTTATGCTTCCCCCGGTAGCGGCTGCCGCTACCATATACGTCCCGGCTTCAATACGGTCGGGAATAACGGAACGAACCACTCCGTGCAACTCTCTGACTCCGGTTATTCTTATGACATTAGTTCCGGCGCCTTCCACACGGCCACCCATATCATTGATGAAATCCGCCAAGTTTACAATTTCCGGTTCCAAGGCTGCATTTTCGATGTAGGTGATCCCCTGGGCCAGGCTGGCCGCCATCATCAAATTTTCAGTTGCCCCGACACTGGGAAAATCCAGGTAGATTCGAGATCCCCTCAGGGTTGGGGCCCGTGCCTCTATCTTACCTGCTCCCAACGTAATTCTGGCTCCCATGGCCGCCAGTCCTTTCAGGTGGAGGTCTATGGGACGGCTGCCAATGGCACACCCGCCTGGAAGCGATATTACCGCCCGACCTTGGCGGGCCAGTAGAGGTCCCATTACCAAAATGGAGGCCCTCATTTTTCGCACCAGCTCGTAAGGTGGTTCAACGCTGTTAACCTGCCCCCCGGAAATGGCAAGGCCGGGAGGTTGCCTGTTGACCTTAACTCCCAGGGAACTTATTACCTCACAAATAGTATCAACATCTGTCAGATTAGGTATCACCGGTATACTGGTTGGACCTTCCGCCAACAATGAAGCGGCAATTACCGGCAATATACCGTTCTTGGATGGACTGATCTCCACTTCACCATTAAGGGGTTTACCCCCGGAAACAATAATCTTTCCCATTTCACTCGGCGACTCCGTCTCACGCAGCTTAACGCCCACTTTCTCCAGTTGCCTTCACCTCCCTTGGTCTACTGCAAACAGTTCTAGTACTCTCCAAGAATAAGCGGGATTCCCAGGTATATGTAGGTCTTATCTTCGACTTCATTGTAGTTCACGGCAGCCTGGAGATTGTATTGCTTGCCGCCGAGGGACAATTGCTCGGAGATAAGCGGCGATAAGCCGGTCATGCTGACAACTGAATCATCCCTATAGTCTTCTACGCGTCTGGCCTTCAGCTGCTTGAACATGGACCTGAGCAGGGCAGCTTTCTCCTCTTGCGAGAGGTAACCTTCCAAACTCCCGGTATAAAGGCGGGCTGTCTTGACCGGAACTACCGCGTTTACCTCATCCTGGTAGGAATCAAAGCTCGCAGCTCCCCGGGCAATAATTGACACCAGCAGGTAGGTCTGCCCGCCGTTGGACTGGGCGGTGAGAAAGAATCTCTCGTTCCCTTTAGTAAAGTTACCTCTGACAATAGTAACACCGTTGTTGATATTGGTGTGGAAACGGACGGGACCGGTATTATCACCCAGCTTGACTGCGACGCGTGCCAGCAGGGTTCGCATCTCGTCAGTACTTGAATTTGTTTTTAGTTTTGCCCAGCAGTCTATTCTGGATTCGAGCAAGTTTGCACCGGTGCATGTAAAAGCTAGTGAATACAGTGAAACCCCGGTCGAGGTCTTTTTTTCCAAAAATGTTGGTTTTTCTTTCCACAATACCAGAAGACTGGACAACAGTACCAAAACCAGCAGGGCTTTTTTCATTTTCCTCACTCCGCCCGTCAAGTAACATTAGGAATGATTACCAGGGCTGGAGCTGTTTATACACAAGCCCTAATGGTTCCTGCAATGGCATGGGGTTTTGGGGGCGGGCGCCGTATTGGACTGCGCCCGAAAGAAAAAAATAGTGTGTCAACCTGTTTTGTTCCATAGCTTTCGGCTGCAACACGCCGTAACAAGTGGATACTTGGTCAACACACTTCTGGTTGTTAAGTGCTTGCGGGGGGCTCCTATCCTGCAAACTGCAGGTCCGACCCTAAATAACCGGTCGCTCTGACTTGGGCCGGTAATCGGAAAGGCCGTACTTGATTAGCTTTTCATAGAACGCCGACCGGCTCAATTTAAGCATCCGGGCAGCCGCACTCTTATTCCCGTTAGTCTTCTGTAACGTTTCCAGGATTATTTCCTTATCTACTTCTTTTAGCATATCCTTGTAAGTCGACTTTTCAGCAGAGGCCTTCCCCGATTGTAGCAAGATATGTTTGGGAAGGTGCTCTATGTCTATGTCCCCCTCCCAAACATAATTGGCAGCTCTTTCAATTGCGTTCTCCAGCTCCCGGATGTTCCCGGGCCAGCTGTATTGCTTTAAGGCCTCCTGTGCTTTACTGGTAATGCCGGTAACCTGGGTGCCCAATATGGCGTTGTATTTTTGAATAAATGCTTCGGCCAGGGGAATGATGTCTTCGGGGCGGGCTCGCAGCGATGGCAGGGAGAACTCTATGACGTTGAGCCGATAGTAAAGGTCCTCTCTGAACTCCCCTCTGGCCATGGCCTCGCGCAGGTCGCGATTGGTGGCTGCGATGATCCTGACGTCAACCTTCTGGGTTTTGGTACCGCCCACACGCACGAACTGCTTTTCCTGGATGACCTGTAGTATCTTGGCCTGGATGGACAGCGGCATTTCGCCAATCTCGTCTAGGAAGATGGTACCTTCATGGGCCTGTTCAAAGTACCCCGGCTTGCCATTTTTCAACGCCCCGGTAAACGAGCCCGGGGCGTATCCAAACAGCTCCGACTCGAGCAACGTCTCGGGAATGGCCGCGCAATTGACCTTGACAAACGGCCGCCGGCACCGTGGGCTTGCCGCGTGGATGGCCCGGGCAAACATGTCTTTGCCCACTCCGCTTTCCCCCGTTAACAGTACGGTGCTACTGCTCCTGGCCACCCGCTGGGCTTCTTTCTTTATGTGTGCAAATTCCTCGTTAACGGTTATAATCATGTCAAAGTTGCTTTGGTCACTGCCACCCTGCCTTTCAAGTTGTTCTCGGTAGTATTTTACTTGCTGTTGCAACGAGAGCCACTTCCGGGCTATCTCTCCAGTTACCATGTTGTCTCCACGATACACTATGCCAACAGCCCCTACCGGTTTACCATCTTTTCGAATGGGTACGCGGGAGGAAATACAACTTTTTCCCTTTATACGACAAACATCCACTTCCGGAACACCGCTGCGAGCTACCTCATCCAAGCGGGTCTCAGGAATATAGTCAACCAAGGGTTTCCCTACCATCTGGTCCGGAGTCGTATCAAGCAGTTGCGCCCCGACCTCGTTAACAAACTGTAAACTACCTGTCGTATCAACAACGAAAACTCCGTCGGAGCCAGCATTAATCACCGCATTTAGAGTAGTCTGTAAATTCTTCACAATTTCTAACTCTTGTGCCATTTGTTCCATGTCGGAAATATCGAGAAAAACATAGTTCACCCCTGAGCAACGATTGTTTTCTATAATAGGAACTTGATTGTATATCACTGGAGTCGACCTGACGACAGACTTTATCCCCAGCCTTAATTCCGGGACAAAAGGGATTTGGGGAAGAACCTCTTCAAGGTACAATCCTCTGATTTCGGGGTAGTGGAGGCCAAACATTTCTTCTGCCGTGTGATTTATCATCAGAATGTGACCTAACTCGTCAACCGTTATTATGCCGCTGTGTATGCCTCCCAGTATAGATTCCAGTAGTGCAATAGTTTTGGTGGCCAGGGTAAGACTCATCCTCAAATACTCCAGTTTTCCGAGCATACCTACTAGTTTCCCGTCTCTTTCCACAACCGGAACGGTGCCTACCCTGCTTTTATTTACTCGTACGATAAATGAAATCTGATCGTAGCTAAGGTCCGAATTAACCACAACCGGGGAGCGAATAATATAGCCGTCACAAGCTTCATCAAGAGTTACACCCTCCAATAGAGCTCTATATATTCTACGCCGAGGTAAAACTCCCACCAAAATGAAGTTCTCATTAACGACAGGTAGAGTGTCGAGCTTACTTTCACTAAGAAGTTGTAAAGCCGTCTTCAGTGAATCGTCTGGATGAATTACCGGATACTCTGTGTTCATCATTTCTTTTACAGACACCCACGTATCACCCTTTCCCAGAGACTCCATCAAACCCTCACCCCCCAAAATCAACCTTTAATCTTATTTTATCACACGTTTAGACACAATCTTGCTTACCTCGTTGGAAGCAGCCTATCCAATATCATCCACCAAAGTAATGTGTTGATAATCCAATGGGACTTGCGTACCGGCAGTTTTCTATCGCGAGCATACAAGATGCTGCCTCAGCTACCATCCCCCTTCTACCGGTTCTTGACTTGGTTCCGGCAGGACAATATCAAGTATTCTATGGATAAGAAAGGCAAGAAGCTGTTGCTTCTGGCATATGTTAGCAGCTGGAGTGTTGATGAGCCGAGTTTTATTCTTTCGAACCTGTTCCAAACCTTTGGGGAACCTGTCTTACGCACAGAACAAATGCCGCCGACAACAGAAGGAGTACGGTCAACATTAACCAGGCAACAGTATAGGATTTAAGTACGTCATATGTATACCCAACCACCATCGGTCCTACAGCTCCACCAAGCAGCCCAGCCATGGTGATAGTTCCACAAATAGCTCCCATTGCTTTAACACCAAACCGATCTGCAACCACAGCGGACAAAAGAACTGCAGCTCCGTGCCCAAAACCCATTAGCACCATGATCACGTACAACATTCCTATAGACGTTGTAGTTCGGGAAAAGAGAAGCGCTCCCAGCCCCAGGGTCAAATAGGCTGCTGCTACCATGTATTTCCTGTCTCGTAACCGGTCCGCTATCCACGCTGAAATCAGGCCGCTTATGGCTCCCACCAATCCTATACATCCAAAGATACCGGCGGCCTTAACCCGTTCAAGACCCATGTCACACATAGCCATGACAGCATGGTTCGTCACCGAATACCAGCAAAACAAATACCCTATATAGGCAACAAACAGCAGCCAAAACTCCCTTGTGCTAATGGCTTCCCTGAATGTCCAATTCCTCAGTACGATTGATGATGCCGACTCGGTAGTTCTTGAGGTAGCAGGAGGCGGGGGCGTTACCTCAACGGCAATGCCGTCGATATGCTGCCCAATATCTTCGGGTCTATCCTTAGCGAGAACAAGTACTGTAACTGCAATTACGATACCGGCAGCTATTCCCAAAATTACCATTGCGTTTCTCCATCCGTAAAGCCCAATGAGATAGGCTAGTAAAGGATTGAATATGAATAGCCCCAGGCTGGTTCCAGCTGCCACTATCCCGACAGCTATACCTCGTTTACGCTCAAACCAGTGTGACACCATGGTTGTGTTAATTACAAAGCCTGCAGCTACGGTTGCCAATGAAAACATAATACCGTAAGAGAAATAAACACTCCACAGACTGTGGGCATTTCCAAACATAGCCAGGGATACACACAGCAATGCCGCCCCCGCAGTCAGCATTTTCCTCGGCCCGTATTTATCCAGGAGAGCTCCCCCCAGTGGTTGTAAAAAGGCTTGGGCCAAAATACTTACCGAGAAAACACTGGTGACCATGGTCCTACTCCACCCAAATTCGTCCAATAGAGCACCAAACAAAGTCCCAAAGCAAAACTTGCACCCGTACACGATGGTTACGACTAATAGACCTACAAAGGTAATTACCCACCCGTAGTATATCTGGAGCTGCAATCGTCCTAGTCGCACACAACATTCTCCTTCCCCATTCTGCAACGTCCAACCGTCAATTGTTGCCTTCGCTGTTAGGATTTCATACGTCTGCAGGCTATAGCCGGGCTGCCATGGTGTCCAGGGATTGCATCAACGCAGTCAACTCCTGTAAGCTTGCCGTTATCTCCTCAATAGCCGCAGCCTGCTCCTGACTGCTGATCATTCCTTCTTCGGCCTGGCTTTTGACTTCTTTCAGGGTATTGGATATCTCACCAAGGAACCGCTTGATTTCCACAACCGTACCCTTTGACTCTTCTGACAGTTTTCTTACCTCGTCCGCTACTACCGCAAAGCCACGACCGCTTTCTCCAGCGCGGGCGGCCTCGATGGCTGCGTTCAGTCCCAACATTTTGGTCTGGTCGGCAATGTTTTTCACATTAATAAGAATCTCGTCTATGGTCTGAATGATACGCACCAGGTTCTGGATATTTTCGTCAAGCTTTCGGCTATTGGTTGCAGTCTGTTCAGCGGAATTGGCGACTGAAGTAATTGCACTATTTATTTCTTGCATGCTCGTCGCCGTGTCACCGATGATGTTTTGTAGTTGTGTTGCCATTCCCCGGTTAATAGCTATACCTACCGCTCCCACCACCATCCCGGTTTGTCGGTCGTTAATAGGAATTGCCGCGACCTTTACCGGCGTGTTATATACCTCCACAGGTAATACCGCGGTCAGTTTGGCGTTCTGTTCCATAGCCTTGAGCGCCACCCCTCCCCGGCTCAGCCTGTCTCCGACTTGGGCGATGGAATGTCCCCCCAGTTCGTAGTTGTCTGACTCGTACCGGCGGATAAACTTGTCACGGTCAGATATGTAGACCATGCACCCCTGCGGAAACTCACTGCCCATTAGGTTAGTATACGTATCAAACGCCTCCACCTCCGGCCATCGTTGCCTGAACACAAAGCCCCACGTTCCGATTACGCGACTCGGTTCCTTAGATGAGACCACGGGATATACCACCATCCGGGTATTGGTAGCTGGGTCTGGATCGTCCAGTTGTCCCGATGCCGGCTCACCTGTGACCAGTACTTGGGTAACTACGCCAAACTCACTAATGCTGTCCCCTATCTCCAACCGCGGGTATCGAATGTCTCCGATGGTTTCCACGACCTCGAATACATTGTCGCCTGAAGCAAAGACGATGGCATTGCTCCCCAGTGCATCCAGTACTGCCTTTGCGCAAGACAAGGTTTGTCTAACTGTGTCATCCCCTATCCTCATGTCGTTCCCCCTGTCGTAGCCTGCTTACTTACGGCCGTAAGCCACTGTCAGTTAGCGGTCCATCAACCTTGCTTTTCCCCTACCAAAATGGTCTATCCCCAACTTCGGGAGAAAGTGCATGTTCATACAATATTGAGTTGCTGGTTTCCTCGATTGGGTTTAGATCCAGCACGGCATGTATGTCTTGATTGACCAACCGGTTTATACTCACCCCTCCGAATGTAGGATTCTTTTGGCGTGGCTATTGGAGCACATCATGGCCGTTTTTTTGTCACCAGTTTCGCAAATAGGTTACGGTCGAATGCGAGACTATTCTGCCGCCATCACTGGTAATGCTGACATCGCCGAAAATCAGTTTTCTTCCATTTTTTATGACTCGGGCCGTTGCGTAGAGGTCGCTCTCACGGCTGGGACTCAGAAAACTGGTTTTTTCCTCGACAGTCGATATCCTGCCGGAAACATCCAATCCATACAATGTAGCTAGTGCCACGAAGAACGCGATATCTGCCAGGGTCATCAAGGCTCCGCCGTGCGTGGTTTTCCAAGTGTTGGTGAATACCGGATTGTACGGCATCATTAGCTTGCTGTATCCTTCGCCGAATTCCAGCAGCTTTAATCGAAGATACTCATTAATTGGAATCTGGTTTATGTGGGCCTGCAACTCTTCCAAGGAAGTTATCAACATACCATCTCCCTTTAAGGCAAAAGTCGCCTTGCCATTCGCGGCTGTATATGGGCAATAAAAAAGGGGGGAGCGCTAAGGGTGACATTTTGTTTCAATGGCATCCCTCAATGTAACGGATAATTGAGAGCCCCGCACGCTGTCGCCAAGGAGTAAGCTTATCTATGATTTCTGGCGTTACTATCGGTGTTGTCGGGCCTGGGGTAAACCGTCCGGTTATTCTGTTCCAGTGAGATTCGCTAAGGACCCCGCCGAGAGCGTGCCAGTTTCTCATATCCCCGTAAGGGGCAAATAGCAATTCTTCCATTAGGGGCGAAACCAAGAAAACAATTTTGCACTGTTAGCGTTCCCCCATGTGTAAGGAGGTAATTTTGGTCTAAAGCGCTAGGCCCTGGTGTAGCCAAGGGATGTAGGGTTACATCCTTTGAAGCACCACCGACAGCGACTGTCCTCCCAGGGCCCCCACGTTGACGAGTCCTAGTTTCGCTCCGGTGCGCTGTAGCCTGTAAATCATGTTAACCAGCATGGCTCCTCCCGTGGCAGCACCGGCATGTCCGAAGGCAAGGCTGCCACCGTCCACGTTGACTTTCCCCGCCACGTCGGGACCAAGTTTGTCAATTACGGCTAGAGAATAGGCCGCTGAGGGTTCATGCATGTCGATAAAATCAACATCCTTGAGGCTTACACCCGCAGCATTCAGCGCTTTTTGGATGGACTTGACCGTAGTCCTTTCCAACAACTTGGGGTTGCCGGCCGTATACCCGAAACTGATCATCTTGGCCAGGGGCTTGCAGCCCTCCTTGTGCGCCTTCTCTGCAGACATCATGATTAGGCTGGCGGACCCGTCCGCCAGCGGGGCGGTATTTGCCTTGGTAGCCGTTCCGCATTCGCTTATGGCCGGCATGGCGAGCAACTTGTCCAGGGAAGTCGTTTGAGGTCCTTCGTCCTTTGCCACGGTGACTTCGGCCTTCTTAACCTTCTTTACCACTGGTACGACTGCTTCTTTCATTGCGCCATCCGCAATGGCCTGAACCGCCTTGGCATGGCTGTTGTAAGTGTAATCGTCCAGCACTTCCCTCGTCAGCCCATAGTTGCTGGCGACGATATCGGCAAGCTTGGCGGCACTTAGTTCGCCATACTTGTCAACCGGCTGGGCGTTAATCTCCACATCCACCCTCGGGTCCCGGAAAGCAGAGTTGTGAGGGCCGAACTGGTATCTGGGGTGGATAATATAATACTGAGCCTGGCTGTTGGTTTCGATACCGCCCACCAGAATCCCCTCGTATTCGCCACCGGTGATTTTGTTGAACCCACTTATGGCGGTCTGCAGCGCGCCTGCACACAGCGCGTTTTGGGTAAATCCCGCCACATTCTCGTCCAACCCGGCGAGTAGCCACCCGTGCCTTCCGACATTGGCCGGTAGACTGCTTTGCTTTGCTTCACTGTATATGACAACATCCAGTACGGACGAATCAATTCCGGCGCGCTTGACGGCTTCCTTCATTGAGCAGGCAGCCAGGTCTTGAGACCTCTGGTCCGCCAACGAGCCCATAAGCATTCCGAACGGTGTTCTAGCCGCGCTGACAAATACCACTTCTTTCATGGCCATCCCCTCACTTTCCTCCTCTTTAATCCAGGCGTTCTATGATTCCTGCCACGCCGATCCCGCCGCCGCAGCACATGGTGGACAGGCCGTACCTGCCACCGGTGCGCTCCAGGCCGTAAAGCAACTTGGTGGTGATTATGCATCCGCTGGCGCCCAGCGGGTGTCCCATGGCAATGGCTCCACCCCAGATGTTGAGTCTTTCATCTAACCATTCCCGCGTTACTCCCCACATTTCTTGCCACTCTCTCAGTACGGCCAGACTTTGCCCGGCAAAGGCCTCGTTGAGTTCGATAAGGTCCATGTCTTTCAGGCTCAGGCCGGCTTTGTCCATGGCAATCTTGACGGCGGGGACGGGACCCCGTCCCATTATGGCCGGGTTAACACCAGCTATTCCGCAAGCTACGAATCTGGCCCGCGGTTTGACGCCAAGCTGGTCGGCTTTTTCCCTGGACATCAACAGCGCGATGGCGGCTCCGTCATTGCGCCCTGAGGAGTTGCCCGCCGTAATCGTGCCATCCTTCTTGAAAGCGGGTTTCAGCTTAGCCAGGGCTTCCATGTTGGTCGCCCGCGGATGTTCGTCAACCTCGAAGACGCCGACCGTGCCATCGGGTTTTTGATATTTAATGGGAATTATTTCGGCCTTAAAATCGCCGTTGGCAATGGCCTTCAGGGCCAGTTCCTGGCTTCTCAGGCCGAACGCATCCTGTTCTTCCCGCGGGATGTTGTGCATCTCCACCAGGTTCTCCGCAGTGATGCCCATGGGGATATGCCCGTAACGTTCGACCGGAGCCGCCCCCGGCCCGCCGGCGATAATAGAGTCATACAATGTAACGTTTTCGGTTCCGAAGGCTTGGTTCGTTTTGCCGCTGAGGAAGAACTCTCCGCCGCTCATCGACTCCACCCCGCCGGCCAGAACTACGTCGGCAAAACCGTTCTTGATAAACTCGTAGGCCTCAACCATCGATTGCAAACCTGAACCGCAGGCTACGGTCAGGCAGAAAGCCGGAACTTCTTCCGGCAACCCGAGCCGGAAAACCAGGTTCCGGGCTATATTGGGACAACTTGCGTTCTGCTTGACCTGTCCCAGGAAGACATAATCATAATCTTCAGGCTTTACTTTAGCCTTGTTCCGTTCCACGACAGCGCTGGCTACCTGGGTGATTAACTCGATGGCCGGTACATTCTTTAGAGTCCCGCCCATTCTGCCGATAGCGCTGCGGCCCATGTCAACGATTACCACTTCTCTCATGCCGGATACCTCCCATTCAACTTAGTATTCACCTCAGGTTCCCCTACTTGCCCTTGTATACCGGCTTCCGTTTTTCTAGAAAAGCCGTCATACCCTCCTTCTGGTCCTCGCTGGCGAAGGCGAGCGAGAAGCAGGCGTTTTCCAGGGATTCTGCACTATGAATGTCCATGTTAGCAGCGTTATTCAGAACATACTTGGCCAGCCCCAGGGCGACCGGGCTGTGCCTGGCTATGCTGCGCGCCATCTTGATGGCTTCGTTCAAAACCTCTTCATCAGGCACTACTTTGTTGATAAGCCCGATTGCCTGTGCTTCCGCGGCGGTTATTGGTTTACCGGTAAACACCAGCTCCTTCGCTTTGGAAATGCCTACCAGCCGAGTCAGGCGTGACAGGCCGCCCCCGCCAGGAATAATTCCGATGTTAATCTCCGGCTGCCCGAATTTGGCGCTTTCCGCAGCCACGCGAAGGTCACAGGCCATGGCCAGCTCGCAGCCACCACCCAGGGCATAACCTGCGACGGCCGCGATGATCGGCTTTCTACACTTTTCCATCCGGAAGATAAGTTCCCACAGCGATACCCGGTTAAACTGTTCATGAGCCGTGTTTTTTAACAAAGCAGCGATATCGGAACCGGCGGCAAACATCTTCGGCCCACCGGTAAGTACAATAGCTCCGATGTCTGCATCTTTTTCCATGTCGTCTACAGCCTGGTAAAGCTCCTGCCGGAGGGTAAAGTCAATAGCGTTTCTCACCTCCGGCCGGTTAAGGGTAATAACCGCAACCCTGTCTTCTACCAACTTTTCCACCAGGATGGTACTATAGGCCATTTTCATCACCCTTTCCCACCGCTAAAACTCGACGTCGGTGCGCGGTTTCATTTCTCCGGAAGTATAGTCATACCAACCTTTGCCGCTCTTTCTCCCCAGGTCACCCGCCAGGACCAGTTGCTCCAGGATCAGACTGGGCCGCCACTTCGGGTCTTTGTACCCGTCATAGAGAGTCTTAACTATATTGAGGCCCACATCCAGACCTACAAAGTCGGCCAGTTCAAATGGTCCCATGGGATGACGCAGGCCAAGTTTCAGGGCTTTGTCTATGTCCTGAACGCTGGCCACCCCCTCTTCCAGGCACTTATAGGCCTCCTGCCTGAGGGCGTTGTTGATTCTGTTGACCAGGAAGCCGGGCACGTCCTTTACCCTTACCGTTTCCTTTTTCATCTTTGCCGCGACTTCCTCGACAGTAACGAGCGTCTCCTGCGAGGTTTTGATCCCCCGGATAAGTTCAACCAGTTTCATTACCGGTACCGGGCTAAAGAAGTGCATGCCGATGAATTTGTCCGGGCGCTTGACGGCTGCAGCCAGTTGGGAAATGGGAATGGATGAAGTGTTGCTGGCAAAAATACAGTCAGGCTTGCATATCTCGTCCAGTTGCTGGAATATCGCCTTTTTGAGGTCTGCGTTCTCAAACACCGCTTCGATTACCAAGTCAGCATCCTTGGCAGCTTCCAGGCTGGTGGTGGTGGATATGCGGGCCAGTGTGGCGCTTTTCTCGTCTTCGGTGAGTTTGCCTTTCTGAACATTCTTGGTGAGATTCTTGGTTACGGTGCCCAGTCCCCGTTGCACAGCGTCTTCTGACACATCATTCAGTATTATTTGATAGCCAACCTCGGCTCCTACCTGGGCGATGCCCGCCCCCATAAATCCCGCACCAACTATCATTATGGTCTTAACTTCCATGGTTTTTCCCTCCCTTAAAACTTGCAGCGGGTTCTTTGCCTAGTGCAGTTAGCGGTGTTGCTCGCCCACAAGGCAAGCAACACCGTTCCCGACATACGGTCCCGTTAGTAGCTTTTCAATCTAGGGCAAATATGGGACAACTCAATCTTGTCAGTTCCTCTAAGGCTCCAGTGCAGGTTCATGTAGGTCTTATTAAATTTCCCGGGTTTGGTCAACCCATTCCCAAATAGCCGCGGCACCCTGCCCGTGGCCCACACACATGGTTTCAACCGCATACTTAACGCCATAGTACGGCATTTCGTGCATTAGGGTTGTAGCTATCCGAGCACCGGTACATCCCAGTGGATGTCCTAAAGATATACCGCTGCCACGAGGATTCAGGAGCGGGTGATTCCTAATGCCGAGAAACTCGGTGCAGTAAACTGCCTGAGAGGCAAAGGCCTCGTTTACTTCCCAGAGTTCAATCTGGTCTATGGTCATACCCGCCCGTTTAAGAACTTTGGGTACGGCGACAGTAGGCCCTATTCCCATCTCAATTGGATCCACCCCTACAACCGCATAGGCCACCAGCTTCATTTTTGGTTTCAATCCTAGCTCCTTACATTTTTCCTTGCTGGCTATCAACACCGCGGCGGCAGCGTCGTTGATCTGGCTTGAATTCCCCGCGGTAACCGTAGCTTTTTCATCCTTCATAAAGACCGGTTCCAATTTAGCCAGGGATTCCATGGTGGTCTCAGGTCTGATACCTTGATCCCGGTCAACCAGCATCCGCTTAGTCCCGCCCTCCTTGGTGGGGGCATCCACTTCAATGGGTAGTATTTCTTCTTTGAATAGCCCTTCTACAGTTGCTTTATGGGCTTTTGCATGGCTCTCCACCGCCAACTGATCCTGTTTTTCCCGGCTGATGCCATACTTCCGGGCCACCACTTCGGCGGTGTACCCCATACTAATCATGTTAGGGTCACAGAACTCTCCTAAGCGCGGGTTGTGCTCGTTGCCAAATCCCATAGGAACATGAGTCATATGTTGAACCCCGCCAGCCAAGATAAGGTCTGACCACCCCATATTAATTTCCGCTACAGCAAAAGCTATTGACTGCAGGCCTGACGAGCAAAAACGGTCAACTGTACACCCCGGCACGCTGTACGGGAATCCAGCCATTATTGTTGCGTACCGCCCGATATTGCTTGCCATGTCCTTTATCAGCGCCGTGCCACCCAGAATAACACCATCAAGTTCTTCTTTCTTGTTTTCCAGGCCCGCCCTGCGCATTACCTCATTCATAACTAGAGCCGCCATGTCATCAGCTCTTAAATTGGCAAACCAGGAATTCTTACCGGCCCGGGCAATCCCGGTGCGGACACTTTCCACAAGGTAAACTTCTCTCATTCGCCATTCCCCTTTCTTCGTCTTGGTATCTTTAGTTGATTACAAGAGCCTCTTCGGGGCATTCCAAAACACTGCTGTCTGCATTCCTTATGACTTCAGTAAGTGTAAATACATTGGGTAGCACATTGTTTGCGTAGTATTTTGCACTGGCTACCTTACCCTTGTAGAAATTGAGGTCGTAGTGGTCACCCGGCAACTCAGCAACCTTCTTAGCGGCTATCAGAGCCTGTTCAAGCAGGCATTGTGCGACCTGTACCTGGGCACATACGAATAGCGCCCTAATCGCGTATAATGGGATTAATTCACCCTTCTCAGCCTTGTTGGCATACCAGGAATCATACAGGTTTTTCACTTCTACCATGCATTGGTAGGCCCTGTCCAGGATAGCCATTTCTTTCTCCAGTCCTGCTGCATCTTTGTTGCTGTCAATGAATTCTTTAATAGAATTCATCCACTTGACAAACGGCTGACCTCCCTTCATCCGCATCTTGCGACCGACCAGGTCATTACCGTGAATAAATGAGGTTCCTTCCCAAATGGTCAGCACCTTGGAATCCCGCAGGTATTGTTCTACCGGGTATTCCTTGGTGTACCCTACACCACCCAGAACCTGGATTGCTTCTGCCGTCATCAGAGCGGTAGCCTCACTGCCGTAGCATTTGACCAGGGGAGTTAGGATGGCCGCAATATCTCCGCAGACCTCCGCCTTCGCCTTATCACTGGAGTTCTCTGCTATATCCAGGTTATAGAATCCCTTGAATATCATGGCCCTGATACCTTCGGTGTGCGCTTTCATGTCCAGAAGCATTCTTCTTACATCGGCGTGCTTGATGATAGGTACCCTGTCTCCGTTGGGGTCATTGAAGGGCCGACCCTGAATACGCTCAAGCGCATACTGTGAAGCTAGAGCGTAAGCTGCGGCAGCCTGGCTGTTAGCATTGTGCCCTGTTCCGATTCGGGACTCATTCATCATATGGAACATCATGGCCAAGCCTTTAGATCTTCCCTTTTCATCGGGAGGCGGGCCCAACATGATGCCATAACACTCGTCGTTTTCACCGTAGTTCAGCATGCAGGTGGCCGACCCGTTGAGGCCCATTTTGTGCTCGATAGCAATGGTGGTAACGTCATTAGGCTTGCCCAGGCTGCCATCTTCGTTAACCCAAATTTTCGGTACTATATAAAGTCCAAGCCCTGCGCTACCCGGTGCGCCGCCTACCGGACGGGCGAGAACCATATGAATAGTGTTTTCGGTGATGGTTCCATCTCCTGCGGTGATAAACATCTTTGTCCCTTTAATCTTGTAGAGCCTCGGATCATCTGTAGGATAAGCTCTGGTCAGTGCATCACCGACGTCCGAACCCGCCGACGGTTCAGTAAGATTCATGGTACCATTCCACTCACCACTTAGCATCTTGGGCAAAAATCTCTTCTTATCCTCCTCAGTACCAAATCTGATTATCAGGTTGGCTGCCCCGGAGGTCAGCTTGATGTTAGAGCCCATGGCCGGGCAGGCAGCGGATAGCATTTCGAACACTGCCTTGAAAAGCAAAAGCGGCATCCCACCTTCAACCTCAATACATTCACTACTGGAACCCCAGCCATTCTCTTGTAAGAACTTGAAGACTTCCTTATATCCCGGCGGGGATATTACTTTACCATCTTTAAACTCGACAGGGTTTCTATCTCCCTCCACATTGATAGGATTTACCACCTCGCGAGCAATCTTATAAGCTTCGGTAAGGATCGGTCCGATATCGTCCATGCTGTAATAGTCCTTAAACCGGTCACAGGCCAGCACTTCTTCCGTTGGCAGCCATTCTTTCAGAATAAATTCAAGGTCGCGAACATTGTATTTAAACTCCATTATGAATTCCTCCTATTCCCCTATTCTCCGGTATAAACCGGTTTACGCTTTTCAAGAAACGCACGCATACCCTCTTTGGCATCCCTGGTTCCGTACGTTAGGGCCCAGCCGTGGGTCTCGATCTGCAGGCCTTTTTCCAGGCTACAGCTCCACGCTGCGTTAAGCGCTTCCTTTGCCATCCTCAAGGAGAAGGCGGGCTTTTTACACAACTTCCGTGCTAACTCCATAGTAGTATCCCTGAGCTGGTCAAGGGGGACAACCTTGTTTACCAGCCCTAGTTCCAGAGCTGTCTGGGCATCAAAGGTTTCTCCGAGAAATACAAGTTCCTTGGCCTTACACAACGACACATGTTGGGGTAACCTTTGTGTGGCCCCACCTCCTGGGAATATTCCCACGTTAATTTCCGGTAGAGCAAACTTAGCATTATCAGCAGCAATCCGTAAGTCGCAGCAAAGAGCGTTCTCAAAGCCACCGCCCATGCAGTACCCCGCGATCATAGCAATTGTAGGCTTAGGCAGGTTGGTAAGTGTCAGGCCAGACGTCACTACCTTGTCGGCAAACTCTCGGGCTCCTTTGGGACCGTAATTAACCATGGCGGCCAGGTCACCGCCAGCACTATACGCTTTCTCATTACCGGTCATTATTAGGACCTTGATTTCTGGGTCAAGACCAGCTTCGTAGATAGCCTCATTACGTTCCATGACCAGCTGGGCGTTTGCGGCGTTCAGAGCCTCGGGGCGGTTATACTGAATAATCGCGATTTCACCCTCTATGGTCACCTTGATAAACTGGTATTCCTTATCTCTGTATGACAAGTCTGCCAGCCTCCTTTCGGCAAGTCTCTCTGAATGAAGTACAACAAGACCTTTTGTTGGGCCGGGAGATTAGTTTATAATTTAGAAGTTGGGGGGGGGAGGGGT
>JAAYAC010000196.1 GCA_012719535.1 Syntrophomonadaceae bacterium | reverse complement strand
GAACACTATCTTCCCCTGCTCAAAGCGCGGCCCCGGTCGGTGTTTAACGCCAGACCGGTAAAAGAAGCGGGCCTACCGGCAGAGCTTGAACAGTATGCGCAAAAGCTTTCCGACCCCCACCGGGGAATGGTAAGGCTGTTGAGGTTGGTGGCCTTTGACCACAGTTTGGAAAAAGTCCTGGATGCGGTAAGGACGGCCGCAAGTAAAGGTCAATACTCAGTAGATGTAGTCCAGTACTACCTGAACCGGGAAGAGGTTCCGGTAAAGTTAAAGCCCCTGGGGCCTGAGGTAGAACCGGTAGACCTCAAGGCTTACGATTCGCTCTGGGCGGGAGGTGGTTTCAATTGACCGCCCGCCAGGAGCTGATTAAGGTCTATGCCCGTCAGTTAAAACTACCCACCCTGACCTCGTGCCAGGAGGTAATCAGACAGGCGGAAGAACAGGGCTTAAGCTATGAAGAATTCTTGTGCGAGGTGTTGCGTAGGGAGTTAAGCCAAAGAGAAGAAGACCAAAAAAAGCGGAAGCTTAAGGAGGCGCGGTTTCCTCTGGAAAAGAGCCTGGACACTTTTGAATTCCAGCACCTGGAGCAGGTAGAGGAGGCCCATATATGGCAGCTTGCCACCGGGGAATTTGTAAAGCGGAGGGAGAACGTGATAATGATCGGCAACCCCGGCACTGGGAAGACCCATCTCGCCATAGGCCTGGGGAGAAGGCTCGTCAGCCAGGGCTTTAACGTCAGATACTACACCGCTGCCAGGCTGGCCTCGGAACTGGTAGAAGCTGAACAGGAGCGCAACCTTACCCGCCTGGTAAAGTCTTTACAAAAGCTTGAACTTCTAATTATGGATGAGCTGTCTTATTTGAGTTTTACCCGTCACCAGGCGGAGTTGATGTTTCAGGTGGTTTCGGAACGAAATGAGAGGGGCAGCATCATTATTACCACCAATCTGGAGTTTTCCCGGTGGTCTGAGATGTTTCCCGACTCGATGCTGACGGCGGCCCTGGTGGACAGGCTGACCCACAGTGCCCACATTCTTAATATGAATGGGCAGTCGTATAGGCTGAGACAGCGGCTAAGAAAATCTGGGTTGGAAGGTAATTCCGATGCAGGAGGTGGGAATGACACGTAGACAACGATAAAGGCTTACTGATGATTAGTGATCCAGTATGAGCAAGGCGGATCAGTTTTAAATGAGCAAAAGTGGATCAGTTTTGACGAGCGGAGTGGTTCACTTTTATGTTGACAATCGCACAGAAGCAGAAATCAAGGAATTGCGGGTCCGGGTGCTGGAACTGATGATGCCCCAGATAAGTGACAGCATCAAGCGGAAGCTGAATTGTGAAGTCATAGACAGCATTATCTCCATACTCCCGGAATACAACTTGCAATACGGGATGCTTATCCTGGATAAGGACCTGGAAAAAAGCCATATTTCGGTAGGTTAGACAGACAGAAGCGTTTGTTTCTGGGTGTAGAACAGACCGGTCGCGAATTCACCAGACATCCTGGTGGCACCGTGGCCGGTCTGTTCAATTTTTGCGACTTCTGTATGTCCCCGGCAGTCCGTATTCCCCGACCACCGCCCGCGGCTCCGGGGACCCGAAAGGAGGTGAGTCCCCGATACCGACCCCATACTTAACACGAGGAGGTGAAGAACGTTACACACCGGCAACAAACCGAAAAAACCCGAAAGGAGTGAGTGAGCATCATGAGCATTATTAGCTTGAAGCATGGAATCAAACCTTTATCACTGATAGTGTGCGTGGCCGTACTAATGGCACTAATGCCCGGTGTAGCGTGGGCGACCGACATTCCCGTAACTGTGACGGTGAGCGACCCGTCGACCACCGGCTTCACCGTGGGCCTCGACCCGGCGGTAGGTGACCTGGTGGCAAGCGACTTCACCCTGAAAGACGATACAAACCAAGATGTAACGATTACTAATGTGGCGACCACCGACAGCGGGGCGACCTACACGGTAAGCGCGGACCTGACTGCGGGTAAGACCTACACGGTCAACATCACCAAGACTGGTTATGACTTTGGAGGTGCGGCCAGTGTGGTGGTACCAGCGCCGACCACCTACAATATAACCGTAGCCGATGTGGTAGGTGGGACAGCCACAGTGAGCGCGGACAAAACCACTGCGGCAGAGAACGAGACAGTAACCGTAACCATCTCCAATATTGAGAGCGGTAAGCGGTTCAAGTCCATCACGGTAGTAGATGCAGATAACCAGGCAGTAACCACAACGGAAGTGACAGCAGGTCAGAAGTACACCTTCACCATGCCGGCCAAAGCAGTAACGGTGACGGTGGAATTAGAGGCAGTACCAGCGCCTTCGATTGCCAACGTCAACCCGACGACGCTTACTGAAGCTGCAGCCAACGACGGGAGCATCGCAGCACCTGGAACCATTACAGTAACCATCGCCAACGGCACTTTGGCAGCGGATATTGCCAAGACCGACATAACGGCAGCCAACCTGCCGACTGGCCTGGACTACACGGTGACCAGGGACAGCGAAACCCAGCTGACCATCGCGCTCACCGGCAAAGCCGACAACCATGCGGCAGCTAACAGTGTGAGCAACCTGACCTTTACCATACCGCTGGCGAAGGTGGCCGGAGCGACAAGCGACCTGACAACAGGGAATATCAGTATCACTTTTAGTGACCCAGCAGCAGACAAGGACGCCCTGGACGCAGCGATTGCAGCGGCACAGGTATTGGTAGAAGCTGATTACACACCATTAAGCTGGCAAGCTGTTGCTACAGCGCTGACGAATGCTGTGGCAGTACAGGGAAAAGAGGATGCAACACAAGAAGAAGTAGACGGTGCAACAACGGCTCTTACTACCGCCATGGATAAACTGGATTACAACTATTCGACGGTTGGCATTTACACGAAGGCTGGATTGCAGGCCACTGTTACCGCTACGGTTACTGACAGCCGCGGCCTCGACAGCCAGGTAACGGTGATATTCCAGCTCATGGACGGCAATGCTCCGGTACAGCAAGTAGCGCTGGCAGCCAATATGCAGACGGGGCAGGAGGTATCCGCCATATTCAACCTGCCTGAGAACAAGGTATATACCTGTAAGATACTAGTATGGGACAGCCTGTCCGGGCAGATGGCAAAGGCGGATCCCACCAATGTAAGTATTGAGTAACAGCAGGAGCGGCAAGCGGTTTTCCCCGCCGGGGTTTACCCCGGCGGGGAGAGCTGCGACGGCGAGAAAGGAGGCCAACAGGATTGAATAAAAAGATATTGAGCATCGTGCTATCGCTATGCATGGTCCTGCTAATCGTGCCCGGGCCTGCGGTTGCTATTCCAGCAGCGACGTACAGCCCAAAGGCGACTGTCAGCGGTACCCAGGTGACCGTAAGCGGCACGGCTGCGATAAACGGTAGCCCGGTTGCGGGGCGGGATATCACCTTGAGAATCGTTGATGCACTGGCGCGCGATATACTGGCGGACCAGGTGAAATCGGGGGTGGGTGGGGTCTACACCTTCGGCCCATACACCCTGGCTAACGGAAGTTACACAGCCAGCACAGGTGGCATGGGAGGTTCGCAGAGCATTCAGTTCACGCTCGGTGAGCAGGGGCTGATACCGGTCACCGGGGTGGAACTGAACAAGAGCGGCGTTACGATTAGAATGGGCGAGAATGAGATATTGGTTGCGACGGTTTCGCCGGCCAATGCCACCAACAAGGCTGTGACCTGGACCAGCAGCGATACCAGTGTGGCGACCGTGGACAGCACAGGTAAAGTAACCGGGGTGGGGGCCGGAATCGCAACCATCACGGTAACGACGGTGGACGGAGGTAAGACAGCTACCTGCGAAGTGACGGTAACCAAACCGGTGGAAGCGGCCACGGGCGAGACTGTTACGGTAAGCGATGAGCCGCTAAGTATCACGATCCCCGTCAACGGTTCCGATGCGAAAATAAAGGTTACACCGAACAGTCAATTGCCCCTGGTGGGAGTAGCGGCCGCTACCTCCCTGGGCACGGTTGGAATGACGATTCCCGCAGGAACCAAAGCCAGTGGTCCGGCTGGTTGGGATGGGACGATTACCCCGCCCACTGTTAAACCCAACAACAGTGTCACGGTGGTACCGGATGCGGGGAAAACGGCGACGGTGAGCGCCGTAATCGAAGTTGGTTTTGGTGATGTACCCCTGACATTTGACAAAGCGGTTAGACTCCTTATTCCTGGTCAGGCCGGAAAGGATGCCGGGTATTACCGGGGTGGTACTTTCACTAAAATTACCGGAGTCTTGAGCGCGGATACCCAGGCAGTCGGTGATGCCCTGCCGCCCGGCGGAGACGGCAAGATCAACGTCGGCAACGACCTGGTCATCTGGACCAAACACTTCACCAGCTTCGTCACTTATACACAGACCGATTCTGGCAGTTCGGGTGGTGGTGGCGGTGGCTACACCCCGTCTGCGGTCACCTCAACAACGGGTTCTGCGACGGTTCCCCCCAGTGCGGGTGGTAAGATCGGCCTGGGCAGCGACGCGGTGATTGACATCCCCGCCTATGCCTTGAAAGAGAGTTCTTCGGTGGAGGTCAAGGTGGCGAAGGTGACCTCACCCCCGGCGACGCCGCCTGGCGCCAGGCTGGCCAGTGACGTTTATGAGTTCACCGTGGATGGTAAGGGAACCTATAATTTTGCCAAGAACGTCACGATTACCCTGGCCTTCAACAGCGCCTCCATCAGTGCGGACGAAACTCCCGTCCTGCATTACTATGACGAATCGATGTCCAAGTGGGTGAACATCGGGGGCACCGTCTCCGGTTCCACCATCAGTGCGACGGTAGATCATCTCACCAAGGTAGCGGTACTGGTGGTCAAGAAGGAAGTTAAGCCCGAAACGCCGAAACCGGTGGTCAATTTGAAGGATATCGCCGGGCACTGGGCGGAAGCCAAGATTAAACAGCTTGTGGCATCCGGGGCTATCGGCGGGTATCCCGACGGCAGTTTCAAGCCGGATAAGCAAATTACCCGGGCCGAATTTGCCACCGTGCTGGTTAAGGCGTTTAACCTGGCGCCACAAAGTGGCAAGGTGTTTGG
>JAAYAC010000078.1 GCA_012719535.1 Syntrophomonadaceae bacterium | reverse complement strand
TATTTGAGATGCAGAATACACATGGAAGCAACCTTCGTCTTGATTGCCAGGTTAAAAAATCGTTACCAATGGCAAGCCCGGGACATACTTATTGAATACAAGCGTCAGTCAACTGTAGAACAAAAGTTCAGGTTCCTCAAGAATCCCGTATACCTAGGCCCGGTCTTTCTGCAGAGCAAAAAACGGATACATGCAATGGGTTATGTGTTTATCCTAGCCCTTTTAATAGCTTCATATCTGGAATACCGGGTGAGAAAAAGTCTCAAAGAGCAGAACACAGCTTTGATTTGGCCCAGAGGCTACAAGAACGAGCGCCCGTCGCTGAAGACCATATTTGAGGTCTTAAGCCTAATCAAGGTGCTGATCGTAGATGGCAACCGACGTTATTTCCCTAAAGATATAAACCAACAGGCCCTGGAGCTGGTTAAATGGGCCGGGTTTGATCCGGTGGACGTCTATTTAAAGCCACTTCCTATGTCAGTTACCGCTTAAGCCCTGGCAATAATTGGCTCGTGCTAAAATTCGGTTTGTTGTAATTAGACATGCGGAATATGTGCAGGAAGCAAGGGAACGTTCTTTTTGCGTCCATAATAGAAGAGGAAAAAGCAGTCTCACCACCCGGTTACTTCCTTGACTTAACTCTTCCCAGGGTATCGAAATAACCTGTTATCTTTCGTAATAGGGTATCTATTGGGGGAAAACTCAGATGGCTTGAGAAGAAAAAGGCATCAAGAGTTTGTAAAGATACAGTAAAATCCATGTAGGTAAATGGCAAAGCGGAGGGGGGTGTGTTAGCATAGATAGGGAGAAAGATACTAGTAACGCTGGACGAGGAGTGTTGAAATGAGAGCCAGAATACTGGTGGTGGACGACGAAGAGTCACTGGTTCGCCTCATCGAGCACAACCTGCAACGCGAGGGTTATGTCACTATTTCGGCCTTCGACGGGCGGGAGGCTTGGGAAAAAATACTGACGGAAGCTCCGGACTTAATCCTGCTGGACCTGATGTTGCCCGGTATGGACGGCCTGGAAATCTGCCGGCGACTAAGGCAGGAGAGGCTCTACACTCCGGTGATAATGTTAACCGCCAAAGACGAGGAGATTGACCGTATTCTTGGGTTGGAGATTGGAGCCGACGACTATGTGACCAAGCCCTTCAGTGTAAGGGAGCTCCTGGCCAGGATAAAGGCCATCCTACGACGGGGAAGGTTGGAACCAGGTGAAAAGTCGAAGGTTATTGAGGCCGGTGACCTGGTTTTAGTGCCGGACAACTACGAAGTGTTTTTGCGGGGAGAAAAACTGGACCTTACCTTGAAAGAATTCGAATTGCTGGAAATGCTGATTCGTAACCGGGGGAGAGTCCTAAGGAGGGACTACCTCCTGCGCACCTTGTGGGGACTTACCGACACCGCGCATACTAGAGTCCTTGATGTTCACATCAGCAAGCTCAGGGATAAGATAGAGCCTGATTCCAGAACCCCACTCTACATTAAGACTGTCAGAGGCATAGGATACAAGTTTGAGGAAAAACCAAATGACTAACAGCTTCAAGTGGAGGTTGATTCTTTCATACATCACACTCATCCTATTCTTTGTGCTCGTTGTCGGCCTGGTCCTGGTGCGCTCTATCGACAGCTTTTACATGGACAATCTGAAACAGCACCTGATCTACGAGGCACAGCTGATAGCGGAACTATCCCGGAACTATGATTTTTCGCGTGGAACTACGGAAATGAGCCAATTGGCGTTCATGGCCAGTAAGGACACCCGGGCACGGGTAACCATTGTGGCTGTTGACGGTACCGTGCTGGCAGACTCCCGGGAAGACTCCCGTAAGATGGAGAATCATGCGAACCGGCCCGAGATCCGTTCGGCTTTGAACGGCGAAGTGCGCTCAACAACCAGGTATAGTAGTACCCTGAAGACTGATATGATGTACGTGGCCGTACCGGTTACCAGAGGCGGTCAAGTGAATGGTGCGGTAAGGTTGTCACTGCCTCTTACAGCCATTAACTCGCTTCTGCGCCGGCTATGGACGGTTGTTTTCACTATAATGGCTGTGGCCGCCCTACTGTCAGGTCTTCTCAGCCTGAAGTTCGTCAACACCTTAACCCGCCCCCTGTCCAATATGACCGAGGTAGCACGTTCTATGGCCGCGGGCAACTTGAAACGCCGGGTACATTACGATAAGAATGACGAGATCGGAGTCCTGGCTGGCGCCATAAACACCATGGCCCATAACCTGGATGAAACCATCAGTGAGATTTCCGAGATTAAGAGCCGTCTGGAAACGGTATTGGAAAACACCGTCAACGGGATCATATTTATAAGTGCGGAAAACCAGATTCTCTTCATCAATCCGGCGGCGCGAGAGCTTCTGGGTGTTCAGAATATCAACGTAGAGGGGAAACGTGATATTGAACTTATCCACAGCTATGCTCTAGCCCAATGCGTGGACCAGGTTATTCGTGAACGCAAAGCCATTAAACAGGAGTTCGTCCTCCATAGCGCCGGCAACAAGACGGTGGAGGGAAACATCGTGCCCATCGAGAATTCTGCAGGATTCCAGGGAGTCTTGGTGGTTTTAAATGATATTTCCGAACTGAAAAGGTTGGAGACCATCCGCAGGGACTTTGTGGCCAATGTTTCGCACGAGTTGAAGACACCAGTGGCTGCCATCAGTGGCTTCGCGGAAACGCTGATGGTGGAAAACCCAGAAAATCAGACAGTACAGGAGTTCTCTCGTATCATATACGAGGAGGCTACACGTCTAGCCCGCCTCGTAAGCGGACTCTTGGAGCTTTCCCGGCTCGAATCTGTGGAGGTCAACCTGACGTTGGAGGACTTTGATATGAGGGACTGCATCAGGTCTACTCTAACCCGTTATGAGCGACAATTGGCGGAAAAACGGCTGGCAATGGACCTGCAATTACCGGATGAAAAGGTTATGGTTAAGGCTGACTGGGACCGTATGCACCAGGTATTGCTCAACTTATTGGACAACGCTGTGTCCCATAGCCAGGAAGGGGCCACCATTACGGTAGCGCTTGCCGACAGGATTTCCGACGTGTTGGTGAGTGTTGTCGACCAGGGCCCCGGTATACCTGAAGAAGAGACAGAACGAATCTTCGAACGTTTTTACCGGGTAGACAAGGCTAGAACCCGTAAGGATGGGGGGACCGGTCTGGGTCTGTCCATAGTAAAGCATATAGTACGGGCTCACGGTGGGCATGTCGGGGTGGACAGTGTGCCCGGCAAAGGGTCTAACTTCTACTTCACCATACCCAGGAAACACTAACTACAACCACAAACAAGTGTTTGTGGGACAACCACCTGCGTTGGGGCAGGTGGTTTTTTTATGTGCGCCCGGCATGGGCGAAGGCCTACGGGTGGAAGTCCCGAACCGCGAAGGTAGCAGTAGCCGTTAGCCCAAGGCAAGGGCGCCCATCGTGAGGTGGGTGCTGAAGGAAACCGGCGGCAAACCTCCGGTCCGACGAACAGGAACCGCATCAGGCTAGGGATAGCTGGATGAGCTTGCACAACAATGCGAAATCCATGCTACCGAAGGCTATCCAGAGTAGATGTGGCCGGTTGGATGGAGAGAAAGTCAGTAAAAACCGCCTATAATTGCGGTTTCGCCTTCTCCATCCCTGCCGGTATCTCGGCCATGGGGCCTATTCCCAGACCGCCACCCGTTACCAAAACCAGCGGTTGCTCGGCAGATAGTCCCTCAAAGGCACCTGGCCGTAAGCTTATCAGTTCCTTTTGTATACTTGGACGCAACCGGGATACCGTCACTATAGCCCGGTCACCGGGAATACCACAGTCGAGCAGGTGTTGACGGCTTTCCGGGGAGACCACAAAATAGTAGTCTATCTCGGGATGGGCGTTTGTGAACCACTGAATGCCCGTCTCCTTTTTCCCGAGTAATGGCAAAACTGCAACCTGTTTTTAGAATAACCCGGGATTGTTAAAGATTATCGAAACCAGGGTTAAAGGTTGTGCCCTTTAAATCAAATTTCTGTAAAACGTGCAGGTTCCTAACAAGCATGCAATTGTCCTTCCAGGTTTTTCATTACACTCTTTTTGCATTCTGTTATGCGGGAATTTACGTTGTGGTAATAGCGGGTAGACATTTATAGCCCAGAATCCAAGTAAGGGGAGAATTGTCGTTTAGCAAGGAGTCTACCTGCACAGGCTCAACAGGAGGGAGTAATGAACAGTCTATCCATAAGAAACAAAATAGCGATTACCTTCGGGATTATCATTATGATTACGGTAGGCACTTTGACGGTTGCCGCATGTAACCTGCAGAAGGAACAGTTCTTACGCATGACCGAAAGTCAATTACAGGATTCGGCCCGGAATGTAGTCGAGAAAGTATCGGTAATGCAAGCGCTTCTCGATTCTCGCAGGTTTGACGGGAAATTTGCCTACTATCTTAGCAACCAGAGATCCACCTACCTTGAGAGAGGTTACCACCTCACCCAGTACGTCATAAGTAATGGTGGGGTAACCGTGAAAGCTTATGGGCCCATGCAAAAAATACCAGTCAATGCCAGACAAAGGCAGGAAATGTTTAAACAGCAACACGGTATCCTGCACGTGGTCCAGGATGAAAACAGGTACACCATTGCCTATGAATTTTCACTGGAAAGGCAGTCAGTCATAGCCTTACTTGTGCCCGAAGTTGACTATCTCCGGCCAGTTTACCATATCCGCAATATCATTATGGCCGTAGGGCTACTGGCCCTGCTTGTCTCCTACCTGGCTACGCTGTTCATAATCCTGGGGATAACCAGACCGATCGACACGATGGTAGAAGGACTCAAGGATGTGGAAGCCGGTGACTTTGACATACGATTGCCTGAGGAGGGAACCGCCCCCGAACTGTCGGTTTTGGGCACGGCGTTCAACCGGATGGTCGAGGCCATAAGGTACTTTCTGTCTGAGATTAAACAAATTGTGACCCGGCTTAACCATTCCAGTGCAGAATTGGCAGAGCAAGCCTATCAGGTCAAAAGAGATTCTGATGGTATAGCCTTGGCTCTGAAAGAAATTGGAAAAAGCGTAAATCAACAGGTGGCATCTGTCGACAGGACCCGTGCGGTAAGTACCCGGTTGGTGGAGCTCGTGGAAGGAATAGCTAGTTATAACACGATATCCGTTGCTATTAGTCGAGAAATATTGAGCTTGTCGGCCCGGGGACAGGAAGCCATTGATGAAGTCAGAGACGGAATGAACCAGGTATGTAAGGCGGCCATGGACACCCGGGTTACTTTTGACCGTGTGAGCGAACAAGTCGAACGAATACAGTCGGTTAATACGGCTGTGGACGACATCGCCAGGCAAACCAAGTTGCTCTCCTTAAACGCTGCCATTGAAGCGTCCCGGGCAGGAGAAGCTGGAAGAAGCTTTGGCGTGGTGGCAGAGGAGATCAGGAAGCTATCACAGGAATCGCAAGACTTTTCTCAACAAACGGCCAGCCTAGTGCATGAGGTGATGAGCGAATTTCACCGGCTGAAAGTTACTCTCGACCATATGAACCGGACGGTTAAGGTCGGTGCGGAGTCGGTCGAGAATACCAGGGATGTCTTTGGGGCCATCCGGGAACAGGTGGTGAAGAATAATAATAGCATTGAAGATGTTTTTCAAGGTACACATTCTATGCTAGCCTTGATAAACGAAGTAGCCAAAGAAGTCAACCTTATCCATAGCGATTCCCAGGCCATCGCAAGTAGTATTCCCAATATGCTTGGCGCAGTGTTTAACCAAGCGGAAAACACCGCTCTCATGCTTGAACATTCTTGCCACCTTGCCGAGCTGGCCGTAAAGCTGCAACAAGTTATTGATTCCATGGGTAGCGGTAACCCCGAACAGGATTGCCAACCTGGTAAACTGGATACTGAAAAAGGTACAACTGTTCATTCTGTTATCTAGATCGGGCTATTCAAGGACGATGCCAACGTGGTGGCGATTTTCTCCTGTTCATCAAAGGCCCCGGTTCGATAAAGGAAATTCAGGAGAAAAGTCTGCACCTGAAGCAGCACATTGAAGAGAGAGTAAATCGGGCCTGCAAGTCTCTGGGGTTTCACAAGAGCCTGTCGGTTCACCTGGGGTATGTCGAGGTTGGCAGGCGGCCCGGATACCGGATTGAGTCCCTTATCTGCGCCGCGATCAAGGAAGCCACTTTCTCCGCCAAAAACGGTATGAGTATTGAGGACTAGGCTTGCTGGCAATTGCAACCATCTTAACCCAATCTTCACCCTTCCTTTACATAAACTTCACAAGCCGTTAACCGTGACTTAACTCACGTCACATATAATTAAGGTGAAATAATATGAAAGGAGTATGCATTGACGTGTTAATAGCCGCTCTCGCCGACATTCATGCCAATCTCCATGCCTTGCAATCGGTGTATCAAGACATAGAAAAAATGCAGGTTGACTTAATTGTGTGTGCGGGAGACCTGGTCGGTTACGGGCCCAATCCCAACGAGGTGGTGGAGTTCCTCAGGGGGAGCGATGCCGTAATAGTCAAAGGCAACTATGATGACGGTATTGCCCGGACCGCCGATGATTGCGGGTGCCGGTTCTCCGATGACCGGCAAAAAGCCCTGGGATACGCCTCGGTCTGCTGGACCAATGCAAAAGTCAAGCCCGAAAACAAAGAGTATCTTGGCCACCTGCCACTCACCTGGAGAGGCACGGTGGACGGTAAGAGAATTTTGGTCGTACACGGAAGCCCGGTTGACCCGCTGGTTGACTACATGGATATAGATCGAGATGTCGTGGAGTTGCGAGAAATAGCCTGCAATTCCGATGCAGATATCATCATATTCGGCCACACTCATATTCCTTATCACCTGACCCTGGAGGGAGTACACTTAATCAACGTCGGCAGTGTCGGCCGTCCCAAGGACCACGACCCGCGCGCATGTTATGCTCTTATCGAGGTAACATTAGAAGATATCAAGGTAGAATTTCGCCGTGTATCTTATGATGTTGAGAAGGTGGCCCGGCAAGTGGTTGATTGCGGGCTGCCTCCCGAATTTGCTGAGATTCTTAAGAAAGGTACTACGGCAGTATAAAGTCGCCTTGGCCTCGTAGAAGTTTAAGAACTATTTACATTGTGATGGGCTAGACTTTACCAAATAATAATTGGTACTTAACGTATGATCCTTAATATTGTTGTAGAGGCTGGTACTAGGCCAAAAACTACAAGTTAAGGGGGTTTTATGATGAAGAAAAAAGTTGTCGGTATGTTGCTGGCGGCGCTCCTGGTTCTCACCATGATGGTAGCCGCGGGTTGTGGACAAGGCAAGACCCAAACCGGTGAAGAGAATGGTAAAAAGACCACCGAATTAAGCGGCTCCATAACGATAGCTGGTTCAACGTCGGTGCAGCCTTTTTCTGAAGTGCTGGCGGAAGAGTTTATGGCCCTGCATCCCCAGGTCAAGGTCAACGTGCAGGGCGGGGGTTCAAGCCAGGGTATTGAGGCCGCGAAGTCCGGAGCCGCCGAAATCGGTTCATCCTCGCGCAATCTAAAGCCGGAAGAAAAAGTTCTTAAGGAGTTTCTTATCGCCAAGGACGGCATTGCCGTGGTGGTAAACCCTGCCAACCAGGTCAGCAACCTGAGTGTGGCCCAGGTTAAAGACATTTTCCTGGGTAAAATCACCAATTGGAAACAGGTGGGAGGTAAGGATGCCAAAATTACTCTGGTAAACCGGGAAGCGGGTTCGGGAACACGCGACGGGTTTGAATCACTGGTCATGAATAAGAAGCCTATTAGCGACAAGGCACTCATCGTCAATTCGACTGGAGCGGTCAAAACCACCGTAGCGGGGGATCCCAATTCCATCGGGTACATGTCATTGGCCAGCTTGGATAACACCGTAAAGGCAGTTGCCATTGACGGGGTGAAGCCCTCCCGTGAAACCGTATCCACAGACCAGTACAAGATTTCACGTCCCTTCATTTACGTGACTAAGACCGAGCCAACCGGGCTCGCCAAAGCTTTCATCGACTTCGTCCTGAGCGACGAAGGCCAGAAAATACTGGAGGGCGAAGGGGTAGTCCGCGTTAAGTAGACGTCTTAACCCGTAAAGGGTATCAAGATATTCAAGCGCGGTATACACCTGCGGTTCCATTGGGGGAAAGGTGAGAATATGACCACCAGGGTAGCATCGCTGGGTTCATATAACCAGCACGGAAAACGTGGGTTTGCCATAAGGCTGAGGAAGGAAGCAGCAGTTGAAAGACTGTTGCTTCTCAGCGCCCTGGTATCCACACTGGCCATTATTCTGATCATTCTTTTCATATGCAGCAAGGGGGTCCCCCTGATTGCGAGGGTAGGACTAGGCGGGTTCCTGTTTTCTAACACGTGGAACCCGCTGGCCGGCCAGTTTGGTATCGCTACCATGGTAGTGGGCTCGCTAGCGGTGACGTTTGGTGCCCTGGCATGGGGAGTCCCTCTCGGTATGATTCTGGCTATCTTCCTGGCCGAGTTGGCCCCCCCGCGAGTCGCCGCAGTGATGAATTCTATGATTGAATTACTGGCCGGTATTCCTTCGGTGGTATATGGTTTCTTTGGCCTGGTGGTGATAGTGCCGTTTATCCGGGTGCATATAGGCGGCCCGGGATTCAGCATCCTGGCCGGGGCCATTATCCTGGGGATAATGATTCTTCCCACTATCGTCAACATTGCCCGTGACGCCATCAAGGCCGTTCCCAGAGAATACAAGGAAGGCTCACTGGCCCTGGGCGCTACTAACTGGCAGACCGTCACCAGGATAATACTTCCTACGGCCCGGCCTGGTATTATCGCGGCCATCGTCTTGGGAATGGGACGGGCCGTCGGGGAGACTATGGCAGTAGTCTTAGTAACCGGCAACGTCACCAGGATGCCCGACTCCATACTGGCCCCGGTACGGACCATGACCAGTAACGTGGTTCTGGAAATGGGCTATGCCAGTGGCGAGCATCAAATGGCATTGTTTGCCACGGGTACGGTGTTGTTCATGTTTATACTGGGGTTGAACCTGGCGGTTACCGCCAGCATGAAAGCGAGAGATTAGATGAAGCACCTTCACAGTATACGCGAACGCATCATATATGCCATCATCTGGCTGGGGGCATTGTTCGTCGCGCTGGCTTTGCTTGCCATTGTAGGGTATGTAGCTGTTAAAGGGGCCGGTTCCATCAGCTGGGCTTTTCTCACCGAGATACCTTCCCGGATGGGAAAAGAGGGAGGGATATCGTCAGCCATCGTTGGGACTCTCTACCTGACGGTAGTGGCCATCCTTATCAGCACACCCCTGGGCATCGGAGCGGCGGTTTACCTTACCGAATACCAGCCGCGTCGCAGCCGTTTCACCAGGATGGTAGAAATATCAGCCGAGGTTCTGGCCGGCATACCCTCCATAGTGTTCGGGCTCTTTGGGTTCGTATTCTTTGTTATATTTTTGGGGTTGGGCTGGTCGGTGCTTTCTGGGGGACTCACTCTGTCACTGATGATCTTGCCCACCATGATACGGACGACCCAGGAGGCCATAGCTGCCGTCCCGGCCGAATTCCGGGAGAACAGCCTGGCACTGGGGGCCACCAGGTGGCAGACGGTAAGCCGGATAGTCATTCCCTCGGCGGTACCCGGCATTATTACTGGCATTATTCTCTCTGTCGGGCGATCGGTCGGTGAGACCGCGGCAGTTCTGCTTACGGCTGGAAGTGCCCTGGGTATCCCGATACTTCCTACAGACCCGGCTCGCAGTATGGCGGTCCACCTATATTTTCTCGCCTCGGAGGGGATCAGCATGGAACGCGCCTACGGTACAGCCCTACTGCTGATAATCATGGTGTTCGTAATCAACTACCTGGCCAATCTCAGCCGGCGCAGATTCTCTTGCCGATTGAAAACTTAGGAGGGAACAGGGTGGACTCTGTCAAAGTAAGGGTCAAGGATCTGGACGTTTACTACCAAAAATTCCAAGCTTTGCACAAAGTAAATGTGGATATTGAAGAAAACAAGGTTACCGCTCTCATTGGTCCTTCCGGGTGCGGCAAATCGACCTTCCTGCGTAGCCTGAACCGGCTGAATGAGTTGATAGAAGGAACCATTACCGAGGGCATGGTCATCATCGATGGTGTAAACATATATGATTACGGTACGGATGTGGTCCAGCTGCGCAAAAAAGTGGGCATCGTCTTTCAGAAACCAAGCGCGTTTCCCATGTCCATTTACGAGAACGTCGCATACGGGCCCCGCATTCACGGGATAAATAAGAAGATAGAACTCGATGAAATCGTGGAGCGAAGTCTTAGACAGGCTAATCTTTGGGACGAAGTTAAGGATCGGCTGAAGTCCTCGGCTTTAAGACTATCCGGTGGACAACAACAGCGTTTGGTAATAGCTCGGGTCTTATCGGTTAATCCTGAGATTATCTTGATGGACGAGCCCGCCTCGGCATTAGATCCAATTTCCACGGCCAAACTGGAAGACCTTATAGCGGAACTAAAGGGCAATTACACCATAGTAATTGTAACCCACAACATGCAGCAGGCGGCCCGGGTATCGGACTATACCGCCTTTTTCTTGAACGGTCATCTGATTGAATTTCAACCAACGGCAAGGCTTTTTGTAAACCCGCGGGATAAGCGAACCGAGGATTATATTACCGGGAGATTCGGATAGGAGGCAAGGATGAGTAGGGCTGAATATAGCAAAGAACTGGCGCATCTTCAAGGCGAATTGTTGAAGATGGGGACCCTGGTTGAGGAGCTTATATACAAAGCGGTCAAATCCATGGTGCAGAAGGACCAGGACCTGGCTGAAGAGGTGATAAGAACTGATGACGTAGTCGACGATCTTACCCTGGAGATAGAGCAGAAGTGCCTATCCCTGATTGCTCTTCAACAGCCGATGGCCAAGGACCTCAGGATGATCGGGACGGCTCTCCGTATTATAATTGACCTGGAAAGAATCGCTGACTACGCTGAGGGGCTGGCCAAGATTACCATCAGGCTGATGGACCAGTCCTATATGAAACCCCTTATTGACATTCCCCGTATGGGAGATATAGCCAGTGACATGCTCAGAAAAACCATGAAATCCTATGTGGAGGAAGATACCACCCTGTCATGGAGTCTAATCGAAGACGAACGAATAATGGATGGGCTGTATAACCAGGTTTTCCACGAGCTGCTAGCCTACATGATGGCAGACCCTAAGACCATCAACCAGGCCACTTCGCTGCTGCTGGCCGCCGGGCACCTTGAACGCATGGCGGATCACATCACCAATGTGGGTGAAATGGTTATTTACATGGTAGAAGGCACCAGGGTGGATCTCAATCGCCTGGCGCGGGAGAGATAGGCCGGGTCCCCTAACATGTATTATAATAATAATTAAACATGAAAGGAGGGGTGCTATGAACAAGGAATTAATCGATCAAATCCTTCGGGATATCGGGCTCGAACACATTGAACCTTATGACCCGGGACCCCAGGCGAAGGACCCGGGCACGAGTGACCTGAGAGAGTCCAACTAGTTAAGCCGTTCAGGAGCGATCTTGAACGGCTTTTTCTGTATACGGGCCGTCTTTTCGGTTGGTACTTGCCCGGGTTTGCATATCCAGGGGGTAATACCCTGATAGTTGGCGAGATTTCGTTGTGTCACTAAATGCCATCACTAAGACGGTATGACATGCTCCTCAGAAAACAGACACTGATAATACCGGCACAAACTCTACTGGTTTCCGCCTCTGCAGGTACTGACGGTGCCAGGAACAGGAGTGATGCTATGCAAGCGCACACGGACTTTCCAGAGTGTCCCCCTGCAGCATAACTGGTGCCACATGCTGAAGTACCACGACTGTGGCTTCAGGTCTATTCTCCAGCAGTGCACTGAGTGTGCACAAGAATTTCACAAATTTCAAGCCTGACCCCCATTACACTTGCCTACTATCAGGCCGGCCAGAAAAGCTACCGCCGGGTTAATGGCCAGGGCGAGCGCCGCCACGGTGAAGACCAGGAAGAGTTCATTTTTTTCCCTGATGTTTTTAGAGGCCAGAGCCAAGTCCACCCCGCTGTAAAACAGCAGGCCGCCGAGGACCGCTTCCGGTATGAGGCGGAGCAGCCGGATGCCGTCGCTACCCAGGATAATACCCAGCAGGATGAGAATACTCCCTATGATAAAGGGAGTAAGCCTGGTTCTTCCTCCAAAGCGGTAATGAGCGGCCACGCCCCCGCTGCCATGGCACATCATATAACCGCCCAAGGGAGCGGCTAACAGGTTGCCAATCCCCATGGTCAGCGACAGATTCTTTTCGGTCACTCTTTCGGCCCTGGAACCATACAGTTCAGCGGACAAGGCGGCCGTAACCAGAATAGCGTTGGTCAGAGTAAGGGGGATCTGCGGGAGTGCTACCATAAAAAACCCCTTCTTGAACTCGGCCAGAGGTGGCAAGAGCAGTTCGGGCACTTCCGGTCCCAGTGACAGGTGGGGAAAAGACATTTCCGGGTGCATTAAGAAGCCCAGTATGGTCCCTGCGACCAGGGCAAAAATGGAGGCGGGAAAACGCCGGCTGGTTAATAGGGGCAGCATACCGATCAGAACCGGCCACCCCACCCAGGGGTCTTGCCCTACCATCTTCAACCCGAGTGTGGATAGGGATAATCCCAGGCCGACCTGTATTCCCCCGGTCACTCCGGCCGGAGTGATTTTGGCCAGCTTGTCTATAAGACCGGTCATCCCCAATAACAGTAACACAGCCCCGATGAGTATTCCCCCAGCTGCAACCTCGGCAGGGGTCATTTCCTGTACCAGGACAGCGGCCGAAGCTGCCTTCATTGGCTGGACCGCCATAGGAATTCCGTAGAACCAGCCGCTGAAGAGATAAAAGAGACCAAATCCTGCCAGTACGCTGGTCGGGTTTAGACCTACCACCGTGATAGCCGCCAGAACGTGCGGTAGAAAAGTGCCCAGGTCCCCGATGGCGCCAGAGAATTCATTTATAAGGAGGAGCCGTTTTCGGCCCCGTGCATGTCCCTCACCGGTTGCCATTAGTCCACCTCATTGCATCGCCTGCCTGTTTACGGCTGTGCTTCGGAACCATTCTTGAGGAGATTCATTAAGGGCTGTGCCGGTAACCGAAGGCGGAACGGCCAAAGAGCACCTTATTTGCTCATGGGGCAAAGACGTAGAAATTCGTTCATGGCAGCCATACCGGCCGCGGTGGTGTCGTAGAAGTAAAAGGGTTTCACACCAATTGCTTTGAGAATGTCTTCGCCGGTTCCATTAACCAGGACCGTCCCGGTGATAAGAACAACATCAGAACTTTTAATCAGTTCCCCGTTCTTGGTTGCTCCGTTCCACACCTCCACCCCGGATCTGGTTTGATCAACATTGGCGGGGTTGAGATTCGGTGATATAGACCTACCTTGCTCCGAAACAGCCAACACATTGCTCCAAAATCTGCTATTTTATTCAAATTCTCTAACATCAAACGAATTCCTTCAAGGCCGGCGAAAAACTTTGGATGGTGATTTGTTTTGGAACATTTGCCGTCCATTTGTCCGGTCGTTAGTAAATTCAACTCTTTGGGTGCATACCCGTGCTGCATGATTGTCGTCAAGGAACCGGAGTTGGACTCATGTTGGAACCTAAAACCAAGGAGGGATTCCATAAGAGACCACCAAAAAGCTGAAAAAATGGAGGCGCAGCGGGTGCAGCTGCTGTCCCCGCTGTTAGCGAAAGACCTGGATGCAGCCAAAGCCAGACAACTCGGGTCCAGATATGCGAGCAGGCCGGCATCTCCAAGCGCATACTGCCGGGCTGGGCGGGTTGTACCCATGAGGTAAGGCCTTCGTCAGTCTTGCCCCGTGGTTGTTTTGTTGCTTCAACCCGGGTCTTCATCCGTTCGGCCTCTTTAACAAGCTCGTCCCTGAAATCGGGATGGGCTATGCTGATCAAAGCCTCGGCCCGTTCCCAAGTGGACTTCCCCTTGAGCATGACCATCCCGTATTCGATTACTACGTAGTAGTTGATACCCCGGTGAAGGGTAGCGACAGTACCCGGGCTCAGGGTGGGCCTGATGCGGGAGGCTATGCTGCCCTGGGCATGCTTGTAAGTGGAGGTCAGGCAGATGAAACCCTTACCGGCCCTGGAGCGGTAGGAGCCGGAGTGCGATGAACACCAGTAATTGACAGCCTGTGACAGGCACATTTGCCGCGCTGATTCCATAGTATTTAAAAGTGAATATTTCTGGGGGTGATAGTTTGTCCATCCTGGGTTGGGTTCTGGCCATCGCTTCCGTATTAAAGGGCATACTGATGCTCTTTTCTTATCTCAACAACCAGGTGTTTCCCCAGCCGTTGAATGAGGAGGAAGAAAGAAGCTGTCTGGAGAAGGCCAGACAAGGCGACGAAGAGTCCCGGAACAGACTTATCGAACACAACCTCAGGCTTGTGGCTCACGTAGTGAAGAAGTTCGAAGGAACCGGGGAGGACCCGGAGGACCTTATTTCCATCGGAACCATAGGTCTCATTAAAGCTATAAATACGTACAACCAGCAAAGAGGAACCCGCCTTGCCACTTATGCTGCGCGATGCATTGAAAATGAAGTCTTAATGCACCTTAGAAACATCAAGAAGGCCAAGCAGGAGGTTTCTATTTACGATCCCATAGGTTATGATAAAGAAGGTAACGAGATTTCTCTTATCGATATCCTGGCTTCCGACCATGAAATTGTGGACATTGTGGAAGCGAGGATGCAAGAAGAAAAGATCAAGAAAAAGCTTGACTCGCTCAACCGGACGGAGAGACAGGTTATCGAGATGCGCTATGGCTTGTTTACCGGCCTAAAAGAGACGCAGCGGGAGATTGCCAGGAAACTGGGCATTTCTCGCTCTTATGTTTCCCGCATTGAAAAACGGGCGCTCAAAAAACTGGTCAGGGAGATAAACCTGGACGTCTTATCCAGTTAGTCGACGCCAAAACTGGAGGTGACAGCGGCCTTCGTGCAGAAGATTTTTTACCCCGACATCTACGTGGATTCAGTGCTTGATATACCCCTGGACTGCCTGCGTAACACCAACATAACCTCGTTGATTCTGGACCTTGACAACACCATCACGGAATGGAACAGCAACCGCCTTGCCCCGGAAATAGCAGCGTGGATAAGTGATACAAAAAACAAAGGCTTTAAGGTCTGTATTGTATCAAACAACAACGAAAAACGGGTCCTGGGTGTGGCGGAAGTCCTGGATATTCCCTGTGTTTGCCGGGCCGGCAAGCCTCTCGCCCGGGCGTTTCGCCGGGCACTCGCTAAGCTGGGGGCAACGCCTCATGAAACCGCCATGGTTGGGGACCAGATCTTTACTGATATCCTGGGGGGTAACTTGATGGGTATGATAACTATCCTGGTGAGTCCGATCAACAAACGCGAGTTTATGGGAACCAGGATAATGAGGCAGGTGGAGAAGCTGGTACTGACCAGACTCCCGACCAGGATGGAGAAGGACCGGCCGTACCCGCCCTCCGGACCGGGTAAACCGGGTTGAATTACCGCCCGGCTTTTGTCATAATGAATGAAAGCTTTGGCTGAGCGAATGTTATACATTCGCTCAACTTTTTGGAGGAAAAAATTGGAGGAAAAAACGTGATCAATACTGAAACCAGGATTCTGGGCATCTTGGGCTTTCCCCTGGGACACTCCCTTTCGCCATTGATGCATAACCGCGCCCTGCAGAGCCTGGGACTCAATTACGTCTATGTAGCTTTTGCCGTGGCCAGGCACTTTCTGGCCGATGCGGTGAAAGGCCTGCGGGGTTTGGGGGTGGCGGGGGTAAATGTCACCGTCCCTTTCAAGGAGGAGATACTTCCCTACCTGGACGAGTTATCCACAGAGGCGCAGGCATGCCAGGCAGTTAACGTGGTAAAGAACTGCCAGGGAAGGCTGGTGGGTTATAATACTGACGGGCCAGGTTTTATGGCCGCTCTGACTGAGGCTGGGGTTACGCCGGCCGGGCAAAGAATAGTTCTCCTGGGCGCGGGAGGAGCAGCCCGCGCGGTGGCCTACCAACTGGGCAGGGCGGGTTCGCAACACATCACCTGCGTGAACCGTACCCGGGGAAAGGCAGAACAGCTGGCGGAATTCATCACCGGGCAGACCGGGGTTCCCGCCAGTGCTGCGGGGTGGGACGAAGAGGAGGTAGAAAAGGCGGTTCAGGCGGCCGGGATGCTGGTTAACACCACCCCCGTGGGCATGTTTCCCGCTACCCGCGAGATGCCACCGGTTAACCCGGAGTGGTTCCATCATGAACTCGTAGTGTGTGATGTCATTTATAACCCGGCTCAGACCCGGTTGTTACTTGCAGCCCGACAACGGGGCTTGCGAACAGTTGATGGAGTGGGCATGTTCGTACACCAGGGAGCGCTGGCTTTTGAGATATTCACGGGTTGTCCCGCCCCGGTCAAGTTGATGCGAGAGGTAGTTGTCGGTGAGCTGGCTCGATAAGGTCAAAGGTTTTACCGCTATCGAGTTACTGGCGGTGATGGCCATCGTTTCTTTGCTGGTAGCGCTGGCGTTACCCGGGTTTAACCAGGCCCTTGATTACATAAAACTAAGGAAGGATGCAGTCGAGATATCCCGTGAAATCAGATTGGTTCGCCAGCGGGCCATAGCAACCCAGACCTCGAACCAAATTCGATTTTACCCTTATTATCACTATTACCGGACATACCAGCCGACCGTCAACCACCGGCTTGATGATGGCATAAAGTTTCTGTATGTATCCTTCCCGCCAGATGCCCAGGGCTGGGTGTTGTGCCGGTTTAACCCCCTGGGGGTTCCTGCCGCTGGGGGGACCGTCGCCCTGCAAAATGGCAAGGGACAAAAGTTGTATGTCATCGTCAGCCCGGTAACGGGAAGGGTGAGGATATCCTCCACTCCGCCCGCGAGCAGTGTTGAATAGAGGAGGAACTATCCAGTGATTCTAGACTTTCTTTTCATTTTCTTCGCTCGTATTGTAGATGTTTCTCTGGGGACCATCCGTACGATACTGACTATCCGGGGAGACAAGTACCCGGCTGCCGTAATAGGTTTTTTCGAGATACTGGTATACGTGGTGGCCCTGGGAAAGGTTATCAACAGCCTGCAAGATCCGGTCAGACTTTTCTTGTACTGTGCAGGTTTTGCTTCCGGCGTGGTGATAGGCACTGTTCTGGAGGAACGCCTGGCCCTGGGCTTCAGGGGAATGCAGGTGATTACCGACTGTGCCAACCACAGTCTGGTCGATTTTCTCCGGGCCCAAGGCCACGGCGTGACTACATGGGATGGGCATGGTCTGGAAGGCCCGAAGCTGATAATCAATATTTTTTTACGGCGTAACCTGGCCTCCCAGGTGGCCGAAAAGATCAGGCAGCTGGACCAGAACGCCTTTATTGTTTTTATGGAGCCGAAACAGTTTAGAGGAGGATTCATGAAAAAATAGCAGGAGGGAAGCTGCATGCTCAGATTCCTTACCGCCGGTGAGTCACACGGCCAGGCGCTGGTGGGAATAATCGAAGGGCTGCCGGCGGGGGTTGAAATAAGCCAGGAGTACATAAATCGCCAGTTGTCCCGGCGACGGGGGGGATATGGCCGCGGAGGACGCATGAACATTGAGGCTGACGAGGTCAGGGTCGTTTCAGGGGTGAGGAATGGCAAGACCCTAGGTAGTCCAGTTGCCCTGCTGATCGAAAACCGGGATTATCCCAACTGGGAAGAGTTGATGTCTCCCGGGGAAACCACCGGTGAGGGAAAATCGGTGATACGGCCCCGTCCGGGACATGCGGATCTGGCAGGCGGAATGAAGTATGCTCATCGTGATATGCGGAACGTGCTCGAAAGAGCCAGTGCCAGGGAGACTGCCATGCGTGTGGCTCTGGGGGCGGTTTGCCGCAGAGTTTTAGAGGAATTTCGCATAAGGATATACAGCCAGGTGATTTCCATCGGGGCGGTCAGGGCGGAATCCATACCTGTGGACATGAACAACATCGACCAAGTAATGGCAACAGTGGAGGCTTCCCCTGTTTATTGTGGCCACCGGGACAAGTCCATCCAGATGGTGGATGAGATCCAGAAGGCCAAGCAGGAAGGTGAATCTCTGGGGGGCAGCTTCGAGGTGGGAGTTCTTAACCTGCCTCCCGGGTTGGGGAGCTACGGGCAATGGGACCGGCGCCTGGATAGCCGGTTGAGTGCCGCCCTTATGAGTATTCCGGCCATCAAGGCGGTGGAAATAGGTGAAGGGTTTGCGAGTTCCGAACAGCCTGGTTCCCGCGTGCACGACGAGATTCTCTACAATGAAAACCGTGGGCTCTACCGGGCTACCAACCGGGCCGGGGGCATCGAAGGGGGAATAACCAACGGCGAGAAGGTTTGGGCCCGGGCGTACATGAAACCGATCCCCACCCTTTACCGCCCCCTTACCAGTGTCAATACCCGGACCTGGCAGGTGGAAACTGCCCAGGTGGAAAGGTCGGATATCTGTGCGGTACCGGCAGCTGCGGTAGTCGGTGAAGCGGTGACAGCCTGGGTGGTGGCAGATGCCTTTTTGGAGAAGTTCGGTGGGGATGGACTGGAAGAAATCAGAGCCAACTACGTTACTTACCTTGATTACTTGGGAAGGGTTTGGCAATGGAAAAGAACATTGTATTAGTCGGGTTCATGGGAACCGGCAAGTCCGCTATTGGCCAACGCCTGGCCCAGCGGTTGGGAATGAACTTCGTTGACACCGACCGGGAGATCGAAAAACTCACCGGTATGACCGTCGCTGAAATATTTAGGAAAAGCGGGGAAAAGCGGTTTCGCTCTGAAGAAAAGCTGATGGCGGCCAAACTTGCCCGGCGGCAAGGGCTGGTGGTGTCTTGCGGAGGGGGGATGGTTTTAGATCCTGATAATGTTAAGGAGCTGGGCAGGCGGGGTGTGATAATCAGGCTGGAGGCGAACGCCGAGGACATATACCGGCGGGTGATGAAAAAACGACAGCAACGTCCTTTGCTTAAGAGGGGTTTAACCCTGGAGGAACTTCGCCAGTTGATGGCGGAACGGGAGAAGTCCTACCAGTGTGCTGATATTGTCATCAATACAACTTCCAGAACTATAGAGGAAATAGTGGAGTTGATTTTAGCCAAGCTTAAGGGGGACGGCCATGAAAACCCTGAGGGTTGAACTGGGGGTTCGCGCCTACACCATTACCATAGGTGAAGGATTTCTTGACCAGACAGGGAAGATAGCCTGTGATGTAGCTCGCTCCCGGCGGGTCTTGCTGGTAAGTAATCCGACCGTATTTGCCCTCTATGGTACCAGAACGACAGCCAGCCTGGAAAAGGCGGGCCTGGAAGTAATCACCCAGCTAGTGCCGGATGGAGAAGAATACAAAACCCTGGCCCAGGTAGAAACAGTCATCGACCGGGCAGTTGAGAAACAGCTGGACCGGCAGACACTGGTTGTCGCCCTGGGAGGGGGGGTAATAGGTGACCTGGCCGGCTTTGTTGCTGCCATCTACCAACGAGGGGTGGACTTCCTTCAGATACCCACCACCCTGCTCGCCCAGGTGGACAGCAGCGTAGGAGGAAAAGTGGCGGTAAACCACCGGCAGGCCAAAAACATGATGGGCGCTTTCCATCAACCCCGGGCAGTGCTCATAGATACCTCGGCCCTGTTTACGCTGGACGGGCGGGAATATGCGGCCGGGATGGCGGAAGTGGTCAAGTATGGCGTCGCCCTTGACCGGGATTTCTTCACCTACCTGGAGAACCGGCTGGGGGAAATTGGCAGGCGGGAACTGCCCGTGCTAGAAGAAATCATTTACCGTTCCTGCTCTTTAAAGGCACGGGTAGTAGAACGGGACGAAACGGAGCAAGGCTTAAGGGCTGTCCTCAACCTGGGACATACCTTCGGCCATGCCCTGGAAGCCTTGACGCAGTACCGCACGTACCGGCACGGGGAGGCAGTGGCCGCCGGCATGGTGGTAGCGTGCTACCTCTCCGAGCATCTCGGGCTCATGAAGGACACGGAAGTTGCCCGGGTCAAGGCACTGCTGCAGAAACTAGGGCTACCGGTTGCCCTGCCCGGTTTTGCCAGCGAAACGATAATGGAAGCCATGTATCTGGACAAAAAAGTGCAGGGCGGTAAACTACGGCTGGTCCTTCCCAGGGGTATTGGCGCTAACACCATCCTTGATGATGTGCGGCCGGAAAGCATCAGGACTGCTCTGGAAAGAGCAAGAATATAGTTCTAATAAAGAGAATGAATCAGGTTGGAGAGGCCCACCGACCATATCTGCGTCCAAATGGCAAGCACCTTCCGTGTTAATCTGGGTAACCGGATCCCCTTGTGTTCTGTCCGCTGAGCATCCTTGTCAGTGCATAAGTCCCCCTGTTAAGAGATCTTCTCCGGAAGATAATACTTCAAACGCGAATTGTAGACTGAGACTTTTAGCCCCCAAAAATCGGGGATTTGTCCTATATAAAGAAAGACTTCACCCCCCCGTTTTGCCGAATTTTAAGGTGAAATCAACCCAAAAACAAAACAAGAAAGGGTGAAGCCACCTATGATTGTTCGGCAAGGAATTCTATTTTCCTTCGAAGACGCATTAAAAATGCAACCAAAATCCAGACTTAAGATAATTTTTGACACCCTCGACCCGGAGCCTTTTTTTGAGCCAGATGAAGGATAAGGATA
>JAAYAC010000077.1 GCA_012719535.1 Syntrophomonadaceae bacterium | reverse complement strand
GCCTCGAGGGTTCAAATCCCTCTCTCTCCGCCATGCGAAAATTATCAAGGGGTTTTAAGCCCCTTGTTTTATTTTTGAAAGGGGCAAAAAGGGGAGCGCTTGATTCCAGGGCTTGTTTTCTATGCCATTTTTGTGCCGGTTTGGCCAGGTCGTATTAGAGGATGGCAGGCCTAAATGTGACGGGCGGGCAGCTCCTCTCGTTCTTAGAGAGCACGTGCCGGGGGTGGCCGTAAACCGCAAGATGAGGGAAGTAGCAAGTCTTTGCAGGGGTTCCCGGCAGCAAAAGAGAATGCATAAGCAAGAGAAAATCAGATTTGCCTAAAGAAGACGAGCGAATGGCGGAAAAGCGGGTCCCGACCAGCAGGACGAAGACCAAGTTATGCAAGCCTCCACGATACTTAGCACTCTTTTTTGGCAAAGTAGGTGGTGGTCAACACTCATGCAGGAACGAACTGCTTTACATAATTCGGGAGCGAATTGAAATCGAATCCGGAGTGCGGTATAATGAAGTGCAACGGTGAAGTGCGGCCTTTACCCGCTGAGAGAGCGGGGGTAAAGGCTTTTTGTGTAGTGAAATGTGATTTGCCGCGCTAGACGGGGAGGTAGCGGTGCCCTGTAACCTGCAACCCGCTATAGCAGGGTTGAATTCCTGGACGGAGGGCCTGCCTTGTGAGGTCTGGCTCGGGTAAGTGGTGAAGAAGTTCGGGTCCTGCGCAACGAGACATCCTGAACCGTGTCAGGTCCGGGAGGAAGCAGCACTAAGGGATTCACCTCGTGTGCCGCAGGGTAGCCTGAATGGAGCAAACTGCCCGGGTAACGCTCGGAAGGTATGTTCGATGCCAGGTGCGCGGCAGCTAACTGACAAAAAGGTGAGTAGGTTGTACTCACCTTTCTCATTTTGAGAGCCGCCTGGGAGGAAATAACCTGCCCAACAGCGAAAACTAGTGTGCATAAACGCGTGATAAGGTGAAATTCCGAAGCTGGCGACGGGAGGGGCAGTTCACTAAGTTGGTTATCGAAAGAAGGGATAAACTTGGCGCAGTTGGCTCTCTATAGGGCATGGCGGCCCCAGAGGTTTGCGGAGGTAGTGGGACAGGAGCAGACGGTCCAGGCCCTTAAGAATGCGGTACGGCAGGGTCGGATTTCTCATGCGTATCTTTTTTGTGGCCCGCGGGGTACGGGCAAGACGAGTGTCGCCAAAATACTTGCCAAGGCTGTCAACTGTTCGGGGGAGGCCGGGGGAGAGCCGTGTAACCAGTGCTTTTCCTGCCAGGAAATTACCCGGGGCAGCTTCATGGATGTTATCGAGATTGATGCGGCCTCCAACCGGGGTATTGATGAAATCCGGGATTTGCGCGAAAAGGTCAGGATGGTGCCGGCCCAGGGTAAGACAAAGGTGTATATCATCGATGAGGTGCATATGCTGACCACGGAGGCTTTCAACGCCTTGCTCAAGACCCTGGAAGAGCCGCCCGCATCGGTGGTTTTTATCCTGGCCACCACTGAGCCGCATAAGATTCCGGCCACCATACTGTCCCGGTGTCAGCGATACAATTTCCGCCGGCTTACCGGGGATGAGATAACCAGCAGGCTGAGAATGGTAGTGGCAGACAATAATCTGGATATCGAAGAGAAGGCCCTGGAACTGATAGCCAGGCGCGCAGCGGGTAGCCTGCGGGATGGGCTGAGTATCCTGGACCAATGCCAGGCTTACTGTAGCGGCCGCATATCCCGGGAGGATGTCTTGAACATCCTGGGGTTGGTTGATGACCGGTTTCTGGCCGATCTTTTCAGCTGTGTCCTGGATGGGGACATTGGCGGAATCATCGGCAGCATTGACCGGGCTTTTGCCGAGGGAAAAGAGGCCGTACAGTTTCTTCGAGAAAGCTCTATGTACCTGCGGGACCTGCTGGTGGCCAAAACCACGGGAGAACTGGCCCAGCTAAGCCTGGTTACTGACGAGGTCCGGCCGGTACTCCTGCAGCAGGCGGGAAGAGTAGGCGTACCGGAGGTATTAGCCGCCTTGAAGAAGATGATGGAAGTTTCCGTTCAGCTCCGGTTTAACGAAAGCCAGCGTTTCGTGGTGGAGACGGTGTTTCTGGATCTGGCGACCACCCTGACCCCCGGGGAACACGCAGCTCCTGCTGCCACGCAGGCCCCGGCCGCCCGGGCACCTCGAGAAGAGATTCCCTGGGGTAGGGTTCTGGACATGGTCAAGGAGCGAAAAGTTACTACACACGCCTTGCTGGCTTCAGGACGCTTGCTAGGTATAAAAGACGACCTGGTTCTGATAGGATATAAAAAGGGGTTTAAGTTTCATCGCGAAAAAATGGCAGAAAAGGAAAACCGCGACATCCTGCTACAGGTATTGGAGAAAATACTTAAACGAAAGGTTGAAGTTGAATTTGTATTGCTGGGTGAGCAGCCGGAAAATGACCCGGTGGTACAAAAAGCTATCGAGCTTTTTGGTGCCGACCTGGTAGAAATAATTGACTAAGAGGGGGAAATACAATGGGATTTGGCAATCTCGGCAACCTGGGTAAGATGGTCAAGCAAGCCCAAAAAATGCAACAAGACATAGCCAGGTTACAGGAGGACTTGAAAAACATGGAGGTGGAAGCTTCCGCAGGCGGGGGGGCGGTTACCGTTAAGGTTACCGGCAAACAGGAACTGGTGTCGATAAGCATTTCTCCCGAAGTAGTAGATGCGGATGATGTGGAAATGCTGCAGGACCTGGTGCTGGCCGCCGTCAACGAAGGTTTAAACAAGGCCCGTGACCTGGCCAAACAAGAAATGGCCAAAATCACTGGCGGAATCAGTATCCCTGGGCTATGAAATGCCCACATAAGGACACAGACCCTCATCAATGACCTCTAGCGGGGTCACCGCTAGAGGATGAAAAGGCTAGCTGTATCACACAGGACCATAGTCATTAATATTAATGTTCTACCAGCGTCCGTCGTTCGGCACTCAGTTCTCACTTGCCCATGCTTGAGGATGGCAACGTTGGGTGTTGTTGTTCGTTGTTTCATTGGAACATAACCGCCTGAGTGCCGGATTTTCAGGGTAGATAGACTAGACAGTTAGCAATAATTACCCGGTGAATGCGGAGGCATTAGCATGCGGTTGGCGCGGCCCCTGGAAAAACTTATCAGCGAGCTGGAAAAACTGCCGGGCATTGGCCCCAAGAGCGCCCAACGCCTGGCACTTCATATTTTACGGCAAGCTCCTTCCGAGGTCAGGGAACTGGCCAGGGCCCTGGTGGAAGCCAGGGAGAAAATACGCCCCTGTTCCCGGTGTGGCAACCTGACCGACGAGGATCCGTGCTGGATATGTACTGACATTCATCGTGACGGATCCATCATTTGCGTGGTCGAGGAGGCCAGCGATGTAATAGCCCTCGAGAGGGCAGGCTATAAGGGGAAGTATTATGTCCTGAACCAGGCTCCGCGCTTTCTTGAAAGTGGTTCCTTGGAAAACCTGAACATTGATAGGCTGCTTAGGAATGTAGTTACGAGTCAGGTTAAGGAGATTGTGCTGGCTACCAATCCTACCATTGACGGTGAACTTACCGCCCGCTATATAGCCGAGCTGGCCAAACCAGTTGGCCTCAGGGTTACCCGGCTGGCACACGGTTTGCCGGTGGGCGGGGATATTGAGTATACTGATGAACTTACACTTAGAAAAGCGCTGGAAGGTCGTCAGGAAATCTAGCCCCTCGTTTAAGCGCCGGCCGCCTGGTAAGTAGGGGTGCATAAAAATCTTCCTCCCGGCATAGAAATGTTACAGTCGTGGTAACAGTTGCCAGCCAGGGAGGGATAATGGTGGTTGGCCGTATACTTCGCTTCATTAAGGATTTGTTTCTGGCCGGGGAGGAACGCGTGGCTGCCCGGGAGGAGTCTCTTGAAGAATTGCTGGCCAGGGCCCACCAGGACTGGCTGGCCGCCCAGGCCCTGTTTGCCGAGAACGATGACCGGGATATGATTGATTACACCGTGTACAATCTTAAAACGGCCGAGCTCAGATACAGCTACCTGTTGAGAAAAATTCGCGGCGAATACCAGATACCCTGGCTGGAGGAGAATAGCCCGGGGAGTTAATTGGTTATGCTCGGATAAGCCCGGGGTGGAGGTGTAGCTGTTTGGAAACGGTAAATGTGATCATGGGGGCGCTCTTCCTGGCGGTGGTTATCGCCCTTGTGACGCAAATTCTCTTGAAGCCCATCAAGATGATTTGGAAGCTGCTGCTTAATTCCGGGATTGGACTGCTCCTGCTACTGATTTTCAATTATTTTGGGGCCTACTTCTCTTTCGGTATACCGGTAAACATCATTACCGTACTGATTGCCGGATTTTTAGGCATTCCCGGGCTTATTTTGCTCGTCTGTTTTAAGTTGATACTTGGTTGAGGTTACTGTTTGCCTGGTAAGATGGGAACTATTCACACTGGCCCCCGCGGCCAGTTTTTTATAATCTGAGCCGTATAATTATACAATGATATGCCCCGTGTTGCCTACCGAAGATCAAGAATATCTTCTAATCCGGCCACTATATAACCATATTCAACCTGATCCAACCCCTAATGAAGGAATTTGTCCCCCGGCCAGGACAAATGTGCGTACTATTTACGAAATGAGATATATTATTGACTACAATGGGCGAGTAACCTATACTAGATAATATATTTTTCATAAGTTGATATCGCAATTATGCATTCTGTATACATGTCAACGTACATGTAGGTGAAGGGGGGTGCTTAAACCTTAGTTTTATGAAGAGGATAGTTGAAGCCTACATAGGTGAGTATGCCAGCGGCAAAAGTGAAAATGCCATTAACCGGGCCCTGGAATTGAAGCAGGCGGGCTTTGAAGTAACCCTGGTTGACCTGGATACGGTGGAACCGTTTTATACGTTACGGCCGCTCAAGGCGTGGTTGGAAGACCGGGGAATCACCGTTGTAGGCTGGGGACCTAAAGACAGCTTTGGTCTGGGTGAAGCCGGCGGGCTGGTGAAGCCGGCGGCGAGATGGGTGCTACGGCGAGAAGGTGCAGTCATTCTTGATATCGGTTATGGCGTCTACGGAGCGAAGACTTTGAACTTGTTGGAAGGGGCCGACCGGGACCCTGACCTGCAGGTTCTGGCGGTCATAAACACGGCCCGCCCGATGACTGCGACCAAAGAAGACATAGTTGAGTATGTAAGCAACCTGGGCAGGGTTGACGGACTGGTAAGCAATTCTCACCTCGGTAGCGAAACCACGGTGGATTTTATCGTAGAAGGGCACCGGGTAATCATGGAAGCGGCGGCCGAACTCGGTATTCCGGTGGTCTGTGTGGCCGTGGAAGATAGCCTTCGCGATGAGGCCCTGCAAGCGGATTTTTCCGGGGTTTCTGTAAGATTTATCAACAGGTATATGCCTGGTGCCATGTGGTAAGAATTATATTCCTCCAAAGAAACAAACTAAACATAAATAGGAGGTGCTCGATTGGTGGAAAAACCGATAACCGGAACCATGAAGGCTTTTATGACCGGGAATGAGATTGTCGCCTGGGCTGCCCTGGCAGCTCAAGCCGACATAATGTTTGGATACCCGATAACCCCACAGAATGAGATAATGCACTATTGGACACGGCTGGCTCCCAAGTATAAAAGGGAATTCTTGCAAACTGAGGACGAAATATCGGCCGGGTTTACCGTATGTGGTGCGGTTCAGGCGGGTCGTAAAGCTTTTACTGCGACCGCCGGCCCGGGCAATGTCCTTATGCAGGAGCCCTTTGGCATGGCGGAAGCGATGAGATTGCCGATAGTTGCTGTCATCCAGCAGCGCGGAGGGCCGTCCTCCGGGACCGTGGTCTACTCCCAGCAGGAAGTTACCCTGACAACCTATGGCGGAAACGGGGAAGGACACCGCATCGTGTATTCTACCTCCACGCACCAGGAAATCTTCGATTATGTCATTAAGGCTTTCAACACCGCCTGGAAATATCGTTTTCCTACTTTTGTGATGGGTGACGGGTACCAGGCCAAAATGAGGGAGCCTCTGGAGATCTACGATCCTGAGGAGCGGGGGTTGGCAATCGAGCCTGCACGGCCACTGGTCGGCCTGCCGGGAAGCATCGGCGTTGACCGCGAGCCTGCCCATCTATGTAACATATACAGCCTGGAAGAAGAGCTGTACGAGGTAGTCTTGGAGTTAGACCGGGCTTATCAGGAAATAGCACCACAGGTTGTGGAGTATGAAGAAAAAATGTGTGACGACGCGGAGATTATTGTCCTGTCCCACGGGGTTGTTTCGCGGGCTGCGGATGATGCGGTAAAAACCCTGCGTGAGAAGGGAATAAACGCAGGATACTTCCGCCACATTACCCTCCGGCCTTTCCCGGCCCAACAATTACGCGATGCCATTAAGAAAAGTGGTGCCAGGAAGATACTGGTGGCCGAATCTTCCTACGGCCAGTTAATGAGGTTGGTGCGGCAGGAGATTTACGGCGAAACCGTGGAAATATGCGGCTTGCTCAAACCCGGCGTCGGAATTGTGGATCATGACATCTTTGACAAAGTAAAAGAGCTGTTATAGGAAGGGAGGTTCAGAAATGAGCGCAGTTCAACCAGCAATGCCTAAATCATGGTACGCCCCCAGCAAACCCCACAAGTTCTGTCCAGGGTGTGGCCATGGTATCGTCCTCAAAGCTCTGGGAGAAGCTATAGATGAGCTGAATATTCAGAACCAGACGGTTTTCGGTTGTGACATCGGGTGTTCCCTTTTGTCCTGGAACTTTTTCGCGGTGGACAGTACCCAAACTCATCACGGGCGTACCACGCCGGTGATGGTGGGGATGAAGAGAGCCAATCCGGAACTTATTTGCGTCGGATACATGGGAGACGGGGGTGGATACTCGATTGGTTCGCAACACTTGGTGAACTCGGCGATTCGTAACGAAAAAGTCACCCTCATTCTGGTTAACAACACCAACTATGCCATGACCGGAGGCCAACTGGCTCCTACCACCCTGCCGGGGCAAAAGACGGAGACCACTCCTTACGGGCGTGACGTGGAGAAACAGGGATACCCCACCCGGGGGCCGGAAATGATTGCTACCATCACTCCGGATGGGGCTTATGTAGCACGGGCTACAGTGTCCAAGTTTCGCCAGATGAAAACATTTATCAAGCGGGCCCTGCAAAATCAAATGGAGGGGAACGGGTTTTCTTTCGTGGAGTGCCTCTCAACCTGTCCTACCAACTGGAGGACCAACCCCCAACAGACCTGGGACTTCCTGGAAGACCAGATGGAGTCATACTTCGCAGTAGGGGAGATCAAAAGTCCATTTGGGAAGGGGGAAAAGTAGATGGGAAATTTGGTACGGGTGGCCCTGGCCGGTGAAGGTGGACAGGGAGTACAGGCGGCAGCTGAGATTCTTGCAGAAGCTGCTTACAATGAAGGTAAGCAAGCCATATATATCCCTAACTTTGGCCTGGAGCAGCGGGGTGGGGTCTCGGTGGCTTTCATCCAGGTGAGTGACCGGCGGATAGGTGCCCCCAAGTTTCACAAGGGCGATGTGGTGGTAGCGCTGAGCCATCGGGCGGTTGAGCGTACCCACCAGTATTCTGGTCCAGACACCGTTTATGTTTATGATACCTCGTTCCAGCTTTCCCCGGAGGACCTGCCACCGGAAGCCGCCAGAGTAATAGGTATCCCGGCGGTGGAGAAGGCCAAGGAACTTAGTACCCGCGTATTCAACATCGTGGTCATGGGGGTAGTGGTGGGCCTGACCGAGATGGTATCCTATGAAGCCACGCGGAAGGCTCTGGAGCATAAGTTAGGCTACAAGTTTGAGAAGACCCCGGAGCTGCGCGAGCTAAACTTCCGAGCCCTGGATACCGGTATTGAGATGGCCCGGGAGGCCCTGAAGGGAGGCGAAGTAATTCATGCCTAAGGAGAAACATTTTGAAGTCATCTCGGATGATATGGAGAAAGCGGTATTTCACCTCTTTCCCGGGCTATGCAAAGGGTGCGGCCTCTGTCGCGAGAAGTGTCCCACCGACGTCATCGTATGGTCGGACAGACTGGGCATATACGGGACCCCCACGGTGAAAGCCAAGGACCGGGATAGTTGTATTGCCTGCCTGATTTGTGAACAGGTTTGTCCGGACTGCGCCATCAAGATTGAGCGCAAGAAAAGGAGTAAGAAGACAAATTAACTGGCAAGAGCGCCCGGTTGGGCGCTTTTTATATACCGGAAGTGTATGGCATTGCCTGACCCCACTTAAATGGTAAAACCCGGATTGAAAAGAGATGGGTTTGCGCCTATAATATAAATAGGGTTAGTAGCCCCTCCCCTGCGGGATAAAAATCTTTCCACTTCTTCTTGACATCCCGGATAGAGGGTGGTAATATAAAACTTGCGCGCGGCAAGCGTGGGATGAGGGAAGCGGGATAAACCGTCGCAACTCGGGGGCTGAAAGTAGCTGGAAAAAGAAGGCTGCTTGACAGGAACCCGGGGTGCG
>JAAYAC010000076.1 GCA_012719535.1 Syntrophomonadaceae bacterium | reverse complement strand
GCGTACAGCTGATGGGCGGGTATGGCTACTGCAAGGAATTCCCGGTGGAGCGAATGATGCGGGACGTTAAGATCACCCAGATCTATGAGGGCTCCAACCAGATTCAGCGCATGATCATCGGCCGGGAAGTTATTGGCAAGTTTAAATAAGCATTTAGCCTCCGGGGAGGCACAGCCTTCCCGGGGGTTGTTGTCCAATTAGTACCCCAACCTGGCAGTATAACCAAACCTGAAACCCCAACCCGGGGGGTTATTCCGGGCAAGACAAAAATCATAAAGGAGGAGGTATGTAGAGATGGGCAAACCCCAAAAAGTCAGCCTGCAGGAAGCCATCAGCCTTATCAAAGACGGCGACATGCTTACCTTCAGCGGGTTCACTATCTGGCGCCGTCCCATGGCGGCTATCTATGAAATGATAAGGCAAGGCAAGAAGAACCTGCACCTGGTTGAGGTAAACGGCGGAACCCACGATGACATGCTCATCGGAGCAGGGTGCGTCAAGATATGGGAATCCTGCTGGGTCGGTCATGAGCTTTACGGGAAGATTGGTGGAAACTTCTCCCGAAAAGCTGAGACCGGGGAGATCATTTACGAAGACTACAGCCACGTACAAATGTTATATCGCCTGGTGGCCGGCGCGCAAGGGATTCCCTTCATGCCCACCTATGCATCGCTTGGTTCGGACATCCTGAACCCCGCGTACGACGCACTGGGCAGGGCCGGCCTGCGGGACGGGTCCAATCCCAAGATCCCGCCCAAGAAGTATGAGATGTTCAAGGAGCCTTTCTCGGGAACCGAGGTGGCCTTGATCCCGGCCGCCCAACCCGACTGGTGTATCGCTCACGTAAATATGGTGGGCTCCGAGGGTACTGTCAGGGTATTCGGCCAGAAATATAGTGATGAGGAAGCCATGAAGGCTGCCGACAAGGTGATTGTCATCACCGAGCAGATTGTCCCCGAGGAGTTCATCCGCCGCGAGCCGGAGAGGAACCTGGTGCCCCCGTATCTGGTGGATTATATAGTTGAGCTGCCCTGGGGAGCGCACCCAACCGGTTGTTTCGGTTCGTATGAGGCAGATGGTGCTTTCATCAATGAATTCTTCACCAAGACCAGAACCCAGGAAGGTTTCGATGCCTGGGCCCAGGAGTGGATATTCGGGGTCAAAGACCACGATGAATATCTCAATAAACTTGGGGCAAGCCGCCTGGAGAAATTGAGGGCTAGTGCCGCTCTTGGCTACTCCACCAAAGTGAAAAGGGGGTCGAGGTAATGGCTGGTAACGAATACGCAAAGCCTGGGGAATTCAAACCTATAGACCTTCTGGCGGTAGCGGCCGCGAGAGAGGTCAATGATGGTGAAGTAGTTTTTGCCGGTACCGGACTGCCCATGCTGGCCATCATGCTTGCGCAGCTGACCACCTCCCCCAACGCGGTATGTATCTACGAAGCCGGCAGCGTGGATGGAAGGCCGATCAGCCTGCCCACCTCCGTCGGGGACGCCCGGTGTATCTATCAGGCGTCCATAGCCTCCGGGCTGTATGACGTGTTCGGTCAACTACAAAGAGGTGTGGTCGACCTGGCGTTTCTCGGGGGGGCGGAAATAGACCAGTATGGCAATGTAAATACAACTGCCATGGGCGGGTACTTCGGGGGGAAGAGGCTGACCGGCAGCGGCGGCAACCCGGATATCAATGCCCTGGCCAAGAGGACCGTTTTCATATTTGTCCAGGAGAAAAGGCGCTGGGTGGAACGGTGCAGCTACATCACGTCTCCGGGATGGAGAATTCCTCACTGGCCCAGCGGGGAATTCGTTCATAAAAAAGAGGTGTACGGTAAAGCCTTCCGGGGTGGCCCATCGGCGGTAATTTCCAACATGGGTGTTTTCCGCTTCGACGATGACGGGGTTATTTACCTGGATACCGTTCATCCCGGGTTTACCCCTGAACAGGTCAAGGAAAACTGCATGTTCGACCTGAACATCTCCAGGGTTTCCGGAGAAACCAAACCACCGACTTACCGGGATTTAGAATTGCTTTACAACGTGGTTGACCCCGAGGGCATCTTCCTGCCGTAATTACTGGTTGGAAGGCGGTGGCGTAGGCAAAACTCATAGCCTCAAGACTTTAGTCTTGAGGCTTTCATTCATTATTAATAAGCTTACGACAATGTTCGCCAGCTAAAGTGCTATTATGTTAAAACTTAACGAATATATATATAACCCACTCTTCGCATGTCATTAATTACCAAGCTCAAATTTTAGCAAAAAACTCGTGATATCCAGTTATTTCAAGAGGATCCTGAGTAGTTTGCGTCGAACTTAGCCTTTG
>JAAYAC010000075.1 GCA_012719535.1 Syntrophomonadaceae bacterium | reverse complement strand
CCTGGGAGTGTACAAGGGGTATGTAGCTGTTTACAAGGGACCAACCGGATACAATGAAGAAATCGTTCGCATAACCCGGATCAGGGTGGAAACCCTGCCGGCCAAGATGCGTCAGGATATTATGTCTGGTAACCTGGAGTTTAAGGACGACACCACCCTTAACGATGCCCTGGAAAGCCTGGACGAGTACGAATGATTTTAGAACTCGAATAACATAGGCCCGGTTCCTGTTACCGGGCCTTATTTATGTGCGCCCGGCATTGGTGTTGGCTATAGAGTGGAAGTCCCGAACGGCGAAGGTAGCAGTAGCCATTAGGTTAAGACAAGGATGTCCGTGGCGACGCCGGGTACCCGTCGCAGGTGGGTGCTGAAGGAAGCCAGCGGCAAACCTCCGGCCCGACGAACAGGAACCACATTAGGCTAGGAACAGTTGGATGAGCTTGCGTATCAAAGTGAAGTCCATGCTACCGAAGGCTATTCAGAGTAGATGTGGCGGGTAGATGGAGAGAAAGTCAACGCTCTTACCCGGGGAGGCCTGCAAGGAAGGCCAGGTAATCTGGTGAACCATATCGAGGGGTATGGCTGAACCTGCAGGAGTCAGCAGAGCTCATAGTACCTTAACAGGGACGCCCGGAAAGGGAAGGACCGACCAGGAAAGCGAGGCGCGCCGAAAGTGAGTTCGAGCAAGGAGCGAAGAAAGCAGAAAACCCCGACAGGGGGCTGCCCACGGGAGGACGCGGTGAATACGCGGGGGACCGTAGGAGCGCCGAGATTCTTGCCGGCACGAACCGGAGAGCAAGCCGGCGGAGGCAACGATATGGACCTGATGGAAAGAGTCGTAGCGCGGGGAAACATGACCCGCGCCCTTAAACGGGTGCAGAAGAATGCAGGAGCCCCGGGTAGTGACGGTATGGAGATAAAAGCCCTTCTACCATACCTGCAAGAACACTGGGCCACCATTTAAGAACAACTGCTGAACGGGACCTATGAACCGAAACCGGTACGGAGGGTCGAGATCCCGAGGAAACAGGCGAAGGAGTGGCCGATGTATCAAGAAATCAGGCAATATAAGGAGTTGGGGCTTAGCAAATCACAGCGGGTTAGGAATCGACTGGAAAACTGTAGACCGTTACTGGGAGGTGACACCAGACGAATTTGCCAAGATAAGGAAAAGCCAGGCACAGGAAGAAAAAGCTGGACGCCTATGAGGAACAGATTGTAAGCTGGCTAAAACAATATCCGGACATAAGCGCGGCCCAGATCCACGACTGGCTCAAAGAACATTACGGTGACTACCGGGGAAAGGAGCGAACGCTTAGACGGTACGTAAGCAGGTTGAGAGTTAAGCACGACATACCAAAAATAATTGTTGTCCGGCAATACCAGGCGGTAGAAGAACTGCCCATGGGCTACCAGGCCCCGGTCGACCCGGGACAAACAGACCTGGTAAACACTGCCGGCAAGAAAGTACGAGTTTACGGGTTTGGGTTTGTTTTCTCTCACAGCCGCTACAAGTACGTAGAGTTGGATGACAAGCCCCTAACCACGACTAGATTCATCCAGATGCACTACCGGGTATTTGAATTCATGGGAGGGGTGCCAGAGGAAATAGTCTATGACCAGGACCGTCTTTTAGCCATCAGCGAAAACTTCGGCGACGTCATATACACTGCCGAATTCGAGAAGTTCCGGCAGTAGATGGGCTTCAAGGTTTATCTCTGCCGCAAGGGCGACCCCGAAAGCAAGGGTAAAGTTGAAGCAGTCATCAAATACGCTAAGGACGGGTACGCCCGCCATCGGGTCTTCGATAACATACGAGCTTCAACGAGGGGTGCATAGAGGAGGCTCGGGCAAGTGCGCGTTTTGATCGGTAGCACTAATATTGCGCAGGTAGTTGTACATTCTCGTCTTTACCCGTTGCCAGATTCTACTGACAGGCGACGTCAACGTCAACAAACAAGAACAAATCATTTTTCAGAGGAAAACATGCGGTTTGCGTAGCACGTCTTGATTCCAGGTCAAGGTACTGATCAGAGACGAGTCCACGGCCGAAGTACCTGCACAGAGTAACGGTTGGATAGAAATACGGACGCCATGCCCAGTTGCGTCGACGATAGCTTGTATCGACCTTCCATTCTCCCCGGTCGTCGCGGGTGAAGTTTGGCGTTATCTGGTATCCCGTACGATCGCAAACGTACACGCGATAGCAGTTCACGGGAAGATCATAAACGGCATTAATAAGTGCGGATTCCAGCTCCGAAGGGGTTGTGGATATACTGTACATCCTGGCAACCGTTTCAAGCCGCTCGATCACAGCAAATTGACTCTTACGTCGTGCGATTTCTTGGCCCGCGAACTGCTCCAGTTCACGACGCATAAGCGTGCGAATGTTGGGACAAATGCTGGGACGGGGACCAAGAGACCCGAGCAAGAAGCCCTGATAATAGCGGAACCCGGCCTTGAGTCCTGTTCGAAGGACCTCAGCCGTTTCAACTCCCTCCATTACTACGTCCACGCCTTCTTTTGCAGCGAAGAAACCCAGGATATCGAGAACGTTTTGGGCAGTTTGATCATAACCAGACGCCAGGGCTAGGCGGGTATCCACCTTAAGGATGTCGGGCTTTAACGCGGCTATGCGGTCGAGGTTGCTTAGTCTACAACCCACGTCATCGACTGCAATTCTACACCCCGCTTGTCGGTAATTGTCCACCAATAGGGCAAGTTGCTCCATATCTCCGTTGAATTCGGTCTCGCTTATTTCGATGACTATCTTTTCTGGATCAATTCTTAAGGACTCGATGTACTGCAGGGTAAGAAAGCGTTCTCGGTTGCCGAGGAAAGGCAAGAGCCACTGCGGTTGAATGTTTAGAAGAAACGTAAACCGCTTTGGACCTGACTGCGTTAGTACCTTCAGAGCTTTTTCTCGGATGAGGCGGTCGACCTCAACTTTCTCCCTTGCCGGTACTGTTGGGTCATGAAAAAACGGGCCCAGGCTTTTCGGCCCGTGCGGAGTTGACAACCGTCCCAATACCTCGTATCCCCATACGTCACACGTGTCCGCCGCGAGTACAGGTTGAAAAAAGGGGAAAACGTCGTCCATTCTCAATCGGTGACTCATATAAGCATCCCTTCTTTGGTACAGACGCAAGCGAGACTTTTGCATAATTCGAAAAAACCAGACTCAAAAAGACCAAGAACAATCATTACCCGCAAAACCATTACCAGTTATTGTCATAAGGAAGCAATATAGTCCGTTTATTCTAATCAAGCACTGTCAAAAAGAGCATACTACCCCCTTCGGTGCTTACAGCAGCTGCCTACTTATTTGAACAGGTTGTCCTAGACCAGCTAGACTGCTAGTTTTTCTTCGTTTTGATATTGCTGGTTGACCGCGATTACAGCTGCATACATGGTTATGGCACAT
>JAAYAC010000074.1 GCA_012719535.1 Syntrophomonadaceae bacterium | reverse complement strand
TCAAATTCAGAAAAGCGCTGTTTCCAAAGGCTAACGCGTTCACGGTTATCTATACCCGAACACCTCCTACGGTTGTGCTCAGGTATATTGTCTCACGCTTCTTCCATCAGCTGTAGGTGTGTTCTTTTTGACGCTTACGTTTTTTTGGCAGCTATTCCAGCAGGAAGGTGTTAGCGACAAGTAGTAACAGCGGGCTTTTTATTATTATGTGTGTCATCGTGAAACATTTTGTTAATAAGATCGTGTTTCAAGATTGAAAGACTGTTTCAATTGTGAACAGAATCTTGTGTACTGTCGAAATCCTGACACCTTGAGTGTCAGTGGCCAAATTTCGGCACATGCCAATATTACCGGAACGACAGCGGCCGCCCGGTGGCTGCCTGTAATAAGAAAACTTCGCTATCATCTGGCACAGTTCTTGCAATCATAAATTTATAATAAATGGCAGGCGCCGGGATACCTCAAACGTGACCACATTTATCTCTGGATGGCCCGGGTTTGCTACGGCGGGCCGTATTTGTCCGAAGTCCGTACGACCCATAAATAAAGGCCCCGGGCCAAAAAGTAATTACCGCTCCAGGTATTACCATTGAAGTCTATCTTGCCAATACCTTGAAGGGGGTGAGCTAATAATGGCGGTAAAGCAAAAAGATATGACTGCGGAGTATAAGGTGGAGCAAGTGCTTCGTTTTCTGAAGTCCGGCAAGCCCCTCGCTGAATACTGCCGCCAGTACGGCATACCCGAGTCGGACTTACGCAGGTGGAAAAAACAATTCTTAAGGGGAGGCCGGGATTTCTTGCAGTATGGAGGGATAAGCCCGGCCAACTACAGTGAGCGCATCCGTTACCTGGAGACGAAAGTGGAGCGTTTGGAGTTGGATAACATCAGCTTGAAGGCCACCATCCGCTACTTAAAGGACAGGGCTAACCAGGACTGAGCCCAACATGACACGGGCTGGAAAAATATTAATTCATGGGGAGACCTTCTCCAGCTTGAGTGTGGGGCCAAAAGACGAATTGCTTCTACACCACTGCCCGGCACTGCCCATTTATTGCAGTAGATCAGGGGTGCTGGTCGGCGGGGGTGACCATTCTTCCCAGGCGGGCATCGCTGGAATTCACATAGATGGTCCAGTAGTTTTCGTATAAAACCCTGCCCGGCTTGGCCCCTTTCGGTTTCCTGACATTCTGCCGGAAGGTGTAATCAACCGGGACCTTTTCTTCTCCCCGGGCTTTGCTGTAGTAGGCGGCCAGCAGGGCGGCTTCCTCCAGTGTGCGGTCGGGTACCTGGTGAATATCTTTGACATACTTCGGCAGGCGTATGATAACGTGGCTGCCTGCCACATCTTTCGCATGCAACCAAAGGTCGTTCCGGTCGGATTCCCTCATGGTCAACTGGTCATTCTGGCGGTTATTCCTGCCCACCAGGATCTGTATTCCGTCCGAAGACGTGAACACCCGTGGTTTGCTCCGTTCCCCGGATGGACAAAAACGCCTGGTTTTTTCGCTTATATAGCCTTCTTTTCCGAGTTCTTCCACAATCTCATCTAACTCGATAGCGGTTTCTGCTTGTTGCAGAGCTACTGCCACCGATTCCAGGTAGACGATTTCGTCGTCGGTGGTCCGGAGACGCATAGAGGCATGGTAGATGGATGCCTTGGCCTTATTGTACGCCCGGAAGTATCGCTGAGCGTTGTCAATGGGGGAGAGGTGGGGTTGCAGGTCAATAGTAACAGGTTCTCCCGTGTAATAGTTGTGCAGTTCAACCTTGGCCCGCCCTTTCTTCAGTTGGTAAGCGTAGGCGGTGAGGAGCTCTCCCCAGAGCTTAAACTTCTCGCTGGCCCTTGCCTGGGCCAGGTCTTCTTCCAGGAGGAAGCGTCGCCGGTAACTCTTATCCAGGTGGGACTTAACCAAACGAAGCAGGTTGGTTTTTAAGGAGTCCATCCTGGCCCGGGTTAACTTTTCTTGGAAAAAAGAATCGACCAGCTGGCTGGTTGTAGCAAACGGAATGCAGGTGGACGAGTCCCTGTTATCGGGGATTAAGGTATATGGTGCGAACTCCACGGCTTCTCCCTGGCGGGAGACCAGGACCGTAGGGCGCGCATACCCGGTAGTTACCTGTTCCACCAGGGACCTGCACGCGGCAAAAATGGTGGAGATCTCGAACTCACCACACTCTCCCGCTGGAAGGTCGGGGTCTAGCCCGGCCTGATGGCAGACCTGGCGGGCTGCGAATGGGCTGAACCCCGAATAGACGGCAAATATCGCCTGGGACAGGCTGCGACCGGGCTCGCGCCACAACCGCTCCGCCACCTGTTCCAGGGAGGCTTTAAGCGGATGCAACTTGCCCTGGGATGGGGGAGCAATGTAAGGTTTACCCGGTAAGACCTCACGGTAGCTGCTGACTTCGTTACTGTACCTCTTGATAGCGTCGATTATCGTGCCAGTTTCTGGGTCTAACAGTATGATGTTGGAGTGCTTGCCCATGAACTCGCAAACGAGAACTTTATCCGTCCACTCCAAGAGGTCGTTGAGCGCCTCCACGCGTATTTCAACGATACGTTCAAAATCCACCTGGGTGATAGCTTTTATCCTTCCCCCTTCCAGGTGTTTGCGCAACAGCATGCAAAAGCCAGGCGGAACAGCAGGGTTTTCTTTACGCTCATTAGTGGTATGGAAGCGGGCCCAGCGCGGGTTTGCAGAGATTAGGAGCCGGGAATCCTTCCGCCTCCGCACGGAAATGATAATTTCATCCTTCTCCGGCTGGTAAATCCTCTCAATGCGCTGGTTTTCCAGTTGCGGGCCCAGTTCCCGGCACAAGGCCGCGATGGCCAGTCCATCAAAAGGCATACTCGTTCACTCCCCAGGAAAGTATATCACTAGACGGGGTCAGGCTTCAAATTAAGAAATTCTCTTAGCTTAGTATGCGGAACGAGTATCTGTGGCAAATAGGGGTATGATGTAGAGGAGAATTCTGGACCGGTAACGAATAACTATTAAACAAGAGGAGTTTCAGGAGGCATGTGCGATGGCGGACATGGTAAAGGCCTTTTACCGGGACATTCTCACCCAGGTACTGTCAATCGAGGCAAGGAAAAAGCGCGCGTCCGAAAGTTTGCTGCTCACCAAGTCCGATCGGCAAAGGCTCAAGATTATAAGGGAGTTTTTGACCCTGGATATTGATAAACATACCCTCCTTGAACAGGCAGCTATTACGGCTTTCCGTAACGAGGCTTACGATATCCTGGACCACCTGTTGAAACTATATGCTCTGGATGACTACGACAAGCTGATGGATTGTATCCGGGAAGAAATCAGCCGTACCCAGCGGCTACTGTTGCCGGTGGTTAATGAGATCAAGTATCCCAAAACTAGTGGTTTTTTTGAGCGGAGAGTGATTCAGGAAGTTGACAAATATGTTACTGTTCAGGCTCGTGAATACATCAAAACGAATCTATAAAAGAACAAAAGGAGGAAAATAGATGGGAAAGAAGGTTGTCATTGTTGGAGGCGTGGCTGGAGGGGCGAGCGCGGCGGCCCGGATGAGAAGGCTTGATGAGAAGGCTGAGATCGTAATGTTTGAGCGAGGAGAATACATATCATTTGCCAACTGCGGTTTACCTTATTATGTAGGAGGGATTATCCCTAAACGGAAGAGCCTGCTGGTACAGACTCCCGAATCCCTGTTCAGGCGGTTTAACATTGACGTGCGCACCAGGAGCGAGGTCAGGCGGATTTTACGGGCGGAGAAACAGGTGGAAGTCATGGATCTACGTAAAGGCGAGATGTACCGGGAAAGCTATGATTTCCTGGTGCTGTCCCCGGGCGCAACCCCGATTGTCCCGGATATCCCAGGTATTGATTTGCCCAATGTTTTTTCGGTCCGCAATGTTCCCGACAGCGACCTGGTTAAAAGGTATATCGAGGAGGAAAAACCTGACACCGCGGTAGTCATCGGTGGGGGATATGTAGGACTGGAGATGGCCGATGTATTGTACCAGTCGGGGGTCGAGGTATCGGTGGTGGAAGGAGCTCCTCAGGTCATGGGGGCTCTGGACCCGGAAATGGCCGCCATAGTCCATCATTACCTGCGCAGGCAGGGTATAGGACTGTACCTGGGAGAGCGGGCGGCGGCGCTGGAGGGTTCTTACCGGGTGGAAAAAGTGGTGCTGGAGAGCGGGCGGGTGGTTCCGGCCGACATGGTTGTGCTGGCCACCGGGGTTAAGCCCGAGGTGTGGCTGGCCGAGGAGGCCGGCTTGGCGCTCGGTTCAACCGGCGGCATTCTGGTGGACGAGTATTTGCGAACTTCCGACCCGTTCATTTACGCGGTCGGTGATGCCATACAGGTAAAGGACTTTGTAACGGGCAGGGATGTACTGGTACCGCTGGCGGGGCCGGCCAATCGCCAGGGACGCCTGGCGGCCGACAATATCGCCGGCCGTAACGTGAGGTATAAAGGTGCTCAGGGAACTGCAATCGTGAAGGTGATAGACCTGGTAGTGGCGGTTACGGGAAACAATGAAAAGAACCTGCGGAAGCTGGGATGGGATTACCTGGTATGTCATACTCACCCTGCACCGCATGCCACTTACTACCCCGGCGGGACCCAGATGACGGCCAAGCTCCTTTTTACGCCGGAAGAGGGTAAGGTACTGGGTGCCCAGATTGTCGGCTACGAAGGAGTGGACAAGCGCATTGACGTGCTGGCCACCGCCATCAGGGCGGGAATGACCGTTTTTGACCTGCAGGACCTGGAACTGGCGTATGCTCCTCCATTCTCTTCGGCCAAGGATCCGGTTAACATGCTGGGGTATACGGCCGCCAACATCATACAAAAAGATGTCGAGGTGGTATACTGGGACGAGGTGCCACGAATGGTGGCCGACGGTGCCTTTTTGCTTGATGTCCGTACCCCCAGGGAGGTTGAAACTGGGGCGGTGGAAAATGCCTACAACATACCGGTAGACGATATTCGGGACCGGCTGGAGGAGATACCCAGGGACCGGGAGGTTCTGGCTTACTGCCAGGTGGGTATAAGAAGCTATATTGCCAACCGCATTTTACGCCAGCAAGGTTTTCGGGTGAAGAACATCAGCGGGGGCTACAAGTCCTATCAGGGATTTAAAGAAGCGGGGGTGTACCGGGAAAGGAGCTAGAAATGATATCGAAGGTTCCTCGACATGCGGGGAACCCTTCGATTTTTAGTTCATTGCCTGTTAATCTGTGCATGCTGCTGAGGTTGCAGGTCTATTCCCTGCCGGTGCACCAGACGTGCACAAGAATTTCATAAATTTCAAGCCTGATCCCACTGCAGGTATTGACTTGAAGTCTTGCGGTAGCTATGATTGTGATAGAAGTAGCAGGCTAGGTCAGTGCGACAGCTGACCGATGAGCGCCGCGAGCGCCGCCTGCCTTTATTTTTAGGAAGCAAGGGGACGATGATTTTGCTTTCAAAAAACACGGAAGCAAAATCATCGTCCCCTTGCTACCTGCGTTTCTAATCAACAGTCTTTCTTAATTGTTCGTCTATAAGATCCAGGGCGTGCTGGAAAATGCCAGCTATTTTTGTATCTACTATGCTTCTCATGTACTGGTCGAATTCAAGAGCAACCGGGACCAGCTTGTTCTTGGCCAGCTCACGGCCCTTGGGTGTAAGGTGGATTTTGAGGCTCCTTCTGTCTTCCGGGTCTTCCTTGCGCTCGATAAGGTCTTCCTTTACCAGGCGATCTATCAGCCCGGTCACGGCAGGACTGTCCAGCTGAATGCGGTTGGCGATATCTTTGACGCTTGTGCCCTCGTGGTCCATAACATCAAAAATAACAAACGACTGAGCTGCGGTTACGCCGTGTTCCAAGCACCTGGCGTTGTAAAGGCGACTAATTCTGCGGGATAAGGCGTTTAACCTGAAGCACCAGAAATTAGTAAAATCCAGCACGTAGCACACTCCTTATAATAACATTTGATATATTTACTCGTTCTTTATT
>JAAYAC010000073.1 GCA_012719535.1 Syntrophomonadaceae bacterium | reverse complement strand
TTGCGTCGAACTTAGCCTTTGATGTACAAAAGGAGGTTAAGTTCGCGTGAGAAACCCTCATTACCTGGACATCAAAATAGTACATCCTGCAAGCGTTCCTTTAGTTACTATGCTTTGCAGGATAGCAGGGATTAGAACCATCATAGACCACATGGTGGCATGGAACGACTGTAATTCCAGGATATCTCCAGGTACTCTCATAGAAAGCTTAACTGTTTGTGTTGTGTGTGGTCGGCGCGCTTTGTGGAAGGTGCACCAGTTCTGGGCCGAACAAGATATCAAGGCCCTTTACCCTGAGACAGATCTCTCTTTAGAACAGTTGAACGACGATGCTTACGGGCGCGCCTTGGACAAGCTTGCTGATATCGACATGGAACTGTTGGTTAGCGAGGTAGCCTTTAACATGGCAGTCGCTCATAACCTGGACATAAGAACAGTTCATCTTGACACCACCTCCAAATCGGTACAGGGGGTTTTCGAAGGCGAAGCCCATCGAGACTTCGACATAACCTACGGTCACAGCAAAGACAAAAGGCCAGACCTAAAACAGTTTAAATTAGGAATAGGCATCCAACAGCAAGGCCAGGTAGTAATGGGACAGATGCTTTGCGGCAACAAATCGGACAACAAGTGGAATCCCGAAGCCGTGTTAACGATGAAAGAATTCTTCGACCGCAAAGGGTTTCGGGAAGTAGTGTTTGTTTCCGACTGTGCTCTTGTATCAAGCGATGCCCTTGATAAACTGTCAAAGAGAAACATCCAGTTCATCTCCCGGCTGCCCGAGACTTTTTCCCTGGCCCAGGAGCTCAAGCTCATGGCCTGGGAACAAAACCAGTGGGAGGACATCGGTGTTTTGAGCGAAACTAACGCAGCCGATGCCTCCAGTTACAAAACGTTTCACACAAGGCATGAGCTAAACGGCAAAACCTACGATTTTGTGGTTGTGCATTCCTCGCAGCTTGAGGCCCAGAAAGAGAAAACGGTACTAAAAAGAATGGCCAAAACCAAGGAACAGCTGAACAAACAGGCTGCGAAACTCCAGCGCGAAAGTTTTGCCTGTGAACCTGATGCCGTAAAGGCAATGCAATCTTTCTTGAACGAAGCAAACAAACAAGGGTTTGACGCCCAGGGAAGCATCGAGGTCAAAACCGTTGCTTCCTACAAGAAAAAAGGCCGCCCCAAAAACAACCAGGAACCAGAGGTTACTGTTAGCTACCATGCCAGATGCGAGATAAAAGATATCAACCCGGAATACCTGAAGCAAAAGCTCTATATGGAAGCAACCTTTGTCTTAATTGCCAAGCTCAAAAACCACAGGCAGTGGCAAGCCCGGGACATCCTTGCCGAGTATAAACGCCAGTGGGCTATCGAACAAAAGTTCAGGTTCATTAAGAGCCCGGTGTACCTGGGCCCGGTCTTTTTGCAGAACAAGAAGCGGATACATGCCATGGGTTACGTCTTTATCCTTGCCCTTTTGATAGCTTCCTACCTGGAGTACCGGGTAAGAAAAAGTCTAAAGGAGCAAAACCGGTTCTTGATTTGGCCCAAGGGCTACAAAAACGACCGTCCTTCATTAATGACCATATTCGAAGTCTTGAACTTGATAAAGGTCTTGATTGTCGATGGTAACCGACGATGTTTTCCTAAAGACATAGATCAGCAGGCTTTGGAACTGGTTCGTTGGGCCGGGTTTGACCCGTTGGATGTCTATCTTAAACCTCTGCCTATGTCGATTCCGGCTTAACACGGACAAGAAGTAAGCTTTTGCAAAAATAGACGATATCGTAATCCGACATGCGGAACAAGGGATATAAAATATAAGCATCCGGTGTAGATTGGGGCAGAGAGATTCATGGGGGAGGGGTTTTGTAAATGAGCCTGCCATTGGAGGGTGTTAGAATTCTGGACCTATCCCGGTATCTGCCGGGGCCGTTTTGTACTCAGATACTGGCCGATTTCGGGGCCGAGGTTATCAAGGTTGAGGATCCGAAGGGCGGAGATCTGGGCAGATCCTTAACTCCTTGTATTGAAGGTGAGAGCGCCCGGTTTTACACAGTCAACCGTAACAAGAAAAGTATTTCCTTGGACCTGAGGAAGAAAGAAGGCAAAGCGATCTTTAAGAAGCTGGTCGCCAGTGCCGATGTGGTGGTCGACCAGTTTCGGCCCGGAGTTATGGCCCAGATGGGACTTGGTTACGACCAGCTACGAGAGATAAATGAGAGGCTTATCTACTGTGCCATAACCGGTTACGGTTTAACCGGCCCTCTCCGTGACGTCGCCGGACACGACCTGAATTACCTCAGCTTGGCCGGGGTAACTGGTTTGACCGGAACTTACCAGGGGCCGCCCGCCATGTCCGGAGTGCAGATTGCTGACATCGCCGGGGGGACCCTTTACGCGGTCATCGCCATCCTCCTCGCTTTGGCCAGCCGGGAAAAGAACGGTAAGGGGCAATTATGTGACGTGGCTATGCTGGACGGTTCCATTAGCCTTCTGGCCTATACCCTGGGAGAGTGGTCGGGCTGGGGACGGCTCCCGGAGAGAGGTAATGATGTCTTGACCGGGGGCTATGCTTGCTACAATGTTTACCAGACGAAAGACAACCAGTATGTCAGCCTGGGGGCGGTAGAAGACAAGTTCTGGGCGGAATTCTGTGAGAGAATCGGCCGACCCGAGTATATCAAAATGCAGTGGGACACTGCCCAACAGCCGGAGGTCATAGCCGACGTGAAGGAGATCATGCGGGGAAAAACCAGGGACGAGTGGGTAGAGTTCTTCGCTTCCAGCGACATCTGCTTTACACCTGTCTTAACCCTGGAAGAGATGTGTGAACAACCCCAGGTGGTGGCCAGGGAGATGATACTAAAACTGCGCAATGTCAGGAACTCGGGGAAAGATGTTGCTCTTACCGGGGTGCCCGTCAAATTGTCGGAGACTCCCGGGAAAGCCGTGCTTACTTTCCCCAAGCTGGGAGAACACAACGAAGAAATCCTTACGGCAATGGGGTTTAGTGCTGCGGACATGGAAAGATTGCGCCGCGACGGGGTGATATAGAAAAGTTAGGAGCGCCGGGTTCTCAAGCCCTTGCCGGGGTCCCGCCGCGCACTCACGACGCTTGAAAAGAGGAACGATTCAGCGCTATGCCGGGAAGCTGTTCCCGGCGCTTTATTTTACTGCGGCTACCGCCGGTGGGGGTTGTTATCAGTCCTCAAGACTGTTAAACTTTCTCACAGGAGTACGGCAAAGGGGGACATTCATTATGGACGAGCAGACTATCTTTACGGGGTTGGAGGATTTAAAGCTGTCGCTGTTCGATACTCCTGCCTGGAAAGAAATATGTAACCGGGAGAACTCCATTGGGCCCGAAGCTTTGCTGGAAGAAATCCTGGAGAAGCGCATTTGGAGCAATGCAGAGATACTCTGGGTGGTCAAGCGATTGCTTTTCCATTATGGGCTGAAGGACAAAGTGCTGAAAAAGGCTCCGGTGGAAAGGATATTCCTGAACATGGCCGCGGTATTGCGCGTGCTCTACATGGTGTTGGACCACACCAATCCCGAATTGGACGATAACATCAGGTCGTACATCGCTAGTAAGTTGACCGACGCTACCTGGGGTATTAACGAACACACCCGCTACTACCTGCGCAAACGCAGTGACTAAATAAGGGAAGCGGCAGGGTTGGCTACCGCCTGGTTGAGGGGCGGTTTTTTGTTTAGCCCAAGCAGGGATTTTGTAAAGCATGTCAAAATGAAAGTTATTATGGTTATGGTTGAAAAACGGGGTGACAAAGGGTGTCAAATGTTCTAACCCGTAAAATCCGCAGCCTGAACCAGATGGAAAGCCGCATTAGCGGTTGCACCCGCTGCAGTGAGCTTTACCGTTGTTGTTGTAAACCTTCCCTGGGAAGAGGTAGCCTGCAGGCTGATATAATAGTGGTATTCCCCTGGGAAAACCAGCTGGGCAGAGACAGGGCTTACCTGAAGACGCTGGCCCAACTGCTTCGTGAAAAGCTGAAACCTGGGGGCGAGGTGTACTATAGTTTTCTGGTTCGCTGTGCTACCAAGCTCTGCCTGGCGCGCCGGGAAAAAAGTCGGCTCCTGGAAGGCAAGTACATAACCGGCGATAACCAGTGTGTCCTTTCCGGTCAGCCCTGCAGTATCGAGCCCACCGAGCCGGGGATGGAAGCGGTCCTCAACTGTCTACATTATATTGTTGAGGAAATAGCTATCTTGGAGCCCGATTGGATTGTGACCGTAGGGAATCTAGCCTCGGTAGCCCTTTTGAACACCCTGGGTCTCTTGACCGCGGATTGGGGTGGCGTATTGGGTAATCAAGTGTTTCACCATTATAAATACGGTTTGTTGTGCCTGGACAACTACCCGGACATCGAGACTTACCGGCGGGTTATTCCCGCTATTCCCTGGTAAAGCACGCCTTCGGTAAGCTGCCTTGCCCGTTCCCCCCGGCATAACAATTTCCCCAGTTTATGAGCGGCGGTTACGAAAAGGACAATTGCATAATCGTGCTGGCTAGAGGCTAGGTACCATGATGTTTTTGGCAATTCTTTTCTTACCCCCAGACGAATAAGATTTTGTCAGAAGAGGTAAGGGGGATACGATATGGGCCAACCAATTGCCTGGCATCATGAACCGGTTGACAAAATAGCCGACCACCTAAAAACCAACCTGGACACGGGCCTTACCAGTCGCGAAGCAGCGCGAAGACTGTCCTGGGGGTACAATAAGCTGGAGGATGGGCAGAAAACCGCCCCCCTGATGATACTGGCGGGACAGTTTACCGATACCATGGTTCTGGTGCTTTTGGGTGCCACCGTGGTGTCCGGGCTGCTCGGCGAGGTAGTCGACGCGGTCACCATCCTGGCCATAGTCATACTTAATGCTGTCCTTGGCTTTATCCAGGAATACCGGGCGGAAAAATCCCTGGAAGCTATAAAAAAGATGACCTCGCCCTTCGCCACCGTTGTGCGGGACGGCCATAAAACTCGTATCCCGGCGGAAGAATTGGTCCCCGGGGATGTTGTCCTGCTGGAGGCCGGGGATAGGGTTCCAGCCGACGTAAGGTTGGTGGATAGCTTCAGCCTGGAGGTAGAAGAGGCGGCGTTGACCGGAGAATCTGTTCCGGTAACCAAGTCGGCGGCAGTATCCCTCCCGCCGCAAACTCCCCTGGCGGAGATGACCAACCGGGCATTTATGGGTACGGTAGTCACCAGAGGAAGGGCCAAATCGGTAGTGATTAACACCGGTATTAACACGGTAATGGGCGAAATCGCCGCCATGATCCAGACGACCGGCCCAGATCGTACTCCTTTGCAGGTCCGGCTGCACCAGCTTGGTAAGGTACTGATCACCATATGTATTATGGTTTGCCTGGTGGTAACGTTCCTGGGGATCCTGCGCGGGGAAGCTCCCCTGACCATGTTCATGGCCGGGGTTAGCCTGGCGGTGGCGGCAATTCCCGAAGGGTTGCCTGCCATCGTTACCGTAGTGCTTGCTCTGGGCGTGCAAAGGATGGCTCGTAGGAATGCCATCGTGCGCAAGCTCCCTGCGGTGGAGACCCTGGGGTGTACGACTATAATATGTTCGGATAAGACGGGTACTCTAACTCAAAACGAGATGACGGTAAGAAAAGTCGCCACCTTGAGTGAGGTTCTCCGGGTCGAAGGGGAAGGCTACCGGCCTCTGGGAGGGTTCTTCGGAACCGGGGGCAAGGTGAACGTCTTAAACAAACCGGACCTGGCTCTCTTAATGGAATGTGCTTACCACTGCAACCATGCCGAGATTATGGAAGAAAAGGGACGCTATGTGGTTCATGGGGACCCTACTGAAGGGGCTCTTATGGTGATGGCCTTGAAGGCCGGGATGAACCGGTCCCTTCCGGTGCGGCGCGAGATTCCGTTTGATTCGGAACGTAAAATGATGAGCGTAGTGGTTAACAGTGGAGACAGCCTGCGAGTATACGTTAAGGGCGCGCTGGATGTGCTCATGGGACATTGCGACCGGGTGATTTCCGCAGGGAAAACGGTGCCCATCCGGCCCGGCGACCGAGAATACTTCCTGGCCACCCAGGAAGAATGGGCCCGTGGTGCTCACCGGGTTTTGGCCTTCGCTTACCGGGATATCAGTCCGGCCGAGGCAACCTCCTTAACCGATAGCCAGTTGGAGAGCAACCTGACCCTGATTGGCATATGCGGGATGATTGATCCCCCGCGCCCGGCAGCCCGAGCATCGGTGGCCAGGTGTCTGCGAGCTGGCATCATCCCGGTGATGATTACCGGAGACCACCCGTTGACTGCTCTAGCAGTAGCCAGGGAGATCGGCATCACCGCTGGAGATACGGTGGTCACCGGTGCTGCTATTGATGAAATGAACGACCGGGAACTTGCTCGCCGGGCGGAACAGGTCCGGGTGTTTGCCCGCGTTTCTCCCCAGCACAAGCACAGGATTGTGAAAGCTCTAAAGAAGGCCAAACATGTAGTGGCTATGACGGGGGACGGAGTGAACGACGCACCAGCGGTTAAAGAGGCAGATATTGGCATTGCTATGGGGATTACTGGAACCGAAGTAACCAAGGAAGCGTCGGCCATGATCCTGGCTGATGATGACTTCTCCACCATTGAAGCCGCTGTTTACGAAGGTCGTGCTATCTATGACAACATCAGAAAATTCATACGCTACCTGCTGGGGTGCAATACCGGCGAGGTGCTTACCATGTTCCTGGCTGCCCTGCTAGGGATGCCCCTGCCGCTTATTCCCATACAGATCTTATGGGTAAACCTTGTCACCGATGGTCTGCCGGCCATGGCCCTGGGCCTGGAACCCCCGGAGCCGGGAGTAATGGCTCGAAAGCCACGGCCCAGGAACGAAGGGGTTTTTTCCCGCGGCTTGGGTTGGATCATCGGCGGGCGCGGGGTATTTATGGGAATTACCACCCTGGCGGTTTTCACCATTGGCCTGGTATACTCAAAATTCCACGGCCAGGAGGGCCTTATGCTGGCGCGGACCATGGCATTTACCAACCTGGTAGTGGCGCAGTTGTTTTATGTTTTTGAATGCCGGTCCGAGCAGTACAGCCCTTTTGAACTTGGTTTCTTCAAGAACAGGTTTCTGGTAGTGGCTGTCGCCTGCTCTATGACCATGCAATGCCTGGCCATTTACTCTGAGCCGCTTCAGGCTGTATTCAGGACAGTTTCGCTGGAATGGTGGCAGTGGGCAGTAATACTTTCAATTGCCGGCGGCAAATTCTTCTACCAACTGCTAAGGTATACATTGCGAAAGGGTTTAGTGGTACAGTCGGATTATGCTAAAATAAAAGCTTAGAAGAAAAAAGACTGAGATATGGAGGCCTGGTAGATGCAATTTGTTAAAATGCACGGGCTGGGCAATGATTTTATCATTGCCCGGGAAGACCAGCCGGATTTGAAACCGGAGCACTATGCGAGCCTGGCGGTCAAGCTTTGTGACCGTAATTTCGGTATAGGCGCGGATGGTCTGGTAATAATAGGGAGAGATCCTCATCACGATATTTTCATGCGTATATTTAACCCCGATGGTTCCGAACCGGAGATGTGCGGGAATGCCATCCGTTGTGTAGCCAGGTATGCCTGGGATGTGGGGCTGGTCTTCAGCCCGCGGATATCGGTCAGAACCTTGGCCGGACCTCGTTACCCGGAGCTTATTCTGGAGGAGGGTCGTGTGATAAGCGTTCGTGTGGATATGGGCGAGCCCATCTTAGAAAGAAGCCTCATTCCCATGCTGGGCGAGCCGGGACCGGTTATAGGTGAAGAGTTAACCACTCCCGCAGGTTGTTTTCGGATAACGGCGGTTTCCATGGGGAACCCTCACTGTGTAATCTTTGTTGACGATTTCGCGCGGGTGAAATTATCGGAGTTGGGCCCGGTAATTGAATCATATCCTCTTTTTCCTAGTAAGACCAATGTAGAATTTGTTAAGATAGAATCCAAAGAACGTATCAGCATGCGGGTATGGGAGAGAGGTGCCGGCGAAACCCTGGCCTGCGGAACCGGGGCATGTGCCAGCCTGGTCGCTTCATTTCTGAACGGATTTACCGACCGCCAAGCCCTGGTCTGTTTGCAGGGAGGGGAATTGTTTATCGAATGGAGCGCTGCCGATAACCACGTCTACATGACGGGAGAGGCCACCCTGGTCTTTACCGGTCAGATCTCTCTGGACACTTTGACAAATACATAAGGAGGTTGCTTTTCAGTGAAGGAAAACTCGGCCATGCAGAAATTGCCGCCATATCTGTTCGCCAGGATTGAGAAAAAAATCGAGGAAGCCCGGGAAAAAGGCATTGATATTATCAGCCTGGGGATCGGAGACCCGGACCGTCCGACTCCCAGGCATGTAATAGATCGTATGGCGAAGGCGATTGAAAACCCGGCTAATCACCAGTACCCTTCCTCTGTAGGGATGCTTAGTTTCAGGCAGGCGGTAGCCGGATGGTTTGCCCGGCGTTTTGGTGTTCAGCTCGATCCGAGGACGGAGATTGTTTCCTTACTGGGGTCCAAGGAGGGAATCGCTCATATAGCTTTCTGTTTTCTCGACCCGGGTGATGTAAGCCTGGTGCCTGACCCCGGTTATCCCGTTTACAGCATCGGAGCCATCCTGGCCGGGGGGGAGCCATATCAGATGCCGCTTCTGGAGAGCAATGGTTTCCTGCCCCGCCTGGAGGATATACCGGAGGAAAAGGCACGGCGGGCTAAGCTGCTTTTTCTCAATTATCCCAACAACCCTACCGGCGCAACTGCAGACCGGGACTTTTTCCGCAAGGTTATAGAGTTTGCCCGCCAGTACGATATTCTCGTCTGCCATGACCACGCGTATTCGGAGATAGCTTTCGATGGCATCAGGCCTTTCAGCTTTCTGGAACTGGAAGGAGCCAGGGAAGTGGGTATTGAGTTTCATTCCCTCTCCAAGACTTTCAATATGACCGGATGGAGGATCGGCTGGGCGTGTGGTAGTCCACAGGCTATCGAGATACTGGCCAGGTTCAAGTCGAACGTCGATTCCGGAGTATTCCAGGCCGTCCAGGAGGCGGCGATAGCGGCGCTGGAAGGACCCCAGGACTGTGTGGAGGAGATGCGGCAGGTTTACCAGGAGCGGCGGGATGCTGTAGTCCAGGGTTTGAACCGGATGGGCTGGAACATTAAGCCCCCGCAGGGAAGCATTTATGTCTGGGCCCCGGTACCAAAGGGATACGATTCAACTAGTTTCGCCGAGATGGTTTTGGAAAAGGCGGGGGTAGTCATAACTCCGGGAATAGGCTACGGATCATATGGTGAAGGTTATTTCCGCATTGCCTTGACGGTCGAAGTGGATAGGATAGAAGAAGCCTTGCAGAGGATGTATCAGGCTATCGGGACCTTGGAGTTTTGAGAAGTACGTGTGTGCCCGGCAAGAAACGAGACTTGTGCCGGGCTTTAAGTTGATACGGATAAGCGGGGAGCTGAGTAGGGATATGGTAAGGAGTATGACCGGCTTTGGCAGGGCAGAAATAACCGGCCAATCGTACCGGGTCACATGTGAGGTCAAAGGGGTTAACCACCGTTTCCTGGACTTGTATCTCAGGGTTTCACGAAAGTATGCCGTATTGGAAGACAGGGTTCGCGAGCTGGTCAAAAAGTACGTCGCCCGCGGCCGGATCGAAATGAGCTTAAACATTGAAAGAATCGAGGAGAGTGAACGCAGCCTCAAAGTTGACAAAGCACTGGCAATGGCTTATTATAAATCTCTGATAGAATTGGCAGAATATCTAAATATATCATCTAATTTCAGTGTTATAGAACTTATGAGGCTCCCGGAAGTGTTTAGCCTGGAAGACGGGGAAGAGGACCTGGAGGTGCTCTGGCAGGACGTTGCTCCCGTAGTGGAAGAGGCCTTGCGCAGTTTAACAGCTATGAGAGAGAATGAGGGTCAGAACTTGCGCGAGGATATTCTGAAGAGGAACGAGCAAATCAGGCACACCGTGCAGGTAATCGAAGAGCGTTCCACTGTTATTCCCAAGGAGTATGCAGAGAAAATCAGGAAAAGGCTGAGTGAGCTTGTACCAGAGGTTAATATTGAGGAAAGCCGCATCGTACAGGAGATCGCCCTTCTTGCTGACAAGGCCAGCATAGCTGAAGAGGTGGTCCGGCTGAACAGTCATATCCGGCAATTGGCAAGCCTTTTCGAGGCCGGAGGACCTGTGGGGAGAAAATGTGATTTTCTGGTGCAGGAAATGTTCCGGGAGATTAATACCATCGGTTCGAAGGCCAATGACATTACCGTCAGCCAGTTGGTAGTAGAGGTTAAAGCGGAGCTGGAAAAAATGAGGGAACAATTACAGAACATAGAATAGGTACGGGAGGTGAGTCCCGCTTGGCGGGAGAAGGTATGGAGATAAAGCTGGTTAATATCGGTTTCGGGAACATTGTGGCTGCCAACCGCATCGTAGCTATAGTAAGCCCGGAATCGGCTCCTATTAAGCGAATCATCCAGGAAGCCAGGGAAAAGGGAGTTTTGGTCGATGCTACCTACGGTAGACGGACCAGGGCGGTCATTATCGTGGATAGTGGCCATATTATTCTTTCTGCGGTCCAGCCCGAGACTGTCGCTAATCGTCTGTCCGCGAAGGAAGCTTCGGGCGCTGACGAGGAGTAAGACGGGAAGCGTATGCTAGGGGGCAGAAAAGGGATACTGTTCGTGATTTCGGGTCCATCGGGGGTCGGGAAGGGCACCCTGAAGGACAGGTTGTTGGCGCGGCAGGAAGGTATAGAGTACTCTATCTCTGCTACTACCCGGCCGATGAGGGACGGAGAGATAAATGGAGTGCACTACTTCTTCCTGGCCAAACCCGAATTTGAAAGAATGATAGCCTCCGGGGATTTCCTGGAGTGGGCGGTGGTGTATGATAATTACTACGGTACACCCCGGCGTTTTGTCTTGGATAACCTCAACCAGGGAAAGGATGTCCTGTTGGAGATAGATATTCAAGGCGCCCGGCAGATAAGAGAAAGGTATCCGGAAGGGGTATTTATCTTTATAGCCCCTCCGAGCCTTACGGAACTAGCCAAGCGATTAGAGTTGCGGGGCAAGGATTCCCCGGAAGTCATCAGACAAAGGTTGTCACATTATGACGAGGAAATGGCCGAAATAGTCAACTACGATTATGCAGTGATAAATGATGATCTGGAATATACAACACTCAAACTGTCGGCAATTATTACCGCGGAGCGTTGTAAAGTGGTCAGATTCATCAGGAGGGATGAAATTGGTACCGCCTTCGATCAACAAACTGATGAAGGTAAGTGACAGCAAGTATTCGATAGTGGTTGCCGTAGCCAGGAGGGCCAGGGCGTTATCGGAACAACATAAAAAAGACGAGAACTGGAGACTGTCGGCTATGGTCACGCAGGCTCTTCAGGAGGTTACCGAAGGCAAAGTAGCCATACGTTACAAGAAGTAACTTTGGGGTGAGGCGATATAATGTCCAGTACCAACAAGACCGTGGTGGTGGGGGTAACCGGAGGTATTGCAGCTTATAAGAGTGCTGAACTGGTGAGCCGCCTGTACAAGGCGGGTATCAGCGTTCAGGTGATTATGACCGAAAATGCGACTAGATTCATTACCCCGCTTACCTTGCGGACATTATCTGGAAATCCGGTACTAACCGATGCCTTTCAGGAGGATAACCGGTGGAGGGTCCAGCACATCGGCATTGCCGAGGAGGCGGACCTGTTAGTAATTGCGCCCGCCACGGCCAATATTATTGCCAAGATCGCCCACGGGTTGGCGGACGATCTCCTGTCTACTGTGGTGCTGGCTACCCGGGCGCCGCTTCTCCTGGTCCCGGCCATGAACACCAACATGTTTACCAACCCGGTAGTACAGGAAAACCTGGCGACATTGAGGAAGCGAGGATTTCACGTACTGGAACCTGACGAGGGAGAACTGGCCTGTGGAGTTTCGGGGAAGGGTAGAATGCCCGAGGTGGACGTGATCTTCCGGCGGGTATGGGAGCTTCTCGCTCCCCGTACCGACTTTGCAGGTAAGACGCTGCTCATAACCTCCGGGCCGACTCAGGAAGACATCGATCCCGTACGGTATATTACCAACCGCAGTACCGGAAGGATGGGCCTGGCGTTGGCGCACCAGGCGATGGCGCGGGGCGGAAAGGTTATTCTGGTCACCGGGCCTACCAACCTGCCCCTCCCGGAAGGGGCATCAATTGTAAGGGTCAGAAGTGCGCGGGAGATGTTCGAACGGGCGAAGGAGTACTACCCGCACTGTGATATTGTGATTGGAGCCGCAGCGGTGGCCGATTACCGGCCCAGGACATACAGTGAACAAAAGGTTAAGAAAAGCGATGACGACCTGGTAATCGAATTAACCAGAAACCCCGACATACTGGGAGAATTGGGGCGTGACAAAAGAAACCGGATACTGGTCGGGTTTGCCGCTGAAACCGGGGACCTCATTGCCAACGGGGAAGCCAAGATGAAGAAGAAAAACCTGGATCTTCTGGTGGCCAATGATGTTACCCTGGACGGGGCTGGCTTTGGCGTGGATACCAATATCGTCACCATTATTTCACGTAAAGGGGAAATTACCTCACTGCCGAAGATGTCCAAGGACGACCTGGCCAGAATCATCCTGGACAAGATAGCCGAACTGTTCTAGAAAATAAGAACCGAGTTGATGTAACCCCAGTACCCCCACGGCCCGGTATCAGCCCGGCGAGTCTGGAATCACCCCGGGGTGGTCGAACCCTGAGTCTCATTTCTGGCGGGTCACCGGGCATACCCCCAAGGCGCCTTCGGCCCACTTGTAAAGGATGAAAAACGCATGCTTGAGTTGTCCCGGGTAAGAGCCAAGCTAGGGCCTACCGGTAAGGTAAAGTAGTTTCAGTGGAAGTTTTTTGAAGGAGTTGAAGTAAGGGTGAGAAAGCTTTTTACTTCCGAGTCAGTGACCGAAGGTCACCCGGACAAGATCGCCGATCAGATCTCCGACGCAGTTCTAGATGCCATACTGGCCGAAGATCCTATGGGCCGGGTGGCGTGCGAGACCCTGGTAACCACCGGGCTGGTCCTGGTAGCAGGAGAGATTACTACCAAGTGCTATGTGGATATCCCTCGGCTGGTCAGGGAAACCATTCGCGAAATCGGATACACCCGGGCTAAATACGGTTTTGATTGTGATACATGTGCCGTGATAACTTCTATAGACGAGCAATCACCTGACATTGCCCTGGGAGTGGATAAGTCTCTGGAAGCCAAGACCGGGGAGTTTTCTGATGATGAGCTGGCGATCGGTGCAGGCGACCAGGGAATGATGTTTGGTTATGCTACCAATGAAACTGAGGAATTCATGCCACTCCCCATTTTGCTGGCCCATAAAATGGCTATGCGCCTGGCGGAAGTTCGCAAGGCGGGAATAGTCCCTTATCTGCGGCCGGATGGCAAAACCCAGGTAACTGTGGAATACGACGGAGACCGGCCGGTAAGGGTGGACACGGTAGTAGTTTCCACCCAACATCATCCGGATGTCTCGCTGGCTACCATAAGAGAAGATATAATTGAACATGTCATAGATGCGGTTGTCCCCCCGCATATGCTGGACAACCGGACCCGGTATTTCGTTAATCCTACCGGGCGGTTTGTGATAGGCGGTCCCCAGGGTGATTCGGGCCTAACGGGCCGAAAGATAATTGTAGATACTTATGGGGGATGGCCCGGCATGGGGGAGGGGCCTTTTCCGGGAAGGACCCTACCAAAGTGGACCGGTCCGCCACTTATGCGGCGCGGTATGTAGCCAAGAACATAGTTGCGGCGGGTATCGCCGATAAGTGTGAGCTTCAGCTGGCCTATGCCATTGGAGTAGCCCGCCCTATCTCCATAGCCTTAAACACCTTCAATACCGGTAAACTGGAAGAGGAGCGGATTATTCAACTGGTCGAACAGGTCTTTGACCTGCGCCCGGCAGCCATCATCAGGGACTTGAACTTGCGGCGCCCCATTTACCGGAAGACCGCCGTTTACGGGCATTTTGGCCGCAATGATGAGGACTTCACCTGGGAAAAGACCGATAAGGCCGAGGTATTAAGAAAACTTGCCGGAATATCTTAATTCATTCCTAATTCTGAATTCTTTAATTCCTAATATGAACTGTTCCCGGCTGTCTGCCCGTATTGGCCGGGTTGAGTGCCGGGTCATTAAGGCGTGAGTAGATTTTGTGGTCGCCGGGTTCTTGAACCCGGCGTCTTGTCTTGAAGGGTAGGGTAGCTGGATGTACGCGGAGATATTGGTAGATATCCCCGATTCCGGTGTTAATCGTCGCTACACCTATGCGGTTCCGGAGAACCTGCAAACAACGCTCGAAGTCGGGCGCAGGGTATTGATTCCTTTTGGTCATCGTGTCTGTGAGGGCTATGTAGTGGCCACCAGTGACCACAGCCCTGTGGCCCATCCCCGGGCAGTACTACGGGTACTGGACAGGGAAACGGTCCTTACCGCCGAGCTGTTGCACCTGGCGGAGTGGATGGCCGGGCACTACCTTTGCCCGGTGAGCACGGTGTTGAAGACCATGCTCCCGAAACCTTTGAAGAGGAGACGTCAACGGGTGGTGGTTCCTTTACTGGGTGAAGAAGAGGGACAGGAGCTACTTAAATCTCTGGGCCCCTACCCGGGCCTGGCCGGTTTTATGGAAAGACTGTGGGATGAAGGGGAAATGGGTTTGTCCCAGGCTCGCCGACTACTGGGCGGGGATGAAGCCATATCCGAACTTGAAGAAGTTGGGTTACTGGCCGTGTCTGGTACTTACCAGCCCTTGAGTTACACATTGGCGAGCCAGGTCTATGTAGTGAGTGACGAACCGGCTGCCCGGGAACTGTGGGAGGCACTGAGCCGCCGGGCTCCCCGGCAGGCGGAGGCTCTCGGTATACTGCTGGAAGAGGGAGCCGTCCCGGCTGCCCAGCTGGAAAAACGAGTCCCCAAAGCCAGTTTGAACATCCTGCTGAAAAAGGGGCTGGTAACTAAAAAAGTAATCTATACCGGGCCTGAAAAGGTGGAAGTTCTTCCCACCGCCTACCAGATGAAGGCTATTGAAGGCATTGATAATATGCTCCGCTCCGGCCAGGCCGGTAAATGTTTGCTTTTTGGGGTGACCGGCAGCGGCAAAACCGAAGTTTACCTGCAAGTTATCGACCGGGTCACGCGTAGGGGGAAACAAGTCATCGTGCTGGTCCCGGAGATCGCCCTGACGCAACAGATGATAGAGGTCTTCGCGGCCAGGGTGGGAGACAGGCTGGCGGTGTTGCACAGCCGTCTTTCGGACTACGAGCGCTACGAGGAGTGGAAGCGGATCAGCACCGGGAAGGTGGACGTAGTTCTGGGGCCGCGCTCGGCGGTGTTTGCCCCGTTTGCCAACCTGGGTTTAATAATCATCGACGAAGAACAGGAGCATACTTACAAACAGGAGGTTACCCCGCGCTATCATGCGAGGGAAGTGGCGGAAAAGCGGGCGGAGTTGCAGGGGGCTGTGGTGGTACTGGGAACGGCGACTCCCTCCATCGAGACCTTTTACCGGGCGACCCGGAAGAAGGAGTACCAGCTTATCGAGCTGCCCCTGCGCGTCAGTCGCCACTCCATGCCGCCCATTCATGTAGTCGACCTGAGAGAAGAGTTTAAAGCGGGTAACCGCAGTATATTCTCCGGTGTGCTGAAAGACAAGCTGGAAGGTTGTCTGGCCCGCGGGGAGCAAGCCATACTTTTCCTGAACCGCCGCGGGTACTTTACCTTCTTGATGTGCCGGGAATGTGGCCTGGTGATAAACTGTCCCCACTGTTCCATACCTCTCACCTACCACCAGTCTACGCGCAGGTTGCACTGCCATTACTGCTTTTTTACTGCCGAGGACCAGCAGACGTGTCCCCGCTGTCAGGGAAAGTACCTGCGCCGGATGGGACTGGGGACGCAGCGGGTCGAAGAGGAGGTAAGAAAGCTGTTTCCCACCGCCCGGGTACGGCGAATGGATATTGATACGACGCGCAAGAAGGGAGCCCACCATGAGATTATCACCGGCATGCAACGCCAGGAGATAGACATACTGGTGGGGACCCAGATGGTGGCCAAGGGTTTTGATTTTCCCAGGGTTTCCCTGGTTGGAGTCATCAATGCGGACACAGTCTTGAACCTTCCCGACTTCCGGGCCTATGAACGAGGTTTTCAACTCCTGCTCCAGGTAGCGGGCCGTGCGGGCAGGGCCAGCATTCCGGGAGAAGTGGTTATTCAGACCTACGAACCCGACAGCTATGCCGTAAGCTGCGCGTGTAACCACAGTTACCGGGACTTCTACCGGCGGGAAATAGAGTTTAGAGAATCAATGGGATACCCACCGTTTACTAACCTGGTCAGGGTGGTGGTGAGTTCTCCCGGTGAAAGAGAGGCTATGATGGCTTCCCGGGAAATAAGGCATTTGCTCGAAGAGTTGTTGCCCGGTAGCGAGGATGATGCCGAGGTACTTGGACCTGGACCTTGCCCGCTGGCCCGGATACGTGACAGGTATCGTTACCAGTTACTGTTGCGCGGTTCCAACCTCGAATTATTAACCAGTGCCGGAAGGTATATAATAGATAAAAGAAAAAGCAAGAATGTTAGAATAGACATAGATATAAACCCGTTGATAATGATGTAGAGAGAGGAGAAGGAAATTGGCTGTCTACAAAGTGCTGGTTTTACCGGATCCGGTGCTGCGGAGCAAGGCAAAACCGGTTGCCAACATCAACCAGGGGGTAATCAGGTTACTGGATAACATGATAGATACCATGTATGAGTACAACGGAGTTGGACTGGCTGCTCCCCAGATTGGAGTTTCCCGGAGGGTGGTTGTTTTTGATGTTGGGGAAGGGCCTGTCGAGCTAATTAACCCGGAGATTATTGAACAAGAAGGGGAACAGTTGGGGCTGGAGGGTTGCCTGAGCATACCCGACACCCAGGGCCAGGTCAGGCGGGCCAACCGGGTAGTGGTGGAGGCGTTGAACCGAAAGGGAGAAATGTTCCGGTTACAGGGTGTAGGGCTGACCGCCAGGGTAATTCAACACGAAATAGACCACCTGGATGGCATCCTTTTCATTGATCGAGCTGAGTCGTTGCTCCGAAACAACGGGAGGATTTAGACCTTGCGGATTGTTTTCATGGGGACCCCGGAATTTGCGGTCCCATCGTTATACAAGTTAATTATGGCAGGTAACGATGTAGCCCTGGTGGTAACTCAGCCGGATCGCCCGCGGGGGAGGGGCCGGCGGGTTATGGCTTCCCCGGTTAAGACGCTGGCCGAGGAATTTGGCCTTCCGGTTTTCCAACCATCGCGCCTGAAAGATCCGGATGCAATTAAAGAAATATGCCTGCAGGAGCCGGAACTGATTGTGGTTGTTGCCTATGGTCAGATCCTGCCCCCCGAACTTCTCAGCTATCCCCGGTATGGCTGCATAAACTTGCATGCTTCGCTGTTACCGGCCTATCGCGGACCGGCGCCCATACAACGGGCTATAATGGCAGGGGAAACCGTTACCGGCGTTACCACCATGTATATGGAGGAAACCCTCGATACCGGGGACATTATTCTGCGCCGGGAAGTTCCCATCGAAGCCGAGATTACCTTCGGGGAGCTCTCGGAAAGACTGGCCGAGATAGGAGGAGGGCTGGTCCTGGATACGGTGGAACAGATTCAATGGGGAGCAGCACCCCGTATCCCCCAGGATGAATCCCAGGTCAGTTACGCGCCTTTGCTGAAACCGGAGGACGAGGTCATTGACTGGTCGAAAAGTGCTGTGCAGATATTTAATCAGCTCCGGGCACTTAATCCTCGCCCGGGAGCCTATACCCTTATCAACGGGGTCAAGGTAAAGATCTTCCGGGGGCGAGTGGTGGAGGATTCATCACAGGGAAAAGCCGGCCGGGTAGTGGAAGTCATTAATCAAGAGGGTTTTGTGGTGCAAACCGGGCAGGGTAGACTACTGGTACTGGAGGTTCAGCGTGAAGGCAGAAAAAAGCTTTCGGGTCGCGATTTTCTGAAAGGGTTTACCGTAACTCCCGGTATGGAGCTCGGTACCGGTGAAGACTCCCCTGTTTGTGGAACACCGTAAAGGGCTAGCGATAAAGCCGGGCGCTGGGGAGGAATCGGGTTGAATACGCGGAAAAGGCTGTACGTAGGCCTCTTGGTAGCTAGTCTCTTTTTCCTGGCTGGTTTACTGGCAGGAGGGTGGTACCTCCTGACAAACCGCAATATTATGTTGAACCGGGTTATCCTGCTGGCTGCACTGGTAGCTGTGGTTTCCCTGTTTGCCGTTATCGCGGGGGGGATTCTGGCTATAGTGGTAGCTATCGCCAGGAGCAAGACCATTCCCCCGTTCGATGGCATCATGCGGTTAGCCAACCAGGTTCTTTTTCCGGTGGCCGTTTTCCTGGGGAGGACATTCGGCATTGACAAAGAACGGGTCTGGCGTTCCTTCATTGCGGTAAACAATTCCCTGGTCAGGGCCCAAAAGAATCGGGTTCCTTTGTATAAATTGATGATACTGGTGCCCCATTGCCTGCAAAACTCGGAATGTCCTCACAAAATAACCGCCAATATCAATAATTGTAAGAAATGTGGCAAATGCTGCATCAAAGACCTTATTGAACTGGCGGATCGGTACAGGGCAACTTTAAAGGTGGCAACAGGTGGTACACTGGCTCGCAAGTATATTTCCGAAGTTCGTCCCCAGGGAGTGGTGGCCATAGCTTGTGAGCGGGACCTATCTCAGGGAATACAGGATGCGGGAGTCGTGCCGGTGATGGGGGTGCTGAATTCGCGGCCGAACGGGCCATGCCTCAACACCGAGGTTTCCATAGACGAGGTGGAAAAAGCCATAGAGACCATCTTAAAGGGAGGTACTTAGCGGCATGTTGTTTCCTTGGCATGATCCTACCATAGTGATGCTGATTCCAGCTTTAATCCTGTCTGTGTATGCCCAGTACAAGGTGCAATCGACTTTCAGCCGGTATTCGCAGGTGGCTTCATCCCGGCTCCTCACCGGTGCCGACCTGGCCGGTCAATTGCTCCGGGGTGGGGGCCTATACGGGGTACGGGTAGAGTATACCCCCGGTAATTTAACCGACCACTATGACCCCGCCCAACGGGTCTTGCGGTTATCTGAATCGGTTTATGGCAGCAATTCGGTGGCCGCTCTGGGGGTGGCGGCCCATGAGGTGGGGCATGCCATCCAGCATCACGAAGGTTATGTCCCGCTGCAATTGCGCAACTCTATAGTTCCCGTGGCTAATCTGGCCTCCACCGCCGCCATGCCTTTGCTGTTTATCGGTATAATTATGGGTTCACTTGGTCTTATTAAGCTTGGTGCGGTGCTTTTTTCCGCGGTAGTGGTATTCCAACTGGTTACCTTGCCGGTAGAATTCAATGCCTCCAACCGGGCGGTGTCATTGCTTAGCCGCGGGGGTTACCTGGACGCGCGCGAGATTCCCATGGTAAAAAAAGTTTTGGGAGCCGCGGCTATGACCTATTTGGCGGCGGCCCTGGTTAGCGTTCTTAATCTGGCCCGGTTCCTTGTCTTGGCCGGTATGGGCAGGGAGGAATAATCCGGTTGTCGCGCCAGGTCTCGCCCGGAAATGTAAGAGAAGCAGCCCTCCTGCTCGTTCATCAGATTGAGGAGAAGGGCGCGTATGCCAACCTAGTTTTGGACGAGGAGATGCGGCGTAACGTTCGGGAGCCCCTTGATAGGGCTCTCCTTACGGAGCTGGTTAACGGGACAGTTCGTATGAAAAAGCACCTTGACTGGGTGCTTAATCTCTTTTTGCCCCGGCCGGTGGAGAAACAGAACCCCTGGTTGAGGGATATTTTACGGCTGGGAGCCTACCAAATTCTTTTCCTAAAACGAATTCCCGCTTATGCCGCAGTGGACGAAGCCGTTAACCTGGCCAGGAACAGGTTGAACCATCCCCTCTCGCGCCTGGTCAACGGAGTGTTGCGCAATCTCATCCGCAACCTGGCTGAAATTCCCTATCCTGATGCCCGCCAGCAACCGGGCGCCTACCTGGCCACATATTATTCCCACCCGGAATGGATAGTGGAACGCTGGATGGAAAGATACGGGTTTTCGACCACCTGCAGCCTTCTGGATTACAATAATCGCCCGCCCGAAGTCACGGTACGGACCAATATCCTCCGCACCGACCGGGAATCCCTGGTACGGAGCCTGGAGAGTGAGGGGTGCCAGTGCCGGGCCAGTTCCTTAACCCCCTGGGGAGTGAGGATATCCGGGATGGCTAAGCCCCTGCGCTCGCTGGAGGCCTTTCAGGCCGGTTGGTTTTATGTGCAAGACGAGGCTTCGATGCTGGTAGCACCAGCCCTGGGTCCGCAGGAATTTGATACGGTATATGACCTGGCCGCCGGGGTAGGTGGCAAGACCACTCACCTGGCCGAATTGATGAACAATCGCGGTACGCTCCGGGCAGGGGAGGTACATGCTGGCAAGCTGGACTTGCTGCGCTTTAATTGTGGCCGCCTGGGAATAAGTATAATTGAAACCTGGGCCGGAGATGTGCTGGGCCAACTTCCACGGGATTGGCAGGCTGGAGAAAGGGTGTTGCTGGATGCACCCTGCTCAGGTACCGGGGTCCTGCGAAGAAGGGCGGACGCCCGTTGGCGAAGAAGTTACAAGGATATCGAATTCCTGACTCCCTTGCAACTAAGCCTGCTTGAGCGGGCGGCCTCCCTGGTTAAACCAGGAGGATGGCTGGTTTACAGTACTTGTAGTCTGGAACCGGAGGAGAACGAACAGGTTGTGGAGGCATTTCTGGCTGCTCACCCCGGTTTCCAGCCTGATGATCTGTCTGAGGCCCTGGCTTTTTTTCCCTGGGCCGGGGAGGATAAGGCAGCGGCAACCGGCGGGAAGTTAACCATTTTTCCACCCCGCTACGGGGTGGACGGAATGTTTATAGCCCGGTTGCGCAGAAAATGAAACCGGGGTCACCAGGCCGCGAGCTGTGTACCACCTTGGTACGAGGAGAGCGAAAAACTAGGGATGAAGACCGAACTGATAGGCATGAGCTTAACTGAACTGGAGGATTTCCTGGAAGCAATGGGGGAGAAGCGTTTCCGTGGCCGGCAGGTTTACCGGTGGATCTACCGAAACCGGGTACGTTCTTTCGCGGAAATGACCGACCTGCCTCGCGGTATACGGGAGGAACTGGCAAAAATAGCCTGTTTGACCCTGCCCTGCATCCTGCAGGAGAGGATATCAGAGGATGGTACCCGAAAACTGCTGCTACAACTTAAGGACCGGAAGACCATCGAGATGGTCATAATTCCCCATCAGGTAACAGGCGGAACTCGTTACACGGCGTGCATTTCTTCCCAGGTAGGGTGCCCGGTAAGGTGCCTGTTCTGTGCCCCCGGAGCTTCCGGGTTCGAGCGCAATCTGGAGGTCTACGAAATAGTTGGCCAGGCGTTGCTCGGTTTACAGTGGGGGATATCCAATGTAGTCTTCATGGGGATGGGTGAACCATTGCTCAACTACCAAGCGGTTCTGCAAACGGTAGGCTTACTCATTGACCACCAGGGGATAAACATTGGGCAGAGGCATATCACCATTTCCACGGCCGGTGAAGCCAGGGGCATCAGGTGGCTTGCCAGAGAGGGGTTGCAGGTTACGCTGGCTGTTTCGCTGCACTCTGCCCGTGACGAATTGCGAGATGTTCTGGTACCGTTGAACCGCAAGTACCCGCTGGCTGTTTTACGGGAGGCCCTGAATTTCTATCAAGGCAAGACCCGGCGACGGGTGACCCTGGAGTATGTGCTGCTGGACAAGGTCAATACGGGTTGGGAGGATGCGCAGGCTCTGATCCGGTTTACCCGCGGGTTACTAGTCAACGTAAACCTGATCCCCTACAATGAGGTAGAGTGTGGCGAGTACCGGTGCCCGCAGCGGGAGGTTATTGACCGGTTTAAAATGTGGCTGACCCGCGCCGGGGTCAATGTTACCCTGCGGGAAGAGAAAGGGGCCGACATCGAGGCTGCCTGTGGCCAGCTTAAGACCAAAAAAGTCAACGGCGGGCAGCAGGAAAATACCCGGCAACGGTAGAAGAACCTTAATAATGTACCTGTTCGCGTGAAAGGCAAGTACGAAGTATGGCGGGTGTCGTACAGGTTTGCTACATTTGGATGGTTGTTTTGGGGGATAATTGCGGTGACCGGTTGGACTCGAACAGGTTTATAAGGTACAGCATCGGGCGCGGGGTGTAGTTATGCAAGTAGTAGCAGCCAGCGATATTGGCCTGGCACGAGATAAAAATCAGGATCGGTATCTGATGGCGCCGGAACGCAAGTTATTCATGGTATGCGATGGTATGGGGGGACACAAGGGAGGAGAGATCGCCTCAAGCCTGGCAGTAGAGGTTGTTGATATGACCTACCCGGCAGCCGTACAGGACCCGCATTCGGCATTAAGGAATTCTATTCTGGTTGCAAACCGGCTGATTTATGAAAAAGGACAGGCAATACCCGACTACCGGGATATGGGAACTACGTTAACCGCCGCAGTCATAGCTGGTCAGGTTCTGTACATTGCGCACATTGGCGATAGCAGCCTTTACCTGCTCAGGGACGGACAAATGGCTAAGTTGACCCACGATCATACTCTGGCCCAAAAGATGGCAGATGAAGGGTTTCTGGGCCAGAATGAAGTCAAGCGCCACCCCTTCAGTCATATACTTACCCGGGCGCTGGGGATAGCTCCGGAGGTTGAATTCGATCTTCTCGCCGAACGAGTGACTGAGGGTGATTACATACTTTTGGCCACCGATGGTCTTACCGACCTGGTTGAGGACGACGAGATTCGGGAATTAATCTGCTGCCGAGGAATGGATTCCCTGGATGCCATACTCGGCATAGCTCTGGGAAGAGGTGGCCATGACAATGTTACCGCTGTGCTCATCCAGGTCTAATAAGTCTGGGGGGTTACCGGATTGGAGAAGAAGATGCTGCAGAACAGGTACGAGTTGCTAGAAGAGATTGGTGACGGGGGTACAGCCCTGGTATACAAGGCCAGGTGCACCCTGTTGGACAGAATAGTTGCTATAAAGATCCTAAAAGAGGAATTCGCCCGTGATCAGGCTTATGTTCGCAAATTCAGGAGCGAAGCCCAGGCAGCGGCTCGATTATCCCATCCCAATATAGTCAATGTCTACGATGTGGGAGAGGAAGACGGTTCCCACTATATTGTAATGGAATATGTTGAAGGTACCACCTTGAAGGAGTACATTGAAGCCAGGGCCCCGTTGCCGCCTGACGAGGCTATCCGCATCGCCGCTCTGGTTTGTGATGCCCTGGACCAGGCACATCGCAAGGGAATTATTCACCGTGACATCAAGCCCCGGAATATACTGATTACGGGGGAAGGAGCAGTGAAAGTTGCTGACTTCGGTATTGCTCGCGCCCCCACCAGCAGTACCATTACCTATAGTGGCAACATAATGGGCTCGGTTCATTACATTTCCCCGGAACAGGCCAGGGGGGCAACGGTTGATTCCAGAACCGACATTTACTCGGTCGGTTGCCTGTTATATGAAATGCTTACCGGGAAAGTTCCGTTTGATGCGGAGAGCCCGGTTACGGTAGCCTTGAAACACATCCATGAAGATCCGGTACCTCCGCAGGTACTAAATGAAGCCATACCTTCCACCCTGGAGCAGGTGGTGTTGACGGCGATGGCTAAGGACCCGAATTACCGCTTCAGTACAGCAGGAGAGATGAAAGAGGCCCTGCTGGGTCTGAGAATGCCCGGCAGGCGTGCGCCGGCTAAAATGAGAGACGATAAGACCATAGTCATCCCATCCTTACCTGGGGAAGGAGATGAGACCGAATTGGGTAAGAAAAAGAAAAAAGTCAGGCCCATGGGAATAGTGGTTATGATGGTGGCCCTGTTGGGATTGCTGGGCGGCATATTATACGGAATACGCGGGGAGATATTTGGTAAAGAAGTTGTCGTACCCAATATTGAGGGGCTTTCAGCCAAAGAAGCCTATAATCGTCTCTCCGAGGCTGGGTTAAAAATGACTAAGATTGGGGAGCAATACAGCAGCGCAGTTGAATCGGATGCGGTCATTTCACAGGATCCGAAGCCAGGTGAGAAAGTTAAGGAGGGACGGGAGGTCAGGGTCATCTTGAGCAAAGGTCCGGAAATGGTCCGGGTGCCTGACCTGGTGGGAATGTCGCTGGATGATGCTCGCTTGGAACTCAGAAATGCGGGCTTAAGGCTGGGCGATAAGGAAGAGGTATACGATGAGAAGACGCCCCAGGGCGAGGTACTTTCCCAGGAGCCGCGTGCCTACCGGCAAGTGGAGACCGGCAGCCGGGTTGATGTAGTGGTCAGCCAGGGACCGAAGCCCAACCAGATCCAGGTTCCAAGATTAACCGGTATGTATTTGGAAGAAGCCAGGTCTCTTCTGCAACAGAAACGGCTGGCGCTGGGAAACATCACTCGCCAGGATAGCAGTGAGTACTTCCCCGGGCAGGTTATAAGCCAGGTACCTGAACCTGATTCGATGGTAGGCGAAGGGGAGAGTGTGTCTGTAGTAGTCAGCAAGGGCCCTGGACCTCTGCCGGGTACCACTTCCCTCAATTTTAGATTACCGGAAACGGAAGAGTACTACCAGGTTTTGGTAATGGTTAATGACGTTAAGGGGGCAAGAGAGGTATACCGGAATATCCATGGCAGCGGTGAAGACGTAACCGTACCGGTCAGCTACTACGGTAAAGCCACAGTAGATGTGTACTTGAATGGACAACTCTACAAAAAGTATGCTATATAGTTGTGGATAAAGGGAGGCCAACCAGGTATTCTTAGTCTCGGTATCATTGGTAAAGGGGGAACCTATGACCAGGACCCAGGCGGAAGGTATAGTCTTACGAAACTATGGTGGGTTTTATTATGTCCAGAACGGCGAATCCGGGATCCATGAGTGCCGGTTGCGCGGCAAGATACGCGACAGGGTGTTAACTGGTGACAGGGTAAGGGTTACCCTCTTAGAAGCCGGTAAGGGAGTGGTTGAGGAAATTCTTCCCCGCCGTTCCGAACTGCGGCGCCCGCCGGTGGCGAATGTCGACATGGTCCTAATCGTTATGAGTTTTGATAAGCCGACGCCCGACCTGGCGCTATTGGACAGGTTGCTGGTGTTGGCTGATTACCAGGAGATCACCCCGTGCATCGTCCTTAATAAATCAGACATTGCCCCCACTACCAGAGCGGAGTGTATTATGGATTACTACCCAAGGGTTGGATACCGGTTGGTTAATACCTCGGCGAAGAAAAGGGAGGGGATTGAGGAATTGGCCCGGGTGCTGACAGGTAGAGTGGCCGTATTGGCCGGGCCCTCTGGAGCCGGCAAGTCCAGCCTGCTGAACGCCCTGCTGCCGGATTTGTCACTGGCTACCCGGGAAGTCAGCCGGAAAATCGGGAGAGGCAGGCATACAACCCGGCACGTGGAGCTGTTTTACCTGGATAGTGGGGGATGGATAGCCGACACACCCGGATTCAGCATACTGGATTTACCCCCGATGAAGAGGCAGGAACTGGCCCGCCACTTTATCGAGTTTGAGGAGCCCGCTCGCTGGTGCCGCTTTAACGACTGCTTGCATGACCAGGAACGGGAATGCGGGGTTAAGGAAGCGGTAGACAGGGGCGAGATTGCTACTTTTCGCTACCACCATTACCTGTCTTTCCTGGTGGAGGTAAAGGAAAATGAGAGGTGCTACAATTGACATTAGTCGCTCCGTCCATCCTGTCGGCCAACTTTGCCCATCTGGCCAGGGATGTTAAACAAGTACAAGACGCCGGCGCCGACTGGCTGCATATAGATGTAATGGACGGGCATTTCGTTCCCAATCTGACTATAGGACCACCGGTGGTGGCCGACCTGCGTAAGGTAACAGGTCTTTTTCTGGATGTTCACCTGATGATTGCCCGGCCGGAAAACCTGATCCCGGCTTTTCATTTGGCAGGTGCCGACCTTATTACCGTCCATGCTGAAGCCTGTACCCACCTGCACCGGACAGTGCGAATGATTAAAGAACTCGGGGTAAAGGCCGGGGTGGCAGTCAACCCGGCTACCCCTTTAAGCCTCCTGGAATTCGTCCTGCCGGAAATCGATTTGGCGTTGGTTATGAGTGTAAACCCGGGATTCGGCGGGCAAGAATTTATTACCATGGCCGTGGAGAAGATCAGGCGCCTGCGACTGATGGTCAGCCAGCAAGCCCCACAGGTGCAGATACAAGTGGACGGGGGTATTAATGCCCAAACCGGTCGCGTGTGCGTGGAGGCTGGCGCGGACATTCTAGTGGCGGGGTCATACATATTCAAATCCCCTGATGTGGCCCAGGCCGTTCGAACCCTGAAGCACATCAAAAAGCCAGGTGCATGATTTTGCTTTTCTTGCCACGGGTCCGAGCGGTAGCGGCATGGTTAACCCCGGGATGGACAGGGAGGTCGAGCGGAGCCCCCGCGGGGTGGTAAGATGCAGGTGAGCGGGCCCGGCTAGCGTACCGGTATGGGGACGGGGGGAGGGGAGGTAAACTTGACCCTCACCGCCAGTAGTGTTATCATAAGCTCAACTGAACAGCTAAATACATTCCTTCGGGGACTGGTGAAATTCCGTACCGGCGGTGAGGGTTAAGGCCCAAGCCCGCGAGCCTTCGGGCAGATCCGGTGAGAATCCGGAGCCGACAGTGAAAGTCTGGATGGGAGAAGGTAAGACTGGCCGGGAAGTCACGTTGTGGTGACTTGTCCCGCTATGGTCTATTGCGCCTGTGAAAGCCCCGGGGAACGGGGCTTTTTTATCTGGCCGCCGAGAAGACCCCTCCCTGAGCCTTCCTTGCCCGCGGTCGCGGGAGCGAAGGAAAGGATGAGAGGCGGACTTGAGGTCGGGAACCGGCCTCGATGGAGCTACAGCGGCAGCCGGGCTATGAGACCGTAAGCCCCTCCCGCAACGCTAGCGCAGGGAGGGGTAGTTCACTTAGTTATTCCGGTTGGTCTCTTTGGGGGTGGGCGATGGCTGTTACTGAGCACAGTGAGGAGAAATACATGCGAAGAGCGCTGGCCCTGGCTTGCCGGGCCTTAGGGAGGACAAGCCCTAATCCTGTGGTAGGGGCTTTGGTGATAAAGGGGGAAGAGGTAGTCGGCGAAGGCTATCACCTCAAGGCTGGAACTCCCCATGCGGAAGTGCATGCTCTACAGCAAGCCGGAGCCCGGGCCCGGGGAGCCACGCTTTATGTTACCCTTGAACCATGCTGCCATTACGGAAGAACCCCCCCGTGTACCGAGGCGATTATCGCGGCTGGTATCAGTCGGGTTGTCGTTGCTACGCTGGACCCCAATCCCCGGGTGGCGGGTCGGGGAGTAAACAGGTTGCGCGAGGCCGGCATTGAGGTCAAGGTTGGCGTTCTAGAAATGGAAGCGCGGCGCGCCAACGAGTTCTTTTTCAAGTACATCACGACCGGAGTGCCATTCGTGGCGGTTAAGGCTGCCATGACCCTGGATGGCAAGATAGCCACTCGTAGCGGAGATTCCCGGTGGATAACCGGGGAGGATTCTCGCAGGTTTGTCCATACATTGAGGAACATCTACGATGCTATCCTGGTAGGGATCGGCACGGTATTGAAAGATGACCCATTGCTCAACACCCGCCTGGACATTCCCGACCAACGGGATCCAGTTAGAATAATTCTGGATGGACGACTGGATATACCGCTGGATTCAAGGATTGTTGCTACCGCTTCCCAACAGCGTACAGTGGTTATGACCAGCACTGCGGCGGACCCGGGTCAAGCGGCTCGCCTTCAGGACCGGGGCGTTGAAGTCGTTTGGATAGACAGCAGCCCGGATACTATTCCTCCCCAGGAAGTTCTGAAGATGCTGGGCAAGCAAGAGTTGGCCAGCCTGCTGGTAGAAGGCGGCGGGCAGGTCAATGCGTCTTTTCTGCAGTCCGGCCTGGTGGACAAGGTTTACTGGTTTATCGCCCCCAAGATATGTGGAGGAAAGGAAGCTCCCTCTCCGGTAGGTGGCGAGGGGGTTGCCCGGATGGCGGAGGCCATCCGGCTAAAAAGCTATACCATCGACCGGTTTCAGGAGGACGTTCTGATTACCGGATATCTTTAGGGGTAGCCCGGTACCAGTTATTTTCACGAGAGAGGTGAATTGAGATGTTTACCGGGATTGTTGAAGAGCTGGGTACGGTCAAGGGAATAACCAAAGGCAGCCGTTCCTGCCGCCTGGGCATTGGAGCCACCAAGGTAGTGGAAGATGTCAAGCTCGGAGATAGTATAGCCGTAAACGGGGTGTGCCTGACCGTGGTGGAATTCGGGGCGCAATACTTTGTAGCCGATGTAATGCCTGAGACCTTTGATAAGACCAATCTCCGCTACTTGCATCCCGGAGAAAAGGTTAACCTGGAAAGGGCCCTGCGCCTGCAGGATCGCCTGGGTGGCCACCTGGTACTGGGTCATGTTGACGGAGTAGGAAGAGTGATGGAACAGACACGCGTGGATATCGCGGTTGTGACCAGGATAAGTGCCCCGCCCGGCATCCTGAAGTATACCATGCCCAAGGGCTCCGTTGCTGTTGACGGCATCAGTCTTACTGTTGTAGACGTCCTGCCGGACTGTTTTACCGTCTCCCTTATACCTCATACTGCTAAGTCCACTACTCTGGGTTTCAAACGTCCAGGCGATTATGTCAACCTGGAGGCTGATATAATTGGCAAGTATGTGGAAAGGCTTGTGCAAGACAGCGGTGGGAAGAAAAGCACGATGGGTGTAGATGTGGATTTCCTGCGCCAGCATGGCTTTATTTGATAAGGAGGTAGTGCACATGTTCAATACGATTCAGGAGGCTATCGAAGACATCAAAGCCGGGAAAATGCTTATCGTTGTGGATGATGAGGACCGGGAGAATGAAGGGGACCTGGTGATGGCGGCTGAAAAAGTAACCCCGGAGGCCGTGAACTTCATGGCCATGTACGGCCGGGGTCTTATCTGCATGCCAATGAAGGGGGAACGTTTGGATGAACTGGACGTGAGGCAGATGGTAGTTGACAACACCGATAATCATGAAACCGCCTTTACTGTATCGGTGGACTACAAGACTACCAGAACCGGTATATCGGCCTTTGAAAGGGCCGATACCATCCGGGCTCTCATTACTGCTGGCGTGAAACCTTCGGACTTCCGCCGCCCCGGACACATTTTTCCCCTGCGCTACAAGGAAGGCGGAGTGTTGAGAAGAGCGGGGCACACGGAAGCTACGGTTGACCTGGCAATATTGGCTGGCCTTTACCCGGCCGGTATCTGCTGTGAGATCTTGAATGAAGACGGCAGTATGGCCCGCCTGCCGCAACTGCTGGAGTTCAGTCGCAAACACGGGCTCAAGATTATTACTATTGCTGATCTTATTCAGTATCGCCGCAGGAATGAGGTGCTGATTCGCCGCGTGGAATCTACTCCTTTGCCAACCCGATTCGGCAACTTCACTGCAGTAGCTTATGAGTCCATCCTGGATGGCAAGGGCCACCTGGCCCTGGTTAAAGGGAAGTGGGAAGAAGACGAGCCCATTCTGGTCCGGGTACATTCTGAGTGCCTGACCGGAGATGTCTTTGGCTCCAAACGCTGCGACTGTGGGGAACAACTGGGGCGAGCCTTGCAGATGATTGAGAGTGCGGGTAAGGGGGTTCTGCTTTACATGCGCCAGGAAGGGCGCGGTATCGGGCTGGTAAACAAGATTCGAGCCTACAAGCTTCAGGACGAGGGCAAAGATACGGTGGAAGCGAATGAGGCTTTGGGCTTCCCCGCCGACCTCCGTGATTACGGCATCGGTGCCCAGATACTGGTCGACTTGGGTGTTCGCCAGATGCGGCTCATGACCAATAATCCCAAGAAAATCCGCGGGTTGGAAGGCTATGGGCTGTCAGTGGTAGAGAGAGTGCCCATTGAAATGCAGCCCAAAGATGAAAACCACCGGTACCTCAAGACGAAAAAAGACAAAATGGGCCACATGTTGGCCAGTATTTAGAAAAATAGCCCCCGGTGCCTTACGAGGTGCTGCCACCCCGCATTGCACAGAGATTTCAAGCTAGCTCGTTTCATTCAAGATTAAAGGGCTTCGCCGGGTTAACATACTGTCTGTACACGGGGTCAGGCCAATTTATTTATAAAGGATTAATTGTCAGTGTCAGTCATGATTTACCAGTATTTTCAGTGTCTATTCTTGTAGCAGGAGGTAAGGATAGGTGACAAGGGTTTATGAAGGCAAGCTGGTAGCGGAAAACCTTAGCTTTGGAGTGGTGGTGTCCAGGTTCAACGAGTTTATCACCCAGAAGCTGTTGTCAGGCTGTATCGATGCCCTCACCAGGCACGGAGCGGAGCTGGATAACATTGAGATTGCCTGGGTGCCGGGGGCCTTTGAAATGCCGGTAACCGCTCAGAAAATGGTGCAGAAAAAGTACGACGCGGTTATCTGCCTGGGAGCGGTCATCCGGGGGGCTACCCCGCATTTCGAATATGTGGCTGCGGAGGTTACCAAGGGTATTGCCCAGGTAGGACTTCAATCCGGAGTACCGGTTATCTACGGCGTGGTTACTGCGGACACTATCGAGCAAGCCATCGAGCGTGCCGGTACCAAGGCGGGCAACAAGGGCTTTGACGCCGCCCTCACTGCCATCGAAATGGCCAACCTCTTCAAACAACTCGGTTAAGGACAAACAAAATCGGCCCGGGTTCTGCGCAACCCGGGCAATTTTACTTAATTGTTGATAATTTCACTGCCCAAGAACTAGTCACTCGGCCGGTTGCCGCAATACTTTGCGGGCGGCTCGGCGGTGCGCATAAGATACGTGACTTCCGGTAAAGAACGGATGGATTTACACTTAGAAGTATTTTGCGCATCATTTTCAAGACCTTGTTTAATGCGGAGTAAAGGGCTATATTTGTGAGTTGGGAAACTAATTGTTGTTGCTATCAGCGTAGTCAGCCGGCACCCAGCCCCGGCTTGTTCATGCTTGATGATAGCAACGCTGGGCGTTGTTGCTCGTTTTTTCATTGGAACATACCAGCTGAATGCCGGGCCTGGGGTTCCGAAGCTGTTGTCCCAAGTATGTTAACCGTAGCGGTAGATAATGCCGAAGCCGCCCCGGGGGTACTGCCAATTTATCGCGCCCTTCTGAGGGCATATGACCCGGCAAGTTCCGCATTCCAGGCACCCCGCAGGGTCAAAGGTAATTTCCCCATCCTTCAGCGTGTACAGACCTGCCGGGCAAGCAAACCGGCACGGCTTTAACTGGCAGGAGGTACAGATTTCCTTCTGTAGAGTAATGTGCTTTGCTTCATCGTCCACCAGAAACTTGTCGATGGCCAGCAACTTCTCGATATTCAAGCGTTTCAGAGGGCTCGCCCTCCCTTCCAGGCATCAACGGCCAGTTGGGTTAGACCAACCGGGGATTCCTTAATCTGGTTCATAATCCTTCCTATAAGGTGTACTGGTGGAGCACCTTCAACGGTGAACATTTTAGCGACAAGACTGGTCGCCACCTGCGGGTAGACCTCGTAGAGGCGCCTACTTTCCAGGAACCCGGGTGCCTGACGGTAGAACTCCATATCCTGCAGGACGCTGCTTTCTCTTAAGAACTCCTGGTAAATTCCCAGCGCCTGGTGGGAAAAATCACCTCGGGCTTTGGCTTCCATTACAGTCCTGGCCGCTGCTTCACCAGACGCAATCGCCAGATCCATGCCCCGTACCAGGTACCCCAGGTTAAGAACGAATCCTGCGGCATCCCCAACCACCAGGATACCGTCGCCAAAGAGCCTGGGCATCATGTTCCATCCGGCTTCCGGCACAAGGTGGGCGGAGTACTCCACTACCTGGCCTCCATCAATAAGAGGGGCTATCAGGGGATGAGCCTTGAAATCCTCAATCAGTTCACTTATTTTATGCTGGTTGCGCTGCAGTTCGGCCGCATTAACGACCAACCCCAAAGAAAGGCTGGACTTATTGGTATACAGGAAGCCCCCGCCCCCCATACCCCTGGTGCAGGCGCCGACAAACAAGCGGGCTGCGCCATTGTTTCCCTCCAGCTGAAAACGCTGGCTGATGACTTCGGGAGGTAACTCAATGACCTGTTTAACTCCCGTGGCTACTTGCCGGGGAGCCAGCTCCTTTCTTAGTCCCGCTTTTTCCGTAATCAGCGAATTGGCGCCATCGGCGGCAATCACCACATCGGCCAGTAGCTCATCTTCTCCGGCTCGTACGCCCACTACACGCCCCTCGTCCATTAGGACATCGTCCACACGGATGCCGCACGCCAGCATGGCCCCAGCTTCTTCGGCCTTCCCGGCCAGCCAGGCATCAAATTCCGCTCGCAAAAGAGTGAAGGAGTGGTAGGGAGGTTGGGCCCAGTTTTCGTCCTGGCAGTTCAGGGAGACGCTCCTGTCGCCTGTCATGAAAGTTATGCTTTCCTGCACGACAGGCCTTTCCACGGGGGCTTCTTTCCAGAACTCCGGAATGATCCTATTTAAAGCATGACTGTACATCCTGCCCCCGAACATGTTTTTGCAGCCCGGGGTCTCTCCTCTTTCGATGAGGAGTACATCAAGACCTTCCCTGGCCAGCAGATAGGCGGCCGCACTACCTGCCGGGCCGGCGCCGATAATGATAGCCGTAAATTTATCATCTGCCATGATCCCATCACACCCTATTTCTTTAGTGCCTGCTTGAGCTCGCCGGTGAGCCGGGGCAGGACATCGTACAGGTCTCCAACGATACCGTAGTCAGAGGCCTCGAAGATGGGCGCGTTTTCATCCCGGTTAATCGCACAGATTACCCTGGCATCACGGATCCCGGTCATGTGCTGTATCTGGCCGGAGATACCCACCCCGATATACAGGTCGGGTTTTACCTTCAATCCCGACAAACCAATATAAGTTTCTTCCGGCAGCCAGTGCAGCTCTTCCGCAATGGGCCGGGTACAGCACAGTTCACCTCCAATTACACCCGCCAGCTCCCGGGCCAGTTCAAGATCTTCCTGCTTCTCTATGCCCCGGCCCACACAGACCAGGACTTTGGCCTCGGCTACGCTTACCGTGCCCCGGGTTTTCGGTTTTCTTTCAATTACTCTGACCGCCGCGGGAGGGGGAGGAGGAAGTTCTCTTACCTGTCCCTGCCTGGTGCCCTGCGGTTGGGCGGGAGCAAACGCCCGGGGAGGAATGGTGGCCATTTGGGGGCGCGTTGAACAAACCAGGGTTTGTACAGCGGCTCCGCCATATATGAGGCGTTCCATTACCAGCCGGTCTTCTTTTTCATCAAGGGTTAGTCCCCCACACTCGCTGCAAAGCCCGGTATTTAGCCGGGCGGCAATACGAGCCGCCATGTCCTTGCCGCGTAAGGTTGCCTCAATCAAGAAAATATCGGGATCCTGCGTGAGGGCCTCAGCAACAATTACCGGGACATAAGCTTCTGGTGGTTGTCCGGAAGCCGGGGGAGCTAACAGCAGCACCTCGTCGGCCCCGCAGTCAATATATTCCTGAACTCTTTCCCGGTCATCCCAGATAAGTGCTGTCAACCTGGTACCTTGCTTGGTGGCCAGGTCCCGACCCACCCCTAGCAGCTCTAGAACCTGATTGTGGTGCTCGGCTAGAATCCATACCCCAGCCATCTGTTTCCCTCCTTTAGGCTATTACACCTTCTTTTAGCAAGGCCGCGACTAACCTGGTAATATCGCTGGTTTCAGCCCCGAATTTGACACAGTTGCGTTCCATGGTTGTACCCAGGACACTGGTTGTTTCTAAACAGGGTGGAAAAGTTTGCCCCAGGTCACCTGCGGTAATCTCAACCACCGTCTTCTTGGAAGCTGCCAGGGTGTCTTTCAGTCCCGGTACCCTCGGCACGTTGATTTCCGGCAGAACTGTAACCAGCACCGGCATGGGTGCCGCGACCACCTCAATGCCGTCTTCCACCTTCCGCTCGGCGATAACCTCGCCATTCTGTATGGTTAGCTTGCTGACATAGGTGATGCACGGGATTTCCAATTTCTCCGCCAGGCGGGGACCGACTTGCTGTGCATACAGGTCGCCGGAGCCCTCGCCGCAGATTATCAGATCGTATTCAATCCTGGGGCCAATAGCTGCAGCCAGGATTGAAGCGGTTTGCGATGGTTCAAGATTCTCAAAGGAGGGATCACTAACGAAGTAAGCCTTTTCCGGCCCGCGAGAAAGGGCATCTCTGAGTCCTTTTTTAGCACTGGGGGGACCTACGGTGATGACGACCGTACTACCTCCGTATTGTTCCTGGAGGCGCACCCCTTCCTCGATGGCGTTGCGATCATAATCACTTATGCGATAGCCGGCCCGGTCCAGGCTCAACTGGCGTGAACCAGGTACTAACCTGATATCCGCCTGGTCAACGACCCACTTAAAGCACGTTACTATCCTGGGCATGTTTATCGCCTCTTCCATCCAAGAATAAAGAAGGCCTTTGACATGTTAAACCCTTTCAACTGTGGCAAGGGGCGCAGGCCAGGCAGCAAATTCCTCTTTCCACGTGCCAGGATTATGTCAAAGGCACCGTTCCACGCATGGTAGCCAAATTATCTCAGTAAATTACCGGCTATGACCATACGCTGGGCTTCGGAAGTACCTTCATATATTTCGGTTATCTTGGCGTCGCGCATCAGCCGTTCCACCTTGAAGCCCTTGATATAGCCATAACCACCATGAATCTGCACGCCCTTGACGGTATGCCGCATAGCTGCTTCCGCAGCAAACAGCTTGGCCATGGAAGCTTCCTTGGTGTACGGCTGACCCTGGTCTTTCAGGTAAGCCGCATAGTAGGTCAGGAACCTTGCCGCCTGCAGATCTGTGGCCATGTTGGCGATCATCCACTGAATAGCTTGTTGGGCCGATATTGGCTTGCGGAATTGCACCCGTTCCTTGGAGTACCTAATAGATTCTTCCAGGCAAGCCTGGATGATTCCGCAGGCCTGGGCTGCGACCCCGATGCGCCCGTTATCGAGGGTGGACATGGCGATGCGAAATCCTTGCCCTTCTTTTCCGAGCAGATTCTCTTTAGGTATGCGACAGTTGTTCAGAATAATCTCCGAAGTCTGAGAAGAACGGAGACCCATCTTCTTGAAGTGTTCACCGACCTTGAAACCGGGAGCATCCTTCGGTACGATAAAAGCACTCATTCCCTTGGGTCCCGCCGCCTTGTCGGTTACGGCGAACACGACAAAAACATCGCCGGTGGGGCCGTTGGAAATGAAGGTCTTCGTACCGTTAAGCACCCATTCATCACCTTCCGCGACTGCGGTAGTACTTCCCGCACCCACATCGGTGCCAGCTCCTGGCTCAGTCAGGGCAAAACCGGCTAATTTTTCTCCTTTGCAACAGGGGACCAGGTATTTCTGTTTTTGCTCTTCACTGCCAAAGTGGTAGATGGGACCTACGCCCAGTCCGGTATGGCAGGAGACGGTAAAACCGGTAGAGGCACAGAAACTGGAAAGTTCCTCGATAACCATGGCATAAGTCACGAAATCAAGCCCGGCACCACCGTATTCGGTAGGGTAAGGCATACCCAACCAGCCGCCTTCGGCCAGTTTTTCAAATACCTCGGCCGGGTGACGGCTATTTTCATCGATTTCTGCTGCGATGGGTTCCAGGTATTTTTGACAGAACTCCCTCATGTTAGCCCTTATCAATTCCTGCTCTTCGGTTACTTTAAACTCCACCAACCTCTCCTCCTTTGCATTGTTCTAATTTCATAACATCACCGGACCGGCTGGACAGAACCTGCCTGATCCTCTTCTTGTCTGCATTGTAGCCGGAATCGAACAGCTTCGTCAACAAGTAATTTGTCAGCAATTAATTTGCCTACAATCTATTGGCGGTTTATCTCTATATTGTGCAACAAATGCTTGAGGGTAAGGGCTTGAGCTTCATCCAACCTTGCCAGTGCTTTTCGGTTGGCTTCTTCTATAGCCGCTTCCAGAGGATCTTGCAGTGCCCTGCCCACCGGGGTTAATACTACCTGCAGAGCCCGGCGGTCTTTCGGATCAGGCTGCTTTACAATTAATCCCTTTTGTTCCATACGGTCCAGGATACCGGTCATGGTGGAGCCGTCCAGGGACAATCTCGTGGCCAGTTGTTTGGCTGTCTGGCCATTTTCTTCCCACAGGCATTTCAACACGGCGTATTGTCCCGGTGTTACCCCGTAGGGTGCCAGTTCGGCCTTAAAAAGTTGATGTACTGCCTGCTGTGCCTTTGTTAAAACAAAGTTCAAGCATTGTTCCAATTCCATCTTGGTTTAACCCCTTTCCTTGTGCGAGTACCGAGCCCAGGGCTTATACCGTTAAACTGTGTACCTTGGGCCAAAATGGTTCAAGTCACAATCGGTAATCGCAGCCTAAAGATTAGTATCAGCATACCAAATATCTAAATGCCAGAAAAGGACTATGCCTATCCAGAACACTTCACTATCCTGGAAAGCCCCCGACAGCGGTTTAAAACGGTTAGGAAAGCTGGTAAAATAAATAAAGACAAGATCACGGCGGGAGGGATAACACTGGTAAAAGTCAAAGAGGTCATGACCGCTGAACCGATAACGGTCAAGCCAGACCAGACCATCCGCGAGGTCGCTGGGATCTTTGCCGACCATCGTATAGACGGGGCCCCGGTGATCAATAATGCCGGGAAATTAATAGGCCTGGTAACGAAGGGGCACATTTTGAAAGCTATCCACGAGCGCGGGGACTTGCAGGTTACGGTAGCTGAAGTAATGAAGAGCGACAACATCAGAACGGTCAGTCCCGAAGACCTGGTCCAGGAGGAGTACGTCGAGCTGGGGCGACTACCCGTTGTGTCAGGAGAAAGGGTGGTGGGGATGTTTACCCAGTCCGACCTGATGCGGGTAGTGATAGACCGGCTCAAACTTGTCCGCAATGAAATGGAGACTATTATTAACTCCATTTACAATCCTATAATTTCCGTGGACGAGCGCGGGATAATCCGGCTCTTTAACAGGTCGGCCGAGAAGTTGCTGGGTAAGACCGCCGAACAGGTGGTAGGCAAGAATATCAAAGCCTTTTTTCTAACCAGCAGGCTGTTGAACATTCTGAGGACGGGAGAGGCGGAAACAACCCGCAAGATCAGACTTAATGACAAATACTTTATCTCCAACCGTACCCCGGTTATCAGGGACGGTAAGATAGTAGGGGCGGTAGCCGTACTCCAGGAGATAACGGAGATTGAAGAGATTTCCCAGGAGTTGCAGTACGTAAAGGAATTGAATGCTGAGCTGGATGCAATAATTCAGTCATCGTTTGACGGCCTGTTTGTCAGCGACGGTAGTGGTAAGGTGTTACGGGTCAACAAGGCCTTTGAGCGCATAACCGGGCTCGCTGCAGAAAACGTCATAGGAAAAACCATGCAGGAGCTTATTGAAGAAGGAGCGATCGCTCAATCGGCCTCCCTCTTGCTGACGAAAAGAAAAGAACCGGTCACCATCATGCAGGAAAACCGGAACGGCAGTGTAACCCTGGTTACCGGCAACCCGGTGCTTGACGAAAACGGCAGGCTGTTGCGGGTAGTGACCAATGTTAGGGATATAACTGAGCTGAACCTGCTCAAACATAAATTGGAACAAGTGGAGGAACTAACCAAGCATTATGAAAATGAGCTGCAGCAGATGAAAATTAAGTATGCTGGGGGAAAGATGGTTGCGAGCTCGCCAAAGATGCGGGATCTTATAGAGTTGGTTATAAGGTTGGCCCAGGTTGACTCAACCGTACTCATACAGGGTGAATCCGGAGTGGGAAAAGAATTGATCGCTGAGATCATACGGATGAACAGCCCTCGTAAAGAGGGACCGTTCGTTAAAATCAATTGCGGAGCTATTCCTGAAAATCTCCTGGAATCCGAATTGTTTGGTTATGAAGATGGGGCATTTACCGGAGCGCGTAAAGAAGGAAAGGCTGGACTTTTCGAGCTGGCCACGGGAGGGACCCTGTTTTTGGATGAGATAAGCGAGTTGCCGCTGAATTTGCAGGTCAAACTACTCCGTGTCATCCAGGAAAAGGAATACACAAGAGTGGGGGGCATTAAGCCAATCAAGATAGACATTCGGATAATTGCCGCCACCAACCGGGACCTAGCAGAAATGATTGAAAAGAAACAATTCAGGGAGGACCTTTTCTACCGTCTCAACGTGGTCCCCATTCATGTACCGCCGCTCAGGGAGCGAAGGGAAGAGATACCGGCGCTGGCAATTCACTTTCTCAACCGGTTTAACCAGCAATACAGCTTACACAAGTCCATGACTTCCGAGGTGATGGACCTGCTGGTAGCCTACCACTGGCCCGGTAACGTGCGGGAGCTGGAGAACCTAGTTGAAAGACTAGTGGTGGCTACGCCTCGAGATACCATAACCAGGGAAGACCTGCCTTCGTACCTGGCAGGTACGGCCATGGAGCAAGTATCTGAAGTCTCGGTGGCCGACGTCCTTCCTCTCAAATACGCGGTGGAAAGCGTAGAAAGGCAGATCCTGGAAAAGGCTTTTGCCCGGTTTAAAACTACCAGGAGGGTTGCCCAGGAACTGGGCGTCAACCAATCGACGGTGGTCCGCAAGGCCGCCAAGTATAACATTGCCTGCTGCGAGCACTGATGCCATGACGCATCAAGTGATGCGCAATCGCATCAGTCAATAGAAGAGATGATTGTGAACAAAAATCTGGGGAAAGTTACCGGGCGCTGATGCAAGCGTGCATCAAAGAGTGGTTGTTGAACCACTCTTTTTTGTGTGTCGGAACTTGGCGACAAAACGGTTGAACGGAGCCAGCGGGCAATTGGCGAGGCCTGCGTCGCAGGTTACGCTTGTGCTTATGATCACAAGTAAATTCGGCATACATCTTGCATTTTAGGTGTATGTAGCTAATTCACCAACATAAGAAGCTGTTAAGGCATTGAAGTGTTGGCGTGGGAAGGAGGTGGGCGGGTAAGGCACGATATTCGTGATACCTTGGTTGCTCTTTGGATGACCGGTGCTACTCGAGAGAAACAGAATAGAGAGAAGCGGGCCCGGTAAGAGGCCCGGCCGGTGAAGCCGGCTGCCTACTGATGGTATATAAACAAGCGTTGCCATGATAGAGGAGGAGGGGTCGGATTGGGTCTGATGGATGAGTACAGAAAGAAGCTGGTCACGGCCGACGAGGCAGTTAAAGTAGTCAAATCAGGGGATTGGATTGACTATGGTGAATTCAATGGAGCGGTTAGAGCTCTGGATAAGGCACTGGCCAAGCGTAAGGATGAGTTAAGCGATATTAAGATTTGGACGGTAGTCAATCCATACCCGACCGAGATTCTGGAGGCTGATCCCAAGGGTGAGGTTTTCACCTACAATAGCTGGCACCGCTCAGGGGTGGATCGGAAAAGGGTAGCTGCAGGGGCCCCAGTCTACTATTCCCCTATTAAGTACTCAGAAGTACCCCGTTATATTCGCCAGGAGATTGAACCCATAGATGTGGCTATGCTGCAGGTCGCACCGATGGATAAGCATGGCTACTTCAATTTCGGCCCGCAGTGTTCTTTCAGCAAAGCGGTGTGCGAAAGAGCGAAAATCGTCATCGTTGAGGTTAACGAAAACCAACCGCGGTGTTTGGGCGGGTATGAGGAAGCAATCCATATATCCGAGGTAGACTACATCGTCGAAGGAGAGAATCCCCCCATGCCTCAGATCGCCTCTCCACCACCCACCGAGGTTGACCAAAAGGTAGCGGAGCTCATCGTGGAGGAGATGTGCGATGGGGCCTGTGTCCAGCTAGGTATCGGCGGCATGCCCAATGCGGTAGGCATGCTGATTGCCCAATCAGACTTAAAAGACCTGGGTTGTCATACCGAGATGCTGGTTGACGCTTATGTCCATATGCATGAAGCCGGAAAACTGACCGGAGCGAAAAAGAACATCGACCCCTATAAGATGGTATACACGTTTGCCCAGGGAACCCAGATACTCTACGACTTTATCGATGATAACCCCAAGTGCGCCATCTATCCGGTCAACTATACTAACAAGCCTGCGATAGCAGCGCTGAATGATAACCTCATGACGATTAACAATGCTGTGGAGGTGGACCTTTACGGGCAGGTGAATGCCGAATCTTTCGGGACCCGGCATATCAGCGGCACCGGGGGCCAGTTGGACTTTGTGCTGGCCGGTTGGGATTCCCGGGGCGGCAAGTCCTTCATCTGTTTACCTTCAACTTATCGGGGTAAGGACGGAAGTATCAAGTCAAGGATAGTACCTACGCTGTCGCAGGGAGCTATAGTCACCGATCCTAGAACGGTGGCGCATATTATTGTGACCGAGTACGGAAAGTTCAGCTTGAAAGGAAAAACGGACTGGCAGAGAGCCGAAGGCCTAATTAACATCGCTCATCCCGATTTTCGTGATGAACTGGTTAAGGCAGCCGAGGCCCAGGGTATCTGGAGGAGGTCCAACAAGCTCGGTTAAACGGTGTTTACGGGCGGGGGTCTCCCTCGCCAGTCCCGCACTAAGAAAATAAAGATAGAAAAAACTACCAGAGGTATTTATGAAGGAGGAGTTATTGTACCGGCTAAATATGGCCTGCCTGTTGGCCGGGACGGGTGAAACCCCGAAAAGGCGGAGGGGTGCGTGCACGAGAAAACCGCCTGGCGAGGGCGGGTCTAGTATAAGTAAGAA
>JAAYAC010000072.1 GCA_012719535.1 Syntrophomonadaceae bacterium | reverse complement strand
GCGGTGTTTCCCTTGCCCATGCTCAGCAGGATGATGGCCAGGCTCATGCCGCCGGCGATGAGGATGGCGATAGCTAGTTCCGCGTACTTCTGGTAGACTTTGCGAAAATATTCGATGCCCAGGGTTCCTGCCAGAGAAAAGGCAAGCCCGCCTAGGGTAGCGTTTATACCGGCGACCAGTCCGGCAGCCACGCCCGCCAGGGATAGGTGGGCCAGAGCCTCCCCGATAAGGGAGAGCCGGCGCAGCACAAGAAATATGCCGATAAAGGGGCAGATAACCCCGATGATAATACCGGCCAGCAGCGCCCGGTGCATAAACGAATACTGCAGCATCTCCATGGTAATTCTCCTCGAGCGTGACAGGAGACGGTTCTCTGTCACGTTATTTTCATGTCCGGCACTCAGCTTCCGTTTGTCCATCCTTGAAGATGGCAATGTTGGTCACCAGTATACGTTTGTTCTCTTGTCGGATCATAACCAGCTGAGTACCGGACACCGACAGGAGGATGAAAACCTCAGGACGGTTATGATACAAGTCCTAATTATTAATTAATGGTCAGTGTGCATCCGTGGTTTCAGAGCATTTTCATGGCAGTTGGTGCTGGTGGTAGACCAGGTGGTGATGTGAGTCCATGGTTCTGGCCAGCTCACCCCTTATTTCTTCCTGGCCGTCATGCGTGAATAAAGTACCCTGCTCCAGGCAGGCCAGGCGATTGATGTAGCCGGCAATGACGGTCGGGTCATGGGTAACCATGAGGATGGTTATGCGCAGTTCCCTGTTCAGGTGCTGCAGCAGGGAGCAAAAAAGCTGCTGAGACGGGTAGTCGATGCCGGCCAGTGGTTCGTCAAGAAACATGATCTCAGGCTCGCTAACCAGGACCCGAGCCAGGATGACCCGTTGCTGCTGCCCGCCGGACAGTTCACCGATCAAAGAGGTGCGGAACTCTTCCATCCCGGTCAGTTCCAGGGCATGTTTCACCTTTTTCCTGATGGTGGTGCTATCCAGATGGCCAGCAGACCGGACCTGGGCGCGCAGGTGGGTTTCCACTATTTCCTGTACGGTGGCGGGGAAACTGGTGTTGAAAGCGGCGGCTTTCTGTGCCATATACCCGATACGGTGCCAGTCTCTGAAACGGGTGATAGCCTTCCCCAGGAGCCTGACCTCCCCATGGTGGGGTGTCAACAAACCTACCGCCAGCCTGATTAAGGTGCTTTTCCCGGTGCCATTGGGGCCAATCAACCCCATAAAATCTCCGGTATAAACCGCCAGGTTGATATCGTGCAAGACCGGCCTTCCATTGTAGGAAAAACTTACGTTTTGCAGTTCTACTACCGAACTCATGGCTGATACCCCAGTGCTTGTTTCAGGTTTTCCAGGTTGCTGTACATAATGGAAATGTAATCGCTACCGCCCTGAGAGACCTGCTCCGGAGTTAACCCGCCTACAGGGTCGAGAACCAGCACGCGGGCCCCCACCTCCCGGGCTATGATCTGGGCGACCCGTGGGCTGAGCAGTTTTTCCGCAAAGAGATACTGCACTTCATGTTCCCGGCAAAAGCGGGTTATTTCAGCCAGCCGGGCCGGAGTGGGCTCGGCTTCAGGCGATATCCCCATTATAGAAACCTGTTGCAGATTATAACGTCGGCAGAGGTAAGCGAAGGCGCGGTGGGTCACCACGATTTCGCGTCGCGGGCACCGGGCCAGGGCCTGCCGGTAGCAGGTGTCGAGTTCGTCCAGCTGCTGGTTGAATTTGACCAGGTTGGCCGTATAATACTCCCGGTTTTGGGGATCAACCTCCCCCAGGGCCTTGGCTATGTTGCGGGCCATATCCTTGGCCAGCACGGGGTCCAACCACACATGCGGGTCGTAAGCGCCGTGTTCATGATGATGCGTGGTTTCTCCAGGTTCACCCGGCTCCTCGTGTTCTTTTTCCGCAGCGAGCAGGCTTATGCCTCTGGTGGCCTTCACTGTCTTCAGGCGGGTTCCCTGCAGGGAGCCGAGCAGTTTGTCCACCCATGGTTCCAACCCGGCTCCGTTGTAGATGAAGAGATCGGCTTCTTGCAGCCGGGCCAGTAAACGCGGAGACGGTTCCCAGTTATGGGGGTCGGCACCGGGAGGCACCATACAGACCAGCTGTACCCGGTCTCCCCCGATGCGCTTGGCAAAGTCGTAGACCGGATAGACGCTGGCGTAAACCTTGATGCCAGCCTGGGCCGGGTTGTCAACCGTTTTTTCGGCGGCTGTAGAACAGCCTGCCAGCGTAACTGCCAGTACTATCAGCGCCATTAACCAGGTCAGAGTTGCCCAGTACGGTTGCCTCATGTTTTTTCTACCTCCCGTCCGGTTCCTGGCAAGCCCTACAGTACCCGAAGACTTCAAGGATGTGTCCGGTTATTTTGAACCTGGTCCTGCCGATAATGTCGCCCAGGGTTTCCTCGAGGTTGCATCCGGGGAATTCAACCGTATTCCCGCAGTTTAGGCAGACCAGGTGATGGTGGTGGGAATCGTTTAGCTCGTACCTTATGCGCCCGTCCTTAAAATCCACACCGGTTACCAGGCCGAGACTTATGAGTATATTAAGGTTTCGGTAGACGGTGCCCAGTGAAATATTGGGTTCCTTTTGCTGGAGAGAGGCACAGATGTCTTCGGCCGTCTGGTGCCTTGCCCCCTGCTGTAATACCTCCAGAATCAGGCGCCGCTGCGGGGTAATCCTGTAACCACCGGCAGCCAGTCGTTGTAGAAATGAATTCAATTGAAAATGCCTCCTAAATAAGAACGGTTATTAATTATAGCTGTATTATACCACGAATTATCCAATGTAATGCATGAGGTCAACTTTTTTTGCAGAACATTTCCGGTCCTCACGGAGCGTAAGGTTGATGCATATAAAAACAAGTTCGGGAGTAGTCCCTACTGAATCTTGACACAGACCATTCGATAACCGGTATTGATTTTGCGGTGGGTCCTGTGCTAACTTGATATTGTAGGTCGGTAGCAGCATGGTGCTGGTTGTTCCAAACAAAAGGCAGTATGGTAGGATGGCGGGACAATAGCGAAGGGGAAGTACCATTTGG
>JAAYAC010000071.1 GCA_012719535.1 Syntrophomonadaceae bacterium | reverse complement strand
ATTTAGACAGGAAACAAATAGACTATTATCTTCTGTTTTATTAACCCGGCTTGTTTTATCCTGAGCTTGAGCCAGATATTCCAGCAGTAAGCCACTGATTAACATGCTGATTTCCAACGGGTGAATCCTCCTAAGGGATAAACATCCTTCGGCTACTATATGTATTTTTGCACAAGAAACTGCGTTATGACAAGGCAATTGCATTCCATGGCGGTTTGCTTAATTGGCCAAGGTAAAATTTTATACCTAAAAACGTTTCTAGGCCTTTAAAAACGCCGTATACGGGTTTCTGCGGTTGTGAAATCAGACGGTGCTGGTGCTAATATATTGATAATATATATTCTATTCATGCCAGCAATAAAATAAAGGCAGGCTATACGAAAGTATCAATATTATTGCCCAAGTGAGGTAATTTGCTCTGGGTGACATTATGCCCTTCGTTTACCTTGTCCAGCACCTGGTTCACCAGGCTGCCGTTTTGCTTCGCTGCATCCATGGCTTTCTTTAATACAGCAATGCCTGTGTCCTGCTTTAGCCGGATCTGGTTCATGATAATTGACAGCGCGGCTATGTCCATTCGTGTCGGCTCCGTTCCTTTTATTTGTTATGTACCATGTTTGTGAGCATGAACATTACTGGCAGTCCAAACAGAATACCCTGGTTTGCTCGTCAAGTTCAATTATTTCCTGCTGCAGTACTTGCAGCCTGGTATTGAACGCCCGGGCCATATCCCGGTCTATGTAGTTATCCCTGGCATATACGGCCAGGGAGCGCATTTCCTGCAGCCTGGCTTCGATTTCTTCCAGGGCCGCCATCCTCTGTGCCACCCATTCCAGCTTCTGTTTGAAATAATCTTCGTTGGGATTAATAATCATCATCCTCTGTATGGCGATTGGACTACAAGGCTACGTACGGCCGCAGGCACCGGTTCAGCTCGGCGTGCCACCTCTTATAGGCGGGCACCACGCTGAACTGCATTAACTCCAGGGCATTAGCCCCCTCCCCCCGCGCCTGAACCGATACCATGACGTCCCGGGCATTGCTTAGGGATTCGCTAAAGGGACGCATGGTGGTGCCGGGTAGTTTGGCCAGCACGGGGACCAGCGCTTTCTCCATTTGGTAGTAGCCATACACGGTGTCGTGGAGCATGATAATGCCGTCTTCGAAACGCCCTTCGTTGATGCAGGTCTTGGCGTGCTCCAGACCCTGCAGGCAGGTATCCGCCAATTCCAATGTTCTTCTTATAATGTCGAGGTACTTTTCCACTCTATGTTCCATGTTTCATCGGTTATGTAGATAGAGGCCCCAGGACGAGCCTGAGACCCCTTTGTTGTAATCGACGGCAATTACCGCAGGAGTTGCAACACGTTTTGCGGCATCTGGTTGGCCTGAGCCAGCATGGCCTGGGCGGCCTGGGAGAGGATGTTCATCTTGGTGAACTCCATCATTTCCTTTGCCATATCCACGTCGCGGATCCGGGACTCGGAAGCAGTCAGGTTTTCTGCGGAGGTTCCCAAATTGTTAATAGTATGCTCCAGTCGGTTTTGAATAGCACCAAGCTTAGAACGTTCTGCGGATACTGTTTCAATAGCCCTATTTATTGCTGTAATAGCAGATTCAGCACCAGTCTGCGTTCTAACATCTATACCATCAATATTTAAAGCTGATGTAGACATCTCACTGATATCCAACTTAGTAGTCTGGTCTTGGTTAGCACCAATATGGAAGTTGATTGCCTTATTTGTGACGTTGGCAGTAGAATTTTCATTAGTAATTTGGCTATCAACGCCAATCTCCCAACCGTCTACTTCAATAACACCATTAGTTGTTGTGAGTCCAGTTTTATTTACTACATCGACATTACCTGCGTCTGTAATCCGAACGTCTGCAGTCACTTGAACATCAAAACTAAAGGAACCAGCTGAACTTATCGAATTTGCAGCAATTGTAATGCCACCTACCGTCAAGCCATTACTACTGACATCAGCATTGGTTGCCAAACCTATTTTTTCACCGGTTTTAGCATCATACAACGTTGCTGTTGCAGCGGTACCGGATACATTAGTAATCTCCACTCTATAACTTCTAGATAATACACTAGAATTAGTATCAATTCTTAAGTTGCTAACTGTAACGCCAGTACCCTTATCTTCAAAATTAACAGCTTCTACTGAACTATTTGCAATAGTTACAGTATAAGTTCCAGTTTGTACGTCATTTCCGGCCTTAATACTCATTAACTTAGCTGAGTTAGACGCAGTTGGAAGCTCACCTTTTACTTGTAAAGAACCATCAAGCAATTTTTTAGTGTTAAATTCTGTGTCAGATGATATGCGATCGATCTCTGATTTTAACTGCTCAATTTCTTTTTGAATTTCCCCACGATCAGCGTCAGTCTGAGTATCGTTTGATGCCTGAACAGCTAATTCACGCATACGCTGCAGAATGCTATGGGTTTCATTCAAAGCACCTTCAGCAGTCTGAATCATCGAGATACCATCTTGAGCATTTCGTGAAGCTTGCTCTAATCAACGAATTTGCCCGCGCATTTTCTCGCTGATGGCCAGGCCCGCCGCGTCGGCCCCGGCCCGGTTGATGCGTAAACCTGACGACAGCTTTTCCAGCGACTTTTGACCCATTACGTTGTTGCTGCTCAACTGACGATACGTGTTCAACGCCGCAATGTTGTGGTTGATAATCATTATTTCATTCCTCCTTTAATATTCTTTTGTCCGCATCCATGCGGTTATAAGTAAACCGGTCGGCCGCCCCGGTTTGTTCTAATATAT
>JAAYAC010000070.1 GCA_012719535.1 Syntrophomonadaceae bacterium | reverse complement strand
ATATGGGGGTTTCCCGTAATACGTTGTACCGTAAAATGAAACAGTATAATATAAGCAATTAGGAGCTAACAACCTCCATTGGTTCGCAACCTCATAAAGACACGGCTGGCAGTCTTTATAGATCACTGAAATTAATTAGATAAGCGGTGCTCGGGGATGTACGTTTCTCGAGCACTTTTTTATTGCAACTTGGGGGCGCCTGTTAAGCTTCTGTTACACGAACAGGAACAGGAGGACGCCTGTGGGACAGCAGTAGGACAATAATTGACACCAGTTATCAGAGGCAACTGGAGAGACCCGATAGTGAAGCCCGCCGACCAGGAAAAGGCCTGGTTCGGCGGGCTTTTTGCCGGTTTCCGGTGATTTCTGGTTACCCGCTGGACCGGGAGATGAAGTTGATTGTACAAAGCAAAGAGGGGCATTTTTGAACGTTGGCACGAAACTTGCTCTTTACTCTGAACAGCGGACACAGCAGAGCAGACTGCCGGCGAATACGGAGAGGAGGTGCAGTGCACCAATAGACCAGAATGACACAACGGGTTGGTATTGGATGGCGCTGCCGGAGTAGGGAAACATCACCCGACGGGGGTCAGCAAAGATATTCTGTCTCCTTTGAATACCTGTTTAAGCCCGAGTTCTTGAATCTGGCCCAGTTCTTCAAGTGGTGTGACGATTCCAGGCAAGACCTGTTGGAACCGCAGCGGCTCTCATGTGGGTGAGCCGAGGCGCAGGTGAAGAATAACACGATCTTAGCAGAAATGTGACAACATTGGTACACCAAGCGAAGGAGAAATAAGTACGAACCGCTTGATGGTACTGGCAGTTGTAACCCGGGTGTTGTGAAAGTAAACGGACCATTACGTTCCGGCAACACCATGAAGATCTCGGGTGGCGAGATATTGCGCAAATTCAAGGATTTATGGAAAAACTTTTGTGGATCAGCCAAGTTGGCACGGTACTTGCACTAAACACTAATGAGTACAACTCCCGAGGGTATTTACCACGAGTTCAAGACAGCGGCGAAAAGGGGGAAGCGAGTGGTGCTAAAACGCTACATTGTCGAAATCGGTACAGGAATGGACATGCATGGGGGAGACGTAACCAATGCAGCTCAGAAGGCGGTGAAAGATGCCATATCCCACAGTTGTCTGTGCGGTATGTTTGACATCATCGGTATCACCAACCCCAACCAGATGCATATTGAGGTTAAAGTCGCCTGTCCTTACCCGGAAAGACTCAACCATCAGGAAGTCCTGAAGGCCGTTCCTTTTGGTTCCACTCAGCTGGAGGCGGTAGCAGGTGGTTTATCTGTCCGCGGCCTGGAGCTCCCTGAATTGGGTGAAGGTGACACTATCGTGGTGGCAGTGGCCGCGCTAACGGTTTACGTGGAAGTGGAGGATTGAACCTTTGGGGCTGAGCTAGCCGGCGTAAGCCTGACCCTCGGGAATCTCTTCATTTTCCGGCATTGCCAACCGTAGCTACTCCCGAGGGAGTTGTTGGGGACGTACTCGCGGGAAAGGGGGGGCAACTATAGGGAAAAACGACCATTACAACCGATAAGAGTATGGCTACACCTCGAACTGGAAAGGAGTGTATCGGATGAAAGCTGCTGTATGGTATGGAAGAAACGACGTTAGGGTTGTGGACATACCTGAACCACCCACTCCTCCCAAAGGTTGGGTAAAGATTGAAGTTGAATGGTGCGGAATCTGCGGCTCAGACCTGCACGAATACGTAGCAGGGCCAATCTTTATTCCGGTCGGAACACCTCACCCCCTTACCGGCGGAACTGCCCCCTTAACCCTGGGGCATGAGTTTTCCGGAACCATCGTTGAAGTTGGCGAAGGCGTTGACGACTGGAAGGTTGGCGACCGGGTTGCCCCTGACGCCTGCCAGGTTTGCTGGGAGTGTTACTCCTGCAAGAGATACAACTATCCTTGCTGCGAAAAACTGGCCTTCACCGGCCTGCATACCGATGGAGCATTCGCCCGTTACGTAAACGTGCCGGCCTATACCCTCTACAAGCTCCCCGATAGTCTACCGTTTGACCAGGCTGCCGTGGTTGAACCTCTTGCCGTTGCCATGCACGCTGTTCTTCGGGCTCCGGTTACAGCTGGCGATAGCGTAGTAGTCTTCGGAGCAGGTACCATCGGATTGTCAGCTCTCCAATGCGCCAAGGCTGCCGGTGCTGCAAGGGTTATCGTTGTCGAGATGGCCAAAGCTCGTAAAGACTACGCCAATAGACTTGGTGCTTATGCTGTTCTCGACCCCACCCAGTGCGATGTGGCTGCTGAAGTAAAAAGACTGACCGATGGCCTGGGCGCTGATGTTGCTATCGAGTGCGTGGGCAGCAATAAGACTGTTCCGGTGGCTCTGGCCAGCATTCGGCCTCGGGGTATCGTTGTTACCGCAGGTGTATTCGAGAGCGACACTCCGATACAGTTTAACAACGTAACCTTCCCGGAAAAAGAGATTAAGGGCTCCCTGGGATACAACGGCGATTTTGAACGCGTAATAGCGATGCTTAACGATGGTAGGCTGAATGCTGATGTTATGATTACTGGCAGAATTAATCTTGACGATATCATCGAAAAAGGATTCAAAGAGTTGATCAACAACAAGGATGAAAACATTAAGATTATCGTGTCTCCCAAATAAAAAGGAGGGGAATTCGCATGAAACTCACCAAAGAGCAATTGCTTGGCTTTTATAAGACCATGACGACTATCAGGGCGTTCGAAATGAAAGCAGCAGAATTATTCGCTGCTGGCCAACTCCCTGGCTTTGTACACCTTTACGCCGGTGAAGAAGCTGTAGCCACCGGTGTATGTGCCAACCTGGAGCAGAAGGACTTTATCACCAGTACTCACCGGGGCCACGGTCACCTCATCGCCAAGGGCGGTAAGATTGATCTCATGATGGCCGAGCTGTTTGGCAGGTCTACCGGATACTGCAAAGGTAAAGGCGGTTCCATGCATATCGCCGATGTCGATCTGGGGATACTTGGAGCCAATGGTATCGTTGGCGCCGGCCAACCCATCGCAACGGGCGCTGCATTAGCCTGCAAGTACAAGAAAAACGGTGCAGTGGTTGTGTGCTTCTTCGGCGATGGAGCTTCCAACCGGGGCACTTTCCACGAGTCGCTGAATATGGCATCCATTTGGAGGCTGCCGGTGGTCTATGTAGCTGAGAACAACATGTGGGGTATTTCCAACAACCAGAAGAACCACATGAACGTGGCGGATATCGCTGACCGTGCGGGTGCTTACGGTATCCCGGGAGTAGCCGTAGATGGCAATGACGTAATAGCTGTTTATGAGGCCGCCGCCGAGGCCATCAAGCGGGCCAGAAGTGGTGATGGACCCAGCCTGATTGAATGCAAGACATGGAGACACCGGGGACACTTTGAAGGCGACCCCGCAATATACAAAGACCCCAAAGAACAAGAAGCCTGGCTCAAGAAGGACCCGATTCCCAGGCTGGCAGCCAAAATCATTGAACTGAAATACGCCAGCCGGGCCGAATTGGACAAGATTGAAGCTGATGCTGAGGCGGAGATCGAAGCCGCGGTTAAGTTCGCCCAAGCAAGTCCAATACCATCCCCTGAGGACGTTTTTACCGACGTCTATGCAGAATAATACGGAAAGGGTGAGAAGAATGAAACAGATGACTTATGCCGAGGCTATCCGGGACGGCATGCGTGTGGAAATGAAAAGAGACCCCAACGTCTTGCTGTATGGGGAAGATGTGGGTATATTCGGCGGGTGCTTTGGTGTAACCGCAGGCCTATTCGAAGAATTCGGCCCCGAGCGGGTTATCGACACCCCCATCAGTGAGACCGCTATTGCCGGTAGTGCGGTAGGGGCGGCGGCTGCCGGTCTCCGGCCGATTGCGGAGATAATGTTCATCGACTTCATGGGTGTGTGCATGGATGAAATCTTGAACCAGGCCGCCAAGATGAGATACATGTTTGGCGGCAAGGCCAAGCTGCCCATGGTTGTTCGTACACCGTGCGGGGCGGGGATGTCTGCGGCGGCTCAACACTCGCAGTCCCTGGAAGCTTGGTTTACCCACATACCGGGCCTGAAGGTTGTTATGCCGTCTACTCCGGCTGACGGCAAGGGGTTGATGGCAGCAGCCATTCGTGACGACAACCCGGTAATATTCATTGAACACAAGCAACTTCTGGCCGTACCCGGCGAAGTGCCGGAAGGTGAGTATGTGGTTCCGCTTGGCAAGGCAGACGTGAAGCGTGAAGGTTCGGATGTTACTATCATAGCCTGGTCCTGGATGGTGCAAAAAGCGCTGGCGGCCGCCGAAGCCCTGGCTGCGGAAGGCATCAGTGCCGAGATCCTGGACCCGCGTACCCTGGTACCGCTTGATAAGGAAGCCATTCTGAAGTCCGTAGGCAAGACCAACAAGCTCGTAATAGTACACGAAGCAGTTAAGACCGGTGGATTCGGAGCCGAAATAGCGGCCCTGGTATGCGAAGAAGGCTTTGACCTTCTGGATGCTCCTATTAAGCGGGTGACAGCCCCTGATACACCAATACCGTTTGCTCCAGTGCTAGAGGGTGCGTACTTGCCGAATGAAGAGAAAATCATCAAGGCCGTACACGACCTGTTTTAGCAAACACGCAATTCAGGGAGCGGGTTACGCTCCCTGAATTCGGACACCCCAAGTCTTCTAGCAAGGGAGAACGAGGAATGAGCAAGGTAGGAATTATCGCCAACCCGGCATCTGGTAAGGATATTAGACGACTCGTAGCCTATGGTACTGTCTTCGACAATCAGGAAAAGGTCAATATTGTGCGCAGGGTTTTACTGGCTTTGGCCGCTACGGGGGTTGAAGAAGTAATCTATATGCCCGATTATTTTGGAATTGTTCCCAGAGCCGCCGATGGCATTGGCAGTCGTCACCGCCTATCCATGGATATAGTCAGTGCAGACATTGAACTAACCGGAACGCAGGAAGATTCTTACAGGGCGGCACTGGAACTGAACCGGTACGGGGTTGGCTGCATCATTACCCTGGGCGGCGACGGTACCAACCGAATGGTGGCCAAGGGGTGCGGCGAGATTCCTCTCCTCCCTATTTCCACTGGAACCAATAACGTGTTTCCTGAAATGATAGAAGGAACTTCAGCTGGTTTGGCGGCGGGTGTTGTGGCTCGGGGCCTGGCCTGTAAGCCGCCGGCCATACACCCGACCAAAAAACTGGTCATATACAAAAACGGAATTCCGGTTGATATTGCCCTTATCGATGCGGTAATACTGAAAGACACCTTTGTTGGCTCGCGGGCGGTATGGGATGCCGAGCGTATCCGGCAGGTTGTGGTAACCCGGGGCGAGGCGCATAATATAGGGATTTCATCTATTGCCGGTGTTTTGGAGCCTGTGGGGGTAATGGAGGAAAGAGGGTTGGTAATGGAAGTAGACCAGGGTGAGGCAAACTTGCTGGCACCCATTGCTCCCGGGTTGGTGGAGCCGCTGAGGGTAAAAGACTACCGGCGCATCGAATTGAACGAGGAAATAAAGGTGACCGACGTACCGTGTTTGATAGCTCTGGACGGGGAAAGGGAAATAGAGGTAAGGGAAGGCGACGAGGTAAAAATAAAGCTTACCTTTGACGGGCCCAGGGTCATAGATATGAGAACGGCGCTGCGGGAAGCGGCGCTCCGGGGCTGTTTTCGAGGGGACGCGGTCGCGAAACACGTGCGGAGGCTAAAGGAGGAAGTGTAGATGGCGACAGTAATTAGCATGCCTAAAATGGGACTGTCCATGAAGACGGGAACCGTGGGCAAGTGGCTGAAGAACGAAGGCGATGCCGTGAAAAAAGGGGAAGCAGTTGTCGAGGTGATGACCGAGAAGATCACCAACAAGGTAGAGGCCCCCGCTGATGGCATTTTGTTGAAGATAGTCGCCCCTAAGGGGACTAAACTGCCGGTGGGCGCGCTAATGGGCGTCATTGGTGAGCCTGGTGAGGACATTTCCGCCATACTGGCCGCGCCACCGTCAGCCGCGGCCGAGGGGAGTGCTACCCCGGGAAGCCAGACGGCGGCGGGACAGAAAGTGAAGATCTCCCCGGCGGCCCGGAAACTGGCGGAAGAGAATGGTATTGATTACACGCGTATTACCGGAACCGGCCCTGAAGGACGCATCACCAAAGAAGATGTAGAAAAGACCATCGCCGAGGGTGTTTCTGCCGCGGATGACCGCCCGACCCTTGAGGTCATTCCGTACGAAGGTATGAGACGGGCCATTGGGGACAACATGGCGCATAGCTGGTCTATCGCTCCCAAAGTAACGCACCATGTGAGCGTGGATATCTCAAACTTGTTAGCCCTGCGCAAAACCCTGAACAACGGGGTGAAGGACAAGGACAAGATATCGATTACCGACTTACTGGTAAAAGCAGTTGCCAGGGCTTTGGAAATGAAACCCAACATCAATGTCACCCTGGACGGCGACGCAATCAAGGTGTTGCAGGATATCAACATCGGAGTAGCCGTAGCCCTGGACGATGGCCTGATTGTGCCGGTGGTAAGAAACGCCAACAAGAAGAGCCTGGCCGAGGTCAGCAAAGAGGTCAGGGACCTGGCCAAACGGGCGCGCAAGAATAAACTGAACCCGGATGAGATGGGCGGTGGAACATTTACCATCACCAACGTCGGGGCTTATGGCTCAGTGGACTGGTTTACCCCCATCATCAACCAGCCGGAATCCGCCATCCTGGGAGTGGGGCGCACGGTGGACAAACCGGTGGTGGTAGATGGGCAGATCGTTGTCCGGCCCATGATGGGGCTTTCCCTGTCGTTTGATCACCGGGTTATCGACGGGGCGCCGGCCGCAGAGTTTCTGGCCGTACTGCTCGGGTTAATCGAACAACCCTACAAGATATTCATCTAAAACCAACACTGGGGGGTATAAGTAATGGCGAAGGATCCTAACGAAATGATGGCGGAACTGGGTGAAGGGATGGCTCAGGTAGGGGAAGACTTACCTGAACTGAGCGCGGCTTTTGTCCAGATGGACCAGGCCTGTTATGTGGAAGGTGAACTGGAAAGGAAGTACAAGGAACTCATCGGGCTGGCCATTGCCCTGTATGCCCGGTGTGAATACTGCATGAACATTCATGTCAAGCAAGCCCTGAACGAAGGGGCTACCCGGGAAGAAATTCTGGAAGCGGCCGCAGTGGCCGTGGCCTTTGGCGGGTCGCCATCCATGGCCTACTTGTCCACCACGATTATGAAAGCTCTGGAAGCGTTCGAGTGATGGGGTTGGCGCGCCATGAGGTGGGGACGATGGCATGAGCGGGCAAGGATACTGTTTGGAACTGGGTACTGAAGAGTACGGCACCATATTGAGGCTGCAGGAAAGCCTCAATATGGCCCGGCGAAAGGGGATTATTCCGGACACGGTAATTCTTCTCGAACACCAGCCCTGTTTTACCGTGGGCCGTCAAGGCGGTTTCGAGCACATCCTGGCTGGCGAGGAGCTGCTGAGGCAGCAAGGCATAGCAGTGTATGAAACCGACCGGGGAGGAGACGTCACCTATCACGGGCCGGGACAGCTTGTATGCTACCCGATTATCGACCTCAATGGCTACGGGCGTGACGTTCATGCCTACGCCCGCCGGCTGGAAAGAGTGATTATCCTGACCCTGAAGCATTTCGGCATAACGGCCGGGCGCAAGCCGGGCTACCCCGGCGTGTGGGTGGGGCCGACCAAAATCGCGGCAGAAGGAATAGGGGTGCGGCACTGGGTTACCATGCACGGAGTGGCCTTGAATGTCTGTCCCCGGATGCATCATTTTTCGCTGATCATTCCCTGTGGGATTGCGAACTTCGGGGTGACCTCGATGGAACAGCTCCTGAAGCACCCGGTTGACATGGCGGCTGTACGCCGGGAAATGCGCCGCCAGTTCAGTGAGGTCTTTGACCTTCTGCTGGAGGATGTAGCCCCGGAAGAATTAAGGAGGATGGCAGATGAGGCTGGATAGGCCGGAGTGGCTGACCCTGCCCGTGCCGGACGAAGAAGAACTGATGAGAATGAAACGGCTACTGGATGCGGGTCATCTCCACACGGTGTGCGAAAGCGCGGAATGCCCGAACATGGGGGAGTGTTTCGGCAACAGAACTTGCACCTTCATGATCCTCGGTGATATATGTACCCGGAACTGCAGGTTCTGTGCCGTTTCCCATGGGCGTCCGGCAGCGGTTGACGAGAATGAGCCGCAGGCGGTGGCGCTAACTGCCCGGCAACTGGGATTAAAGCATGTGGTGGTGACCTCGGTTACCCGGGATGACCTGCCCGACGGGGGTGCGGGGCATTTTGCGGCTACCATCCGGGCACTGCGGCGGGAAGTTCCGGAAGCGACGGTGGAGGTGCTTATTCCGGATTTCCGGGGAGAAGCCGAGGCGCTATACAAGGTCATCGAGGCCGGGCCGGATGTTATCAACCACAATGTAGAGACCGTCCCGCGCCTTTACCCTTCAGTGCGGCCGCAGGCCGTATACTTCAGGTCGCTCGACCTCTTGCGCCGCGTTGGTGCAGCGGGCGGGAGCATCCTGACCAAGTCCGGCTTAATGCTGGGGCTCGGGGAAACCAGCGAGGAAGTTGTCCAGGTTATGGCAGACCTTCGGGAAGCCGGTTGCCAGGTGGTGACCATGGGGCAGTATCTTTGCCCTTCTCCCCGGCATCTCCCGGTGGTGGAGTATATCACCCCGGATACCTTTAAGAGCTTGGAGGAAACCGGGTATGAAATGGGGTTTGCCGCGGTTCACGCCGGACCGCTGGTAAGAAGCTCGTATCTTGCCGGTCAGACGATGGCCAGGCTACAAAACCGTTGCCAAAAGGAAAGGAGGTGAAGAGGTTGGCCAGGATTGACGAGTATGAAATGCCGGATGACCTGTATTATACCACCGACCACGCCTGGGTCAAAGTGGAGGGGTCCAGGATAAGAATCGGCATAACCGACTTCATGCAGCAGTTGGCAGGTGAAATAACCTTCATCCGGGTGCCCCGGGCGGGTAAGGATATGGAGGCCGGGAAAAACCTGGCGAGCCTGCAATCAGGCAAATGGGCGGGGAAAATAGCGGTGCCGCTGGCGGGCAAGGTCGTGGAGGTCAATAAGGATCTGACCGCCAACCCCCGGCCGTTGAACGCGGATCCATACGGTGAAGGATGGATCGCGGTCATGGAACCGGCGGACCTCACGGAAGGATTGAAAACGCTGCTTCACGGGGACCAAGCCGTGGAGTGGCTGAAAGAGGAGATTGCCAAGCATGCACAGTAAGGTCCGGTTAGGGGGGAGAAAATGAAAGCTGAAGTACTGGATGAAATAAAGCGCAAATACGGTGACAGGGCTACCGATACCCCGTTCGAACGCAGCCTGTATTCGCGGGACCTGGCGCCGGTGCCGGCCCTCCTGGTGGATCCCTTGTTTAATACCATGCCGGATCTGGTGGTGCGTCCCGCCAACGTGGAGGAGGTTGCCGAAATACTGAGGACCGCCTGGGCCGGGAATATTCCGGTAACCCCGCGGGCAGGTGCCTCCACCGTATACTTCGATTCGGTTCCCGTCAAGGGTGGTGTGGTTATGGACCTGAACCTGCTCAGAGGCGTGGTGGGGTTGGACGAGGAGAGGATGACGGTTACGGTGCAGGCTGGTACCACCTGGAGCGAACTCGATGACTACCTCAACCGCCGGGGCTTAACCGTCAAATCTTATCCTAGCAGCGCTCCGGTAGCCAGTATCGGCGGGTGGTTTTGTATGATGGGCTATGGCATCGGCAGCCTGAAATACGGCAGCCTGCTGTCACAGGTAAGAGCGGCCGAAGTTGTGCTGGCTACGGGCGAGGTCCGGGTGGTCACCCGGGATACGGATCCCCCTTTGAGCTGGTTTGCCGCTTCTGAGGGTACTCTCGGTATAGTGACCTGGCTGGAGCTGGAAGTTCGCCGCCTTAGCCCCATGAAACACTTCCTTATCCAGTTTACGAACGTACCGGAAATGACCCGGGTGCTGACCGAGTTGAAAGATGCTTCCGTCACACCCTACAACCTGCATTTTGCCGACCCGGCATGCGTGCGGGCCATGCACGACCTGGGCCTTACCCCGGGTGACGTGCAGGATGGGTGTATTTTGGAGATCGATTATGAGGGAACCGACCGGGAGTTGGCTCAGGCCGAAGATATTATTCGGACCATGGCTGCGGGGAACAAATCAATCAATATGCTGCCGAACGAAGTTGCTGAAATGGAATGGAAAGAAAGATTTAAGGCCCTGCGGCTGAAACGCGGCGGACCGGCCGTGCTAGGTGGAGAGGTTTGGCTTCCCGCAGATGAATTGGCGGGCTACCTGGCTGACATCAACAAAATGTCCTTGAGGTACGGGATTGATCTAATATCCTACGGGCACGTGGTTACACCTGAACACGCCACGGTTATGACCATGTTCTATACCGACGAAACCAAGACCCTTAAGTATATTTTCAACCTCAGCCTGGTCAAGAAAATTCATGATATCGGCTACCGCCACCACGGGTGTCCTTACGGGGTGGGACTATGGAATACCCCCTATATTGACCGCATTTTTTCGCGTAAACGTCTGGCCGGACTGAGAGAACGCAAAAAAACATTGGACCCGAGAGGCACAATGAACCCCGGCAAGGTTTACCGCTCCCCGCTGTTGATGAATCCCTATATTTTTGGCATGGGAATGGATGTCATGGCCGGAATACTACGGGCGGCAGGAAGAGGTGGTAGCGGATGAGCGCAGAACAAGGAAGCCGGTTCACCACCCTGGAAAATGAAGCTTTGATATGCGGCCGGTGCGGTTACTGCCGGAGTTCCTGCCCGGTCTACCGGGTGATTGGATGGGAATCAGCTTCTCCCCGGGGGAAAATCAGTATGGCCAAGGACATTTTTGCCAAAGGGAGAAAGGACGGCCTGAGCGATGAATTTGTCCAACGGGTGGCCCAATGCACCCTTTGCGGGGCCTGTTCAAGTATTTGTTCAACGGGTATCGATACGAGAACGCTGTGGCTGGAACTGCGGAAGCGTATAGCTCAGAGTGGCAAAGGCCCCAAGACCTATGACGATATTCGAAATACCCTTCTGGTCAACAGGAATATTTCGACATTCAGTAATGACGATCGCCTGGAGTGGGCACAGGATTTGGATGATCCAGAAGTGGTCGAACCAAGAGCCGGGGCCGAGGTGGGTTATTTTGTCGGCTGTGTGTCGTCGTTCTTTCCTCAGGCGGCACAGATTTCACTGGCTATCGCCGAGATATTTGGTGAGGCTGGGGTTGATTTCACCACCATGGGGGGAGAGGAATGGTGCTGTGGCTTTCCCCTGATTAGCAGCGGCTTCGCTGATGATGCCAGGGAGTTCACCAAGCACAATGTGGATAAAATAAAGGAACTTGGTATTCATACCCTGGTGGCAAGCTGTGCTTCGTGTTATCACGTCTGGAAGCACGAGAGCCAGGCGGAGCTGGCCGGGTATGATCTTGAGGTATTGCATACCACGGAATACCTGGCGCGATTAGTGGAGGAGAAAGGTATCGAACTCGATGAACTGGACGAGGTAGTTACCTACCATGACCCGTGTGACCTGGGACGCAACAGCGGGGTTTATGATGCTCCCCGTAAGATAATCACCAGCATCCCGGGAGTTAGATTTGTTGAACTTGCCCATAACCGCTCTGATTCACTTTGCTGTGGCGGGGGTGGTAACCTGCAGAGTGTCGACCCGGAACTCGCGGCCACCATCGCGCAGCTCAGGGTGGAAGAAATCAAGGAAAGCGGAGCGACCATCGTGGTTTCCGCCTGCCAGCAATGCGAGCAGATGCTGAGTACGGCCATCCGGTCCGCCGGCCTGCCGGTGCGGGTAATGGATATAAGCCAGTTGATTCTTGAAGCTATGGGATGAATCTAGACGGGGATTTAACTTGTGAAGGAGTGCATTGAAATGGGATTGAAGGCGGCGTTCATATTTGTGGCTCCCGAGGCAGATGCCCGGCAACACCGGGCGGTGGTGAAGACTCCGGTAGTCGAACTGACCGTGGTAGGGGTGAAGGACTACCAGGTAGCGGTAAAGGCGGCGAAAGAACTGGTCAATGAAGGTGTAGGCGCAATTGAATTGTGTGGTGGGTTTGGCATCGAAGGCACGGCCGCGGTGAAGAAGGCGGTCGAGGGCAAAGCCGTGGTGGGGGTGGTCCGCTTCGACAACCACCCGGGCCTGGAATTCAAGAGCGGCGACGAGCTGTTTTAGACACTCGACACTGATGAACACTGACATGAACATGAAAAACACGGGCTTTATACATGGCTAAGCCCTTGACCTTGATCATCATGTTTGAGTTGGATGCCAACATGATTGAGAGACCAACCAGTACGCAATATAGGGGATTAAAATTGTCAGAATTACGGCTACGCTGCTAATAGGGACAGGGGTTATCGGGACAGCGGGCACTGCGCAGCGGGCATCAGGCTACTGCTGGGCCCGTTAGGCCAACCGGGTAAATGAATATATGAGCCAGCTACACACAGTCATATCGAAAGCAAAGAAAAGGTCAGTGTAAATCAATGCCTGTTGGTGTTATCAGAGGCTATTAAGGGAGGTAGGCCATGCACCTCTACAACCTGGGAGCGGTGAGCTGGTGGGAGTCACAATGCCTGTACCATGCCCTGGCCATACTGGGAAGAGAAGGCCTGATCATATGTTATCCCACCACCGCTTATGTCTGCCTGGGGCTACATGATGACCTCGAACAGGAGATCGACCTGGACTACTGCCGGGAACGGGGGTTACCTCTCATACGGCGGGAGACCGGTGGTGGGGTGGTGTACCTGGACTGCCGCCAGTTGTTCTTTCAACTGGTACTGCGCCGGGATAACCCTTTGTTGCCCCTGCGGCGGGAACGATTCTACCCCAGGTTTTTGCAGCCAGCCATTCTGGTATACCGCTCCCTGGGGTTGCCGGCCAGGCTCAGGCCCCCTGCCGACTTGATAGCTGACGGGCGCAAGTGTTCCGGCAATGCGGCGGGTGACATAGGCCCTGGAACGGCTTATGTCGGCAACCTCTTGCTGGATTTTGACTTTGACACCATGAGTCGGGTTCTACGCGTTCCGTCTCCGGGTTTTCGCCGGAGCCTGCGCAAGGCCATGCGAGACAATATGACTACCCTGGCGGACTGGATGCCGGTGGGGTCGGTAACGCACGGTGAACTTGAAGAGGCGCTGGTAGCCGGGTTTGCTGAGCTACTGGGCAGGCTTACTCCCCGCCGCCCGGACGAAGAGTTGATGAGGACGGCCGGCAAAGTCCGGGAGCGGTTGACCTCCTCTGACTGGCTGAACATGCCGGGGAGAAAAACTCCGGAACGGCGGGTTAAGATCGCCGAAGGGGTTTATCTGGCGGAACGCAGGCTGGGTCGCCGCGGGAGCATGACGGTACTGCTTAAGAATGGGAAAGTGGAGGAAGCAACGTGGAGAGGCGGCCCGGGGGACTGTTCCGAGGCAGCGCCAGCGCGGTCGATGCCCTCGAAGTAAGAATGGGTGAGCGGTCGGTTTATCTCTTTTGGAGGGCCTTAATCCAGGGGGGTAAAGAATGCCTAATCGAGGAGGAGGAAAAATGCGAGCAGGGAAGTGGCAAATTCCGGAGACATTGTTCTACAGCCATGACAACTACTGGGTGAAGCTGGACGGTGACGAGGCCTTACTCGGTTTGACCGAATACGGCCAGAGCACTACCGGAGACATCCTCTATCTGGAACTTGTTCCGGCGGGAGCGGTCATCCGACGGGGAGAAAGCTTTGGGTCCATAGAGTCGGGCAAATGGGTGGGCAGCCTGGTGGCCCCGGTCTCCGGAATAGTGATGGAGAGCAATCGCGAGCTGGAAACCAGCCCGCGCAATGTCAATAGCGACCCTTACGGCGAAGGGTGGATGCTCAGGGTAAAACTGCACGACCCGTGTGCCACCGAGGGTTTGATGGATGCTGTGGCTTACCAGCAGTGGGTGGAGGAGCAGGTTCGTCGCGAGCAGGAAGATGAGGTGGTATCATGAGTGCCACCTGGCGCCTGCTCGACACCGGGTCTCTGCCGGCTGCTGCCAACATGGCCTTGGACAAGGTGATACTGGCCGCCCGCAACCAGGGTATTGTTCCCAACACCCTGCGTTTTCTCCAGTTCTCCCCGCACTGCGTGCTGGTAGGTTACCACCAGGCAGTCGAGTTGGAGGTGGAAGAGGAGTATTGTCGTCAACATGGAATCGAAATCAACCGGCGCCTCACAGGAGGAGGGAACCTTTACTGGGATGAGGGGCAACTGGGCTGGGAGGTGTTTGCCCGCAAAGATACACCGGGTATTCCGGTACGGCTGAATGATATGTACCGCCTGATGTGTGAATGTGCGGTGGCCGGTCTGGCCCGTCTGGGGGTAAGAGCTCGCTACCGTCCCGCCAACGACATAGAAGTAGACGGGCGGAAGATTTCGGGCACCGGTGGCACCGAGAGCGGGGATGCTTTTCTGTACCAGGGAACTCTCCTGACCGACTTTGACGTAGATACCATGGTCAGGTGTTTAAAGCTTCCGGTACAGAAGCTGGAAGACAAGCAGGTGAAGTCATTCAAGGAAAGGGTAACCTGCCTGCGGGAGGTGCTGGGCTACCTGCCGCCGATGGAGGCTATCAAGCAAGCCATGGCAGAGGGGTTTGCCGAAGTGCTGGGAGTAAAGCTGGAACCCGGGAAGCTGACCAGAGAGGAAGAACAAATGCTGGCGCAAGAGCTGCCCCGGTTCCAATCTGAGAAATGGACCCGCGGTACACGTACCCTACCCCGGGATAACTGTTTGAGCATGGCCGAATACAAGACCCCGGGAGGGCTGATACGAGTCTCGCTGAGGCTTGACCGTACCCGCAGCCGCATCAAGAGCGCCTTCATTACGGGAGACTTTTTCGCCTATCCCGAACGGAGTATCCTGGACCTTGAGGCCGCGCTCAAGAACTCCTCTAGCAGAGCCAGCGATGTTCTAAAGACGGTCCGGGAGTTTTTTGCCCGCAACGAAGTCAGGATTCCCGGCGTGGAAGCCGACGACTTCTATCATGCTCTGTATTTGGCCATAAACAGGACCGGTGATGAGAATGAGCAAGTGGCACTATGATGTAGTAGTCATCGGGGCCGGCCCGGCAGGGGCTAAAGCGGCAGAAGCGGCCGCCAGACTGGGGGTCAAGGTTCTTCTGCTGGACACCAAGACCCGGCCCGGAACCCCGGTACAGTGTGCGGAATATGTGCCTTTGGCGGTAAGGCGTTACACCCGCCTCATGCCCGGTTGTATAGTGCAAAAAATCGAGAGCATGCTCACCTTTATTAACGGCGAACTGGTTTCTTCCCTGGCCGCCCCGGGATACATGCTGGACCGGGCCGTATTTGACAGCGGCCTGATACGGCAGGCCCAGGAGGCGGGAGCCGAGTTATGGCTTGGGGCAAAGGCTGTGTCCAGGACCGTCGGGGGAGTAATCGTGCACAGGAGCGGGCAGGAGGAAGTGGAAATAGCCTGCCAGGTCATCATCGGCGCGGACGGCCCACGCTCCACGGTGGGCAAATGGATGTGCAGCCAGAACCGGAATTTTATGCTTGGTCTGCAGTACCGCATGCCCTTGTGTGAGCCACAGTCATCGACTGACGTGTATTTTTGCCCCCGGTATACAGGTGGCTATGCCTGGTTGTTCCCTAAAGGAGATACGGCCAACGTCGGGGTCGGCGTAAACATGAGCTTTCGGCACGAGATTCAGGCCCTGCTGAGCGACTTTATCAAAGGTATGGTAGCCAGCGGCAAATTGGCAGGCACCCCCCTGGGCAGCACGGCAGGGCTCATCCCCGTAGGCGGGCCTCTACCGGTCATCCAGCGTGACAACATGTTGCTGGTGGGTGACGCGGCCGGCCACACGCATGCCGTAACCGGAGGAGGAATCATGAGTGCCATTGTCAGCGGGGAACTGGCGGGGCAAGCGGCGGCAAAGGCAATACTCCAAAGAGACATAAGCCGGTTAGCTGAGTACCCTGGGCAGTGGCGGTCACTCCTGGGACGTTACCTGGAGAAAGCGGCCCGGCAGCGGGAGGAATGCGACCGCAACTGGACCTGCCACCCCGAACGATTTGCGAACTTGATCAAGCGGACCTGGCTCAGCTTTTCCGGCAACCTAGAAGGGAGGGAGTAACATGCAACCTATACAGGAAAGCCCCGAATTCGTGCAAACCAGTCTGGCCGGAGCCATCTGCCTGGGATTGGAGCCGGGCAGGTTCTTGCGGGGTGTCCAGTGTACCTGCCTTAACCTCTTGCTTACCTACGCCAACGGATGCCTCGCGGCCTGCAGCTACTGCGGATTAGCTCGGAACCGCCGGGTGGACGCTGCCTCCCAGACCTTTATCCGGGTAAAATGGCCCACCTATTCGCTGAGCGAAATTCTGGAACGACTGCGAACCAGGCGCCATCCTTTTGCAAGAGTCTGTGTATCCATGGTTACCCGTGCTCGCGCCCTGGACGATGCCTGTGCCATAATTCGCCGGGTAAGACTTGACACCGCTCTGCCGGTGAGCGGCTTGTTAGCACCGACCGTGATGAAGGGCAAGAGCGACCTGAAGGCGGTCAAGGAGGCGGGTGCTGACCGGGTTGGCATAGCACTGGATGCAGTTACTCCGGAGTTGTTCGCCAAGCACCGCGGCAAAGGGGTTGGCGGGCCTCACCGGTGGGAACATTTCTGGCACACCGTGGCGGAAGCGGTGGAGGTATTCGGGCCCTACCAGGTAGGAGTTCATCTTATTGTGGGTTTGGGCGAAACCGAACAAGAAATGATTGACATTATCGCTCGAGCCCATGAAATGGGGGCCTTGACCCACCTGTTCTCGTTTTTCCCCGAGCCGGGCAGCCACATGGAGAAACACCCGCAGCCTTCCCTGGGGCAGTACCGGAGAGTACAGCTGGCGCGGTACCTGATTAACGAGAATATTATTTCCGCCGGGGTGATGCGGTTTTCTCCCGCCGGGCGGGTCGTCGATTTCGGTGTTGACATTGAACCATATGTAGCCAAAGGGATACCTTTCATGACCTCCGGCTGCCCGGGTCAAGACGGAACGGTAGCCTGCAACCGGCCTTTTGGCAACGAACGTGCCAGCGAACCGATGCGCAACTACCCGTTTGCACCCGGGGCCCAAGATGTTGAAACGATTCGTGCTCAGATATGGGACGGGGTTGGACAAGATGAAAGGCATTGACGGGCTTATACAGGAAGCCTGGGCAATCAGGCAAAAACATGCCCCAACCATGTGGTTGGCGGTGCCGGGAGCTAAACACTATGCCAGCCGGTACTATGCTAACCGCCGGGATTCTTTTGTCAACCTCAGTGTTACCGGCCAGGCTTGTGCTTGCAGGTGTGCGCACTGCGGAGGCAAACTCCTGCAGACGATGCTGCCGGTTCCTACTCCATCCGCGATGCTCCGGGTGGTGGATGGCCTGGTGGCCAGAGGATGCCGCGGGATCCTGGTCAGCGGGGGAGCGGACTGTGAGGGAGAAGTCCCGCTGCTTCAGTTTGTTGAGGCCATGGCCTATGCGCGGAGCAGAGGGCTGCGGGTGCTGGTACACGGCGGGTTGATCACAAAGGAGACGGCCATTGCCTTGCGGGAGGCGGGGGTGGACCAGGTGCTGCTGGACGTGATAGGCCACGAGGATACCATCAGGAAAGTTTATCACCTGAACCGTACACCCCGGGACTACTTTGACTCGATGATGGCGTGCCGCGAGGTGGGGTTGGCCATAGCACCGCATATAGTCATCGGCCTGCACTTCGGCCTTATACTGGGGGAGCCCCGCGCCCTGGAGATGATCCGGCAGGCGGAGCCCGAGGCCCTGGTATTGGTGATCTTGACCCCGACCGGAGGCACCGCCATGGCGAACGTGGAGCCGCCGCCAGTTGACCACGTGGCTCTCACCACAGCCATGGCCAGGATACGGAATCCGGATATCCCCATAACAATGGGATGTGCGCGCCCTCCAGGGCTTTACAAGCGCCGTGTGGAGAGGATTGCAGTGGACTGCGGGGTCAACGTCATTGCTTACCCGGACGAGGCTACCGTTGTCCACGCACAAAGGCGGGGACTGGAGACCGTCTTTACGGAAATGTGCTGCAGCCTGGCAGGTGCCGCCCCGTTAAGTGTGCCTTCCGGGCAAACGCCCCGTGAAGCAGGCACATAAAAGTTACCACAAAAGCTTGATTAATTGATGCTAAAGCAGTACTCTGGAATCACCCGGGGCGAGTATCATGGTGGTGCCCGAATGGCCAGCTGCCCTGGGAAACCGGAAAAGCGTCCGTACCAGTTAACTGAATACCGCAACGGGGAGCCGGTGGCCCGGCTGAGAAAGAACATGGTTCTGACCCGCTGACCTGATCTGGGTAATGCCAGCGTAGGGATTGCTGATACTGGT
>JAAYAC010000069.1 GCA_012719535.1 Syntrophomonadaceae bacterium | reverse complement strand
TTATACAACCCTTTATAATTAAAGGCCCTTGCCTAGCTGGCTGTCAAGTCTATTTAAGCTGCCTCCGTCTGTACCGCCGTAGCGAATATACTTTTACTCTACTCAAAATTACTGTTTTCTGTTGACAACCTGTCTAAATAGTGGTACGTGTTAACTAACAAATAGATAACACATGAACACATATGATGTTAGCAATGTGTTCTTGTGTGTGCAACCAATAAACATGGTTGTAGTCGGCTGTAATTCCGCATACGCAATGGGACTATTAGCCGGTTAAATGTCAATACCTGATAACGGGCCTGGGGCGGGAGGTGAGTGTTATAGGATCGATGGTCAGAACAATTGGCCAGTTTCTTTTCGATTAAGGTCCAGAATAAAAGAAGAAAGAGCATGTCATGTTTCAAGAATCCTGCTATTGAAGCCTTCTGAACCATAATCATCCCAAACTTCTGGTGGGTGGACGTTGTAAAGCTTCAGTCCGATCCGAAATTTCACAGGCAAGCGAGAATATTCCTGGAAGTCAATACCCCTATCGTCAAAGCCTATGGTCTGGCATGGTGCTACGGCGGTCATGGCTTTTCAAAAGGAATATTCAAGCAACCAAAAAAGGAAGGAGAGAGAGAATGGAGTTTTCACTGACCAAAGAACAGCTACTGATTCAAAAGATGGCTCGTGATTACGCGGAACAGTATATTGAACCGCTGGTGGAACGGATTGAAAAAGAGAACAAGGTTCCCGAAGAAATAATCAAGGGACTGGCGGAACTTGATCTTTTTGGCCTGGCCATGCCGGAAGCCTACGGCGGAGCCGGTGCCGGTTACGAAAGCTATGTACTGGCCCTTGAACAAATTGCCCGGGTTTCCTGCGGGCCAGCCATGATTATATCCGCACACAGCCTGGGTTTGGGAGCAATAAATAACTTTGGAAACGAGGAGCAGAAGCAAAAATACATGCCCAAGTGCTGCCGGGGAGAACACATCGCCTCCTTTGCTTTTACGGAACCAGGTACAGGGTCGGACCCGAAACAGATTACCACCACAGCCGTTCGGGACGGGGATGGATATGTGATTAACGGTACCAAACGCTTCATCTCCAACGGCACCTATCCGGGTCCCATGGTACTTTTTGCCCGGGATGAGGAAAGCGGCAAGATCACGGCGTTCATAGTGGAAAAGTTCTGTGAGGGGTATTCAACTTCCAAACCATGGAAAAAGCTGGGCTGGCACGGAGGGGACCTGGTCGACATTTACCTGAAGGATGTAAGAGTTCCGCTGGCGAATGTGCTGGGTAAGTCGGGAGAAGGTTACCCCATCCTGCAGTACGGAATTGCCTTCGGTAAGATCGGCATGAACTCGGTCGCCCTGGGGACTACCCTGGCCGCTTACGAGGAAGCAGTCAAGTATGCTAAGGAGAAAACCCACCGAGGCCAACCGATTGCCAAGTTTCAGGCCATCCAGTTGAGAATTGCTGATCTGGCCATGAAATATGAAGCATCCCGCTGGATTGCCTACCGGTTGGGGTGCCTGGCCAACAATCCTCGCAGCTATCGTGATTTTGCCCGGGAAGCGGCCCTGGCGAAAGTCATAGTGGCCGAGAATGCTGTTCAGGCAGCGCGCATTGCTCTTGATGTGCATGGTTCCTACGGCTTGATGGTCGATTACAAAGTATCCCGGCTGTACCGCGATGCTGCTATGGGGCCGCAGATCGAGGGGGTCATAGATATGCAAAAGATCATTGTGGCCGGGGATATACTATTCAGCTAGTAATGGTGGAGTTCAGTGCAAGCAAAGGAGTAGAAACGATGGCGGCGCATGAAGTGAGCGAAGGCTTTGACGTTATCATTGCCGGAGGGGGACTGGCAGGACTTTCGGCAGCATATACCCTGGCGTCCGGAGGGCTGGAAGTCCTGCTTCTGGAAAGAGGGGACTACTGTGGTGCGAAAAACGTAACCGGGGGTCGCATCTATGTCAGCCCGGTCAGGGAACTGTTTCCCGAACTGTGGAAGCAAGCCCCTCTGGAGAGGTTCATTGCTCATGAAGAGGTCAGCCTGATGGCCCAAGAACGCTCTATAACCATAAGATACGACGGGTCAGAGTTGAACGAGCAACCGTACCAGAGTTACAGCGTGTTGCGGAGTAAACTTGACCGGTGGCTGGCCAGGCAGGCGGAAAGAAAAGGAGCCATGCTGGTAACCAGAAGCCGGGTGGATGATGTTATCCTTGAAAACGGGAGAGTCAGGGGAGTAAGAGCCGGCGGAGAAGAACTCCGGGCCAGCGTTGTGCTCGCCTGCGACGGGGTACTGTCCTTTGTAGCCCAAAAAGCGGGGCTCAGGAAGGCTTATGAAGCAGGCAACTACGCCCTGGGCATTAAGGAAGTAATAGAACTGGACCGCCAGGTTATCGAAGACCGTTTCAACCTGGAAGGGGACGAGGGAGCAGCTCGGCTCTTCATGGGAGACGTGACGGCGGGCAAGTTCGGGGGCGGTTTCCTTTACACCAACAAGGACAGCCTGAGCCTGGGAATAGTAGTGGGAATAGATGCACTGGGTAATGAAGAACCGGACGTAGCCGCTCCCGACTTATTAGATAGGTTTAAGCAGCGGCCCGAAATAGCCCGGCTTATTAGAGGCGGGGAAACAGTCGAGTACTCGGCCCATGTTATACCGGAAGGCGGATTGAAAGCGATGGGCGCTCTTTATGGAGATGGGATACTGGTAGCCGGAGACGCGGCGGGGTTGGCCATGAACATAGGGGTTACCGTGAGAGGCATGGAATACGCCATGGCTTCCGGCTACTATGCGGCTCAGGCAGTAATGAATGCCTATCAGAAAGGTGACTTCAGCAGCACCACTTTGAGCGAATACCGGCGACTGTTGGAGGGTAGTTTTGTCCTGTCCGACTTTCAGAACTTCAGGGAATCCTTAAGCGTGCTGGAAAACCCTCGCTTCTTTCAGTATTACCCGGAGCTGGTCGGAAACATATTGAAAGACCTGTATCATGTACCGGCCGGGCCCAAGGAGAAGCTGTACCCGACCATAAGAAAGCACCTGGGGATAAAAGAACTGGGGGCACTGTTCAAGGATTACAGGAGGTTGAAAAAGATATGAGCCAGGTGATGGGCTTAAAGGCCAAATTAGGGCTGAACGTATTCAAAGAAGGGGGAGAGTTCCACATCAAAATCAGAGAGGGTAAAGCAAAGGACCAGCGCTTGAAAAAGGCCATTCTGGTATGCCCGGCGGGGTTATATAGCGAAAACCCGGACGGCGAGGTAACCATAAGCGTTGACGGTTGCCTGGAGTGCGGGACCTGCTTGATAGCTTGCGGGCCGGAGGTGCTGGAATGGAGGTACCCCGACGGGGGAACCGGCGTACAGTTCAGGTTTGGGTAAGAACGGTTGGAGGAGGTTTAGAATGAACATAGTGGTTGCCATGAAGCAGATACCGGACCTGCAACAGATAAGGATCAGGAATAGAAAACCGGTACTTGATGATGTGCCCTTAACATTTGGCAATATCGACAAAAACGCCCTGGAAGCTGGGGCCCGCTGTAAAGAAGAAACCGGGGGCCAACTCATCGTAGTGAGCGTCGGCAGCTAAGAACTGGAAGACACCGTGAAAGAAGCCCTGGCGGCAGGCGCGGATGAAGCTCACCTGGTGGTATGCACAGGAGTTGATACCCTGGAAAGTTCGATAAGCGCCCTGGTGATAGCTGAGGCCATCAAGAACATAGGAAAGGTGGACCTCATACTTTGCGGGGAGGGAAGCGGCGACAACTATTCTTCTCAGGTAGGTTCAAGAGTGGCGGAACTGTTAAATCTTCCGCAAGTTGGGTATGCCAGTGAAATAAAGATACAGGGCGATAGCGTCCTGGTCACCCGTTCCCTGGAGGACTGCGAGGAAGTACTGGAAGTAAAGCTGCCAGCGGTAGTAACCGTAGTGGCCGACCTGAACCAACCCCGTATACCTTCGGTAACTCAGATACTGAAGGCAGGCAGGAAACCCAAGAAAATAATGAGTGTGGATGACCTGAATCTGGAGTTGCCGGAGGCCGGGACGGAGACGGTGAGCAACCTTGCCCCCGAAGTGCAGCGCAAGAGAATAAAGGTAAAGGACGCGGCCGAACTGGTAAAAGCACTGCAGGCTGAAGGTCTGATGGGGAGGGGATAACATGGCGGGTATACTCGTGTACAGCGACAAGACCGCACTGGCGCTCGAACTGTTGAGTGCAGCTGCAGCAATTGCGGTGCGGGAAGGCCTGGAGATCAAGGCAGTCAGCATAAACAATGCCGCCCAGGCGGGGGAGCTGGCGGCAAGAGGGGCGGAAACCTATCAGATAAGCGCTCCGGGACTCTTGGTTGCGGATACGGCTGCCGTGGCATTTTGTCTTAAACAAGCGGTGGACAAGCTGGGGGCGGACACCGTGCTATTGTCTTCCGACCGCCGGGGCAAAGAACTGGCAGGGAGACTGGCGCAGATGCTGGATGCTGGCTGTTTGACCGATGTGAAGGGCCTTGAGGCCGCTGGCGGGCGAACCGGTTTTGTCCGGAATGCCCTGGGGGGAGCAACGGTAGCTGTTCAGGTGCTAAAAGGCCCGCGAAGGGTGTTGGCGGTTTCACCGGGGGCCTTTTCTCCCCAGGAGCCGAAGGCGGGCGGCAGCATCAAGGAGCTGGAAGTGGAAACGAAACCATCCGGCATTAAGCTTGTCGAAACCCGGGAGAAGGCGGCTGACACAGTGGATATTGCCAGTGCGCGAACACTGGTGGTGGTTGGCCAGGGATTGGAAGACAAAGCTGACCTGCCGGCAGCGGAAAAGCTGGCTGCGGTGCTGGGAGGGGAAGTGGCCTGCTCCAAACCGGTGGCCACGGACAAGAAGTGGCTGCCAGAAGAAAGGGTAATCGGGTTATCAGGCAAGATATGCAAACCGGACTTGGCCTTAATCCTGGGCGTATCGGGGCAGGTGCAGTTCACGGTGGGGATACGTGAGGCCAAGACCATAGTCTCCATAAACAGTGACCCCAATGCCTATATGAACCAGATGGCCGACTATGTGCTGGTGGCCGACCTCAAAGACGCGCTGCCTGACCTGGTGCGAGCTCTGGAGTAGCAGGAAGTAAGTAGAGCCACAGTTACTGACAAGCGGGCGGCTGGGAATCATCTAACTTCTCTTCTTCCCCCTGGCGTCAACAGGGTCCTTGTTCAAGCAGCCGCCCGCTTGTTTTTGTCTGGGCGGGAAATGCCCCGCCTTGTCGAATTGTGTAGAAGATTGACGACATCTTGGCAAGAGGAAGCGGTTGATCAATGTAGAACTCATATACAAGTATATAAATGGAAGAGGTCGGCTATGTATCTGCATGAATACTGGGTGGTATTTGTTAACAGTTTTATGACCGGCGCAGTATCCAGTTGGCTGGGACTGGTGTTGCTCAACTTGAGGCCTAAACTTAATAAAGTTGGTTTGGTGGGGCTGTGCTATGCCACCTTGGCCGTTTTTTTGAAGAGCACCAGTATTGACTTTCACGGCACTCACTTCATCATCCTCACGCTGTTACTGGTCCCGACCATCATGATCGTATGGAACCTGAGCCTCTCGACTGCTGCAATTGCCGGCATTTTAGGGACGCTTGCCCTGACCATAGGCGAAGCGGTTTTCATGCCCCTTTTCCTGAAGTTGTTGGGCCTGCCTATTGATGTGGCCTTGCGCGACCCGGTGATCAGCGTCCTGATGGCCCTCCCGCAGGTTGCTGTCTGCCTGGCTATCGTACTCTTATGCCTCAAGTTCAATTGGCACATTGCCGATTTCAACCGCGGTAGGGGGGAAACAGCCACCCCGTATACCCGGGCGCGAGACATGAGAATTACCTTCCTTGTCATCATATTCTTCGGCATAATTCTGGTTCAGACCTGGTGCAATGTTATCATCTTTACTATCAACACCAGCTACCATCTCAGCGGGTTGCCGACAATGATTGCCGGAATCATCTCCAATGTAAGCATTCTGGCGGCAGGTTTGATGGTGGGCCTGGTCATCAGGCAGCTGATATCGCTCATCGAAAAGGAGAACCAGTACAAGGTCCAAGCCGAGTACATCAGCGCTATGGATGAATTGTATACGTCAATCATGGCCCAAAGACACGACCTGGTGAACCACCTGCAGGCTCTATCCGGGTTTCTGCAGCTGGGAGAGACCGCAGGGGCACGCACATACCTGGAAGAACTCTTAGGGGAACCGATATTTACCGGACACTTCACGGTTCCGGGCCAGCCCGGCCTGTCGGCGCTTCTCTACCTGAAATCGGCGGCAGCAACGTCCCAAGAGATCAGGTTCTTGCTTTCCGTAGAGAGCAATTGGGCGCATATAGCGGTTCCCGCGTATGAGTTAAACCGGGTCATCGGCAATTTGATTAATAATGCCTTCGAGCACGTTTTGTCACTCCCGGAAGATATGCGGGTAGTTCGGGCAAGGATTTTCGAGGCAGACGACGGATACCATTTTACGATCGCCAACCCCGGCCACATTGGTGAAGATATTAAGGGCAAACTCCTGCAGAAGGGATTCAGTACCAAGAAGGGGCCGCACAGCGGTTTGGGTTTGTACATCGTTCGGCAGCTTGTCGAAAAATATAAGGGCAGGCTTAAGGTGGAGAACGTCGATGACACGGTGGTTTTTTCCGTGGAATTTCCCATGGAGGTGAAGGCGGCCAGTGAAGCTTTTGGCCAGGAGAATAGCGAGAGTTTTAGTTAGATATGCGGGGCGCTCCTTCAGTGAAGACTGGTTACGGTTTGGCATTGAATTGCTCCTGGGAGCTATACTGCAAGTGACTGTAATTGTGGGAATTGCCGCACTGTTTAAGATATCTGAGCAAGTAGCTGCGGTGCTTCTTGCTGCTGCCCTGTACCGCGCATACAGTGGGGGAGCCCACTGCACGGCATATTACCGCTGCACGGTTACCGGCATCATCACCTTCCTTTTGCTTGGCTGTATCGTGGACAGGATTCCTGTGCAGTACTTTAGCCTCTGTCTTTGGTTTACCGCGTCTATATCAGCCGTCATCATATTCTTGCGTGTGCCTGCGGGTAACCCGGTTAAACCGGTGACTGATCCACAACTGAGGTTCAAGTCCAAACTGTTTCCAGCGCCAGCGTGGCGTTGCTTCTGTTGTGTTCTTGGGGTACAGCCCACTTGCTCCAGGAAAAGACTCTTGCCCTCGGTATTCTGGTCGGGATGGTCTGGCAGAACTTCACCCTGACTTCATGGGGACATGCTTATATACAAGTTTGGGACAATCTTCTTCTAAAAGTAGAACAACGCTTGTACGGAAAGGGGGGATATGATGTTTGCCAGGATTAGATCCATCATGTGCACGTGTCTAGCTGCGGTTTTCGCCTTCGTTGCGGCAAGTAACGTCAGCGTCTGTTGCCCAGTCGTCTTCTACCAACCCGAGTTGCCTAGAGAAGAATAACCACCACTGGTCTACCGCTCATCTTGGCAGACTCAAGGGTCTGCTTCTTTTTTTCTGTCTCTGGTTCAAACCAACCAGGTGGAAGGGAAATATGCCGTTTGAACCTGCTTTGAACCCGAGCCCAACAGAAAAAGGGTTCTTCGCGAACCCTTGCTATTTCTATGGTGCGGCGGAAGGGACTTGAACCCCCACGAGCGTACACCCACTAGATCCTGAATCTAGCGCGTCTGCCAATTCCGCCACCGCCGCGCTTTATGTGGTTGGCGGGTCACCTAACCCAACCCGCAACACTAATTATATTAAACGCCGGATTGCTTGTCAAGCATTACTCGATGGGCCGGCGGCGGGGATTACCATAAGGAACAGGCACGTACTGAACCGAAGGGCGGCGCTGTTGAGTCTGGGGATAAAGCTCCATCAGGTTGTGCAGTTCGGTGGGAAACTCACACGACACCCGCAGCCCCAGTTCCCGCAGCTTGCGGCAGGTAATCGGATAATCATGGGTCCACATGCCGGAGGTTAGCTGCTCGGCCACCTCGAGGGCCCGTTGCTCCTCCATTTTGTCCGCCAGCAGCTCGGCTACGAACTCACGCACCTGTACGGTTGCTTTGCGGGCGATATCAGCCAGGATCAGGGTACGGTCGTCGGTCTCATTGATATCTTTATGTTCGGTGACCTTGATGAGAGAAGAAGCGGGGAAATTGCCAATCTGGGGATCGACCGGCCCGGCCACGGCGTTCGCGTCCATGACAATTTCATCTGCCGCTAGGGCGATGAGGGTGCCACCGGACATGGCGTAGTGGGGGACAAAAACAGTCACTTTGGCCGGGTGTCGCTGGATGGCCAGCGCAATCTGTTCTGCCGCCAGCACCAGGCCCCCCGGGGTATGCAGGATCAAATCAATCGGCATGTCGTCGGGGGTCATACGGATGGCCCTTAATACCTGTTCAGAATCTTCAATGTCGATAAACCTGGTCAGGGGTAGCCCCAGCAAGCTCAGCAACTCCTGGCGGTGTATCAGGGTTATTACCCGGGAATTCCGGGCCTTTTCAATGGTTACCAGCGCCTGGTATCTTTGTCTCTGCAGGCTGCGCTGCTTCCAGAAGGGCCAGAAAGAAACGAGCAGCAGCAGCACCCAGAACAGGTCGAAGGGGGAAAACTGCAAAACAACATCCTCCTCACATATTCCTTAATGAAGAGGATGCGCGTTTTGCGAGACATTTATTACACGGGTTGGCGGACGGCGGGCGCGGCTATTTCAAGGCAAAGGTTAAGGTAACATTGGCCTGCACCTGGAGCTGACCGGGTTGGATGGGAATGTCACCGGCTCCCCCCACACCTTCGCTTCTCATGGCTATGGGATAACGCAAATTGTCACTGTTGGTCCCTTCGTGGACGGTGATTATGGGACCCAATTGCATCCCCAGTGCCCCGGCAATGGCTTTAGCCTTCTTCATGGCCTCCTGGCAGGCTTTTTGGAGGGCTTCATTGGTAGCCTGGCTGGTATCAGCCTTCTTGTAGTAGACGTTGACGACTTCATTTGCCCCCGCCTTCAGGGCGGCATCCAGGGCCTTGCCTAACTTGGACACGTCGTTTACGGTTATGTTCAATTCGTTCCTTACCTGGTAACCGACAATGGTGGGGGGCCTATCCCGATCTTTTTCCCCGGGATAGGAGTACTGGGGCCACACTGAGAAATTAGCTGTTTCAATATTATTTCCGGGGACGCCTGCCGCCACCAGTGCGTCAATTACTTTTCTAGTGACGCTGGAGTTTTCCTCCTGGGCGACGGTGAGAAGCTTGTCGTTACTGAGCACTGCTACGGTAGCCTTGGCCTGGTCCGGTGTTACGGAAACCGTCCCGGCTCCAGACACGACCAGGGTTGGGGCGTTTCCACCAGAGGTGGGGGAGTCCGCCAGGGCCATGTCTTGCACAGGGCTGAATCCTCCCAGGGTAAACATTGCCAGGAGCACAGTTGCCAGAACCAACAAAGCGGGAGACCGTTTCAGCCTTCTAAACATATGCCTTTCCTCCTTTCTACTTGCACGAGGCTGCTATGCGCGCCAGCTCTTCCGGGGGAAGAGTCCCGGTAACCTGAACTTCATAAATCTTACCGCGGGCATTAACGTTCCAGGTTATGGTGGCGAAGGCAGGAGAAGTTTCCGGGCTGGAAACCTCCTGTTCTCCGCCTAAACCCATTACCTTCTGGGAAGTGGCGGCCCCTCCGAGGCTTTCATCGGTAGCCCTCGTCCGGGGCAGTTGGTCGGCGAGCGTTACTGCAGTAGTCGCACTGGAGTTATCACCCCCTTTAGGTGTAACCTTAACCGCTATGCTTCCACTAATACCCTCATAGGTTAGGATAAGCACGTCATCCAACCCGTTTTCTACCCTGGCCAGGGCATACCCGACGGGCAAGTAGGTGGGTTGGGGGATAAAAGGTGTTTCGGTTATGGCTGTTTTGCGCAATTCCGTTTTGCCCGCCGTTCCACGGTTGTAGGAAGTTATACCCGCCTCCGGTCGGGAATACCGGGGAGCCTCCCAAGCCGTCTGCGGGGTGCTCGACCCAGCAGACGGGTTCCTTGCGGGCGGGCTGCTTCCCTGATAGTTTGGTGTACTGCCGGATAGCGTGCTTTCCATTTCTCTATTCCCGGCCAGATTGGGCTTGTTTTTTCCGGAGCCCGCCAGCAACGGTTCCTGAGGAGCCTTCGTGTCGGAAACGGTGACCTTGTGCCCCGGGCCGGGGAGCTGGATGGGACTTGCCAGAACCAGGCACAGTAAGACCGCAGCCGTAATCCCCCCGGCTACCGCCAGGTTGCTCCCCCGGGAGAAGAAACGTTTAAGCACCTGCAGCCGGTTACGGGGCCGGGCGGCGGTACCGCCACCAAACTCACGTTCAATTTGCAGCATTACTCTTTTGCAGAAGTCCGCACTCAGAGAGGGAATATCCCCGGTGTAGCGGAGAGCTTCATTTTCCATTTCTGCCAGTACCAGGTTATTTCGGCAGGCAGGGCAGTTTAGTAGGTGTTCCCGAATGTCAGCGCGAAGGTGAGGTTGGACCTGATTATCACAGTAGAGGTAGAGGAGCTTATCTACTTGCTGGCAATTCATCTTTATCCCTCCTTTCCTCGCGTCTCTGCAACAAATACTTTCGCAATGATTTCCGGGCACGGTGCATCTTAACTTCGACGTTTTCCCGGCTAATGCCGAGCGCGTCGGCGATCTCCTGGTTGGTTAGATCCAGCTGGTAGCGCAGGATGATCATAGCTCGGTAGCTTTCCGGCATCTGCAGCAGTACCTGGCTGATCTCCTCGCGCAGTTCCTTCCTGTCGTACACCACTGATGGATCCTCATAGTCAACGTGCACGGTCGGGTTCTCCCAGGTCATAAGTGTATCATCATAGTTCAGGCAAACGACCTTTTTCTTCTTGCGTATGTGACTGATGCAGGTGTTTACCGTGATGCGCTGAATCCAGGGAGCAAACTTTTTAGAAGTATCAAACTGGTACATCTTGCGGTAAACGTTTATGAAAACCTCCTGGGCTATATCCTCCGCTTCTTCACGCTGTCCTACCATGCGATAGGCAATGGTAAACACCAGTTGCTGGTATTTATGTACCAACTGTTCAAAAGCTTCCTGGTTTCCCCGCAGGGTCTCACAGGCCAGCTTTTCATCACTGCCAGCTGTCACTATGACGCCTCCCCACTGAGCCTTCACCTGTGATTACGCAGTCTCGGGCAAAAACTTACACGAGTTATTCCCGACCACAAAAACACCGCCTAATCAGGCGGTTAATTGAATTATAGCACACATCCGCGTCCGGCACTCAGCCCCCGCTTGCTATGCTTGACGACGGCCTTAACGACGGTGTGAATCTGTGGCCGGATTTTGTAAAGCAGAGGTGAGGCAACCGGTAGGAATGGAACCCTAGCGGCTATGAGGGTTACCCGGATTTTTCGGCCCCCGTTCCCGTAAGCATTGCCCAGAGGTTAAACACGTAATCAATACTGAACAGGGTGTACGTAAAGTAGCCGGTGTGCACGGCTGCGGTTTTGCCCGATGCTATAAAGGCCGTGACTGTGGCGGCAAACGCGAGCATGGTATACAGGCTGAAACGAAACATGGCTCCACGCAAGGGGCCGCCATCGCTGCGCAGTTGCCAGTAGGTTAAACCCATGTGACTTATACCTAACAAGTTCATCAGCATGAGCAGGTGACCCAGGTCAAAACGGAACCACGTGGCCAGTGCAAAGATGATGCCCGTCAACCACAGTTTGAGGTGGATTTGGGCGCAAAAACCTTCCAGCACGTACTGTTTGAAGTGATTCTCTTCCTTGATGCCGTCCCCGGACACCAGTTTGTTGCACGGTGGCTGTTTACGCAAATGACGCCGTCTCCTCGGGATAGAATTACTGAGTCTGATAATAGGTTGACCTACATAAACAGTTCTTATGTGTGGATGACAGAGGGAATGGTTCTCTGTCACTGTAATCAAGGTTGAGAAGAAATTTGATGGCATACATCACCAGATCAGGAGTGACCCGGAGGGAGTAGGGAAGGTTGAGTCTCTCGGTGAACTGGTGAGCGTCCTTGCCCAGCGGCCCGATATTTAGAAAAGGCAGGGAAAGCGCGGCAATTTCCTGGAGGGGAACACGGTAGCGCGAACCCCACAGGGGAGTGTTGGCAGTGAGAAAAGATGCGTCGGGGTTTCCCGCAAGGCGCAGGTAGCTCATGTCTGAGAGGGCGGGGAAAAACGGAGATATGCTCAAGCCTTCACCATGCTGCTGCCGGGAGCGTTCTACCAGGCGAGCGGCCACCTCCGCGATGCGGCGGTCGCCGGGCGAACCGGTCAGGTAGTTGTGGGGGTAATAGGGTGGCGCCAGGACGATTACGGCGAATGGGCCTTTTACCGGGCTGAACCGGCCAAGTCGCCGGACGAATTCGGCGGTGGCCTCACGCAGGTCTGTTGCCGCCAGCTCTGCGGTGATTTCGCTAGCCAATACTGCCGGGGTTTTGCCGGTGGCGTGCGAACAAAGGACCAGAAACTCATCCAGGCTGTACACCGGCGGGTCCCAGGTTACAGTCGTATGAAGGTCAACCGGCGACCAGAGGTGGGCCGAGGTCCGAACCCGGTCGACGGCGCTGGCCAGCGCAGTGTGGACCAGGTTTTTCAGGGTTTGCATCACCTGGCGCGGGTCCTTGTCCAGGGTAATGACGTTGAAGTAGGCGAACGCCGAAGGTGGGGTTTGTACAGAATACCCCGTCCGGTTGTCGCTCATTCCGAGGCACACCGGGGGAGGACACTTTTCGCCCAGCAGTTGGCCGGCCAGAGACGGGTTGAGTTCGATATGACGGATTATTTCGGCCAGCATCAAGTTGGGGTTAAGACCGGCAAAAGGTTCTCCGGCATGAACCGGCTGCCCCTGGCAGTACACGAGGGGAAGAAGTTTACCCACGGTTCCGGTATAGATATACCGGTTCTCGTCTCCGGGGTAGCGCGGGAATTGAGGCTCCGAGTTGATGGCGGCCAACAGATTCTTACCGGAAGAGTTGTACTTGAGCAGTTCCCCGACCGCGGACCGCATGCCGGCGGAGTCGCCTTCTTCGTCAGGTAAGGAGAGAAAAAGGATGTTTCCCGGAAGGGTGGAGCGGCGGGCCGCCAGGTGGTGTAGCAGCTCGATGTGCAAGGCGATACCAAATTTCATGTCCAGCACGCCCCGCCCGAAAAGGTAGTCACCGCTTGCCAGATCCGATGCGGCAGACGGTGGCAGGGACACTTGTCTCAGTTGCCGGGCCAGGTCAAGGGGCCGAAAGGCATATTTGGCCAGCTGGCCATAACCGCAGATGTCCACCACATCGTAGTGGCTGAGGAGCACCACGGTATCACTGTAATTCCCATTCCCTTCGAGGCAGGCGCACACCAGCCAGCGTGCCCCGCCGTCCTCAGCGACAGGTAACAGGGAGATCTGCTCCGGGTGTTCCCGGAAGTAATCGATTTCTAACAACAAATCGCGGAGCAGGAAGGGAATTTCCTGTTCCGCGCGGCTGCCTGAAATACTAGGTACCTCCACCAGGCGCAGGAGGTTGGTTATTAGCCGTTGCTGGTTCATATGGCACTCCTGACCGCAAACGAAACCGCTTTGTTGCACTCTGCCCAAGCCCAATCCTATCACGGTTATTATAGCACAACACTTGGCCTCTTGCCGGCCGGTGGGAAGAAAACACGGTATGCGTAATAAACTAAAAAGTCAAGCTATGGAAGTCTTACTACTTGTTGCCTGGCACCCGCGAATGAATTCCGCGCCAGCCTCCATAGCCGCCATATTCAACGGCATTTTGTCCAGGTGTTTACCCCGGAAGGTTTTTACCAGGTATTTATAAGTGGCGGTGGTGTCAACCGCCTCCGTGGCTTCCAGTAGTGCCCCCAGCATAACCATGTTGGCTCCGCGGGGTAACCCCACCTGGTTAGCGATTTCCTGGGCCGGGATGGAGTACGAGGTTATGTCCTGGCGTTGTGCCTCGCGGTGAGCCAGGGAGGCATTGATGAGGAGTACTCCTCCGGGCCGTACTACCGGTTCAAACTTGTGCAGGGAGGGTTGGTTCATTACCACCACTACACCGGGGTCAGACACCAGCGGCGAGCTTATCTCCCGGTCGGAGATGGTGACTAAACAGTTGGCGGTTCCACCCCGCATTTCCGCTCCGTAGGAAGGAACGTAGGAGACCTTTTTGCCTTCGTCTATTCCGGCGTAGGCCAGAAAGAGTCCCATGGACAATACTCCCTGACCACCGAATCCGGCGATAAGAAACTCTTTTTTCATCGTTACTTCACTCCTTCCGGTACCTTAAACTCACCCAGCGGATAAGTGGGGACCATCTTTTCTTCCACATATTTCAGGGCTTCCAATGGGCTGAGGCCCCAGTTGGTAGGGCATGCGGAAAGCATCTCCACCATACTGAAGCCCAGACCGGCCATCTGGGTCTCAAAAGCCCGGCGGATAGCTTTCTTGGCCCGGTTAACCTGAGCGGGGTTGAAGAGGGCTACGCGGGCTACGTAGGCTGCTCCCTCGGCGGTTGCCAGCATCTCACACACCCGGAAGGGAAGCCCCTGCTCTCTGCCCCGTCCCCGGGGGCTGGTAGTGGTTACCTGTCCCATCAGGGTGGTGGGAGCCATCTGCCCGCCCGTCATGCCGTAAAGGGTATTGTTAATGAAGATTATGGTGATGTTTTCACCCCGGACGGCACAGTGTACCATTTCTGTGGTACCGATGGCCGCCAGGTCACCGTCACCCTGGTAGGTAAAGACCAGGCGGTCCGGCAAAACCCGTTTGACTCCGGTAGCTACAGCCGGGGAGCGCCCGTGCGAGGGACCGATGCCGTCGAAGTTAAAATACTCGTAGGAAAAGACTCCGCAGCCAACCGAGCCTACCCCGACCGTCTGGTTTTGCAGGCCCATCTCGTCGATAACCTCTGCTACCAGGCGGTGGGCGATACCATGATTACATCCCGGGCAGAAATGCCATGGTTTTTGCAACAGGGTCGGCGGGCGCATATATCCCTTCTTAGCCATTGGCGTTCACCTCCCGGGCTTTACTCTTGATAGCTGCGTAGATTTCGTCCGGATTGGGAACCAGACCGATGCGATTGAACAGGACGACGGGTACTCGGTTTCCCAGAGCTAGACGAACGTCCTCTATCATCTGACCCATGCTGATCTCAGCGGCTATTACCACGCGAGCATTGCGTGCCGCTGCTTGTAAGGCGTTATCCGGAAAAGGCCACAAGGTCACGGGCCTGAACATTCCCACCTTGATACCGTCATCACGGGCCATTTCAACTGCCGCTCTGGCCACCCGGCTCATTATGCCGTAAGCGACCACCAGGATCTCGGCGTCTTCCGTCAGGTAGCCCACGCTTCGCTTTTCGTTGTGTTCTATTTCACTGTATTTAGCAAACAAGCGATTGCAGTGGTTTTCCAGCTTATCCGCGGGCAGGTAAAGGGTGTGAACAATATTGGGCCCGCGTCCTTCCATACCGGTGGTGGCCCAGGGCCGGTTGGGAGGCAGGGGTTCAATATCAGGTATAACCACCGGTTCCATCATTTGCCCCATCATGGCATCGCCAAAGATGACCACCGGGGTCCGGTATGCTTCGGCCATTTCAAAAGCCAGAATGGTATGGTCGATCAGTTCCTGAACCGAGGACGGGGCCAGCACAATCAGTTTGTAGTCTCCGTGGCCGCCTCCCTTTACCGACTGAAAATAATCCGCCTGGGAGGGATGGATGCCGCCCAGACCGGGTGCTCCTCGCATGATGTTGACAATGACGGCGGGAAGCTCCGCCGAGGCTATGTAGGAGATGCCTTCCTGCATCAATGAAATTCCCGGGCTGGATGACGCCGTCATCACGCGGGCCCCGGCCGCTGCTGCCCCGAAGACCATGTTGATGGCTGACACCTCGCTTTCCGCCTGCACGTAAGCTCCACCCACCTCCGGCAGGCGCCGGGCCAGTTGTTCAAGAATCTCCGACTGGGGGGTGATAGGATAACCGAAGAAATATCGACAACCAGCCGCTATGGCCGCCTCAGCCACGGCCTCATTTCCTTTCATCAGGATCTGTTCGCTCATGCCGCGCCCCCCTCCACGATTTCAATGACTACGTGCGGGCACATGCGAGCGCAAAGGGCGCACCCGGTGCACTTGGTCATGTCATTGATCGTGGCCGGGTTGTAGCCCTGGTCGTTGGTGTACTGGGCCAGCACAATAATGTTCTTCGGGCAAAAGTGAACGCACAGCCCGCAACCTTTGCAGTACTGTTCCAAGAAATTAACCTGGAACACTCCTCCCCAACCTCCTTGTCTTTCGACTGGGATTCACAGCCATCCAGCGTAAACGGGCGACTTGCTGTTATCTGTTCGCGCCGGGTGACAGTAAACCCGCTATCTCATTTTTTGTTGCAGCCACCAGGGAGACAGGTGGATGTCTATAGGTACGACGGGAATGCTCCCTGCTTCTGTCACCAGTCTGTCTTCCCAGAGTTTCAGAAACCGGCGTAATACCAGCAATCCCACCACGGGCAATCGGAGTTCCGCTGCCGCTGCCCGGACTATATGGTGTCCCTTCATGACCGCCTCGGCAGTAGTATTAGGACCAAGATTAGGGTTGCTGATCAAAGCGTGGATCTTCAGCCGAGCCCTCGCTTCGATACCCCTGGCCATCCGGCCAATACCCGCCACGTCATGGGTAAAGGGGCGGTAGGGATTGACCACCATTACCATACTATGCTCGCTGTTGCTTATTTCACCTGAGAGGCTTCCCAGAGCGGTGGCGCCCATCTCGTCGCCACCGACATCCAGGATTAATCTCACATCATCCTGGTGCAGAAGATTATGGATACCTGGGCCATAGATGGGAAGGTCCGAGTACAGAACTTCAGGTGAGGGGACTATAGGCTTAATGCCTTTCTCCTCCAAGAGTGCACATGCCTCCCGGGTACGAAAATACGGGTTGATGATATCAAGATCGGCCAGAGCGATAACCTGACCAAGTTTGCGGGCCTCTTCAGCCATCGAAATGGCCAGGTTAAGGGAAAACTCACTTTTACCACTGCCAAAACTCCCGGTAACAACTACCACTCTTTGCAGACTTTCGATTACCTGCAGCATCCTATTCGCTCTCTCTCTGCCATCAGGTGTTCTGGTGGTCAGACCACTATTTTGTATACAATGTATTATAGCAGAAAAACTACCAATTGGAATCGAAATAATTTACGTATCAAGTTTCCTGAAAAGGACGCCGACAAGCAGTAAAATAGTAGGTATACGAGACGTGGTTTGGAACGTAAACGGAGGGGTAAGAGGTGTATCGCTATTCAGTTGCCACCGTAGCAAGGACAGAAATGGTGGAAATTACTTCCCGGGTACAAGAAGCGGTCTCCCAATCGGGAGTCAAGGATGGCCTGGCAACTGTTTTCGTGCCCCACACGACTGCCGCGGTCACCATCAACGAGGCCGCTGACCCGAGTGTGACCCGGGATATACTACAGGGCCTGGAAAAAATCGTCCCTTACCGCGCTGCTTACTACCAGCACCGTGAGGGAAACTCCGATGCCCACCTCAAGGCCAGTTTACTGGGCTCGTCGGTCAATGTGCCGGTGGAAGGAGGCCATTTGGTGCTGGGAACCTGGCAGGGCATTTTCTTCTGTGAGTTCGACGGCCCCCGCCAGCGTCAGTTTTACGTGCTGGTGGCCGGGGAATCCCCGAGATAGGGCTTGAGGCTGAAGAACAGTTGGCGGATAAGGGGCACTTATGATTGCGGCGGCCTAGACCCGGCCGCCATTGGCCTTGATAATCTTGATGGCTCGTTCCACGTTTTGCTCGCCGGTAACGAGGGTTAATAGAAAGGCTTGACCCCCGGCGACCCCGTAGCC